>NZ_LR734808.1:974062-1298750 GCF_902506655.1 Marinoscillum sp. 108 | reverse complement strand
TGAGAATTTTGAGGGACTGCTCGTATTCCTTACGATGCGTGATGTCGCTCATTGCACCCACCATCCTGATGGCTTTTCCTTCACCATCTCTTATCACTATGCCTCTGTCTACTACAAAAGCATAGCTTCCGTCTGATCGCAGGTATCGATATTCTTTTTCCCATTTTTTGGTGGTGTTGTTTTCCAACACATCGAAGAGGCTGGCCAGTACATCATCCAGGTCGTCGGGGTGAATGTACTTGCTCCAGAGAAACGTGCTGGACTGATTTTCTCTCATTTCGTGACCGAAAAGTGTTTTGAAACCCTCCCCCCAGAAAAGCGTGTCATTGATCACGTCCCAATCCCAAATGGCATCATTAGTGGCTTCAGACACTTTTTTGAAGCGGTCATTCGATTGATGGATGGCTTCCCGTGCTTTGTTTCTTTCCGTTACGTCTTTGAAATAAACAGTAAGTCCCTGCTCAGAGGGGTAGGCACTGGCCTCAATCCATTTACCCAAGGATTCATAGTAATCTTCAAAATTCACAGTGACCATTTCACTCAGGGCGTAATGGTATTTTTCAAAAGATTGCATGGACAAGCCCTCGGGAAAGACTTCCCAGAGATTCTTTCCCACAATTTTTTCACGTGGGGTTTGTGAGAGGGCTTCTGCTATGCCGTTCCAGTAGGTCACAGTGAAATTTCTGTCCGTGGTGAAAAAAGCATCACCGATACTCTCGAGGATCTGGTTTTTTTCATCAAACGCCTTTTTGAGGTTTTGCTCAGCTCTAATCCGATCGGTGATATCAGTATGGATGCCATAAATGGCTATGAGCTGACCGGTGTGATCAAATATAGGCCCGCCGCTTAAGTAAAAACTGACGGGCTCCTTGTGTTTATTGAGGAGTTCAACATCTCCTTTCCAATACCCTCCCGAGAGTAGTGTGGAAAAAACCTCTTCGAGTTTTTGGGGGTCGGAATAGACCGCAACAGAACCTTTGGCTTTTTGCAGGCTTTCAATTGTATAGCCCAAAGTTTCCTCCATAGCGGGGTTTAAATAAATACTCTTCCCCTGTGGGTTGGCTAGAGCAATCCCATCTCGTGAATTTTCGATTACCTGCTTAAACTTCAGTAGGTCTAGTTGGGCAATCTTCGTATCATGGATGTCCTGAAAACTGCCATATATTCTGATACATTTTCCCTGAGAAAACTCTGCTCTCCCTATGGTTCTGACCCATTTGGAATTTCCTTTGAATGTGGTGATCTGTAATTCTTCGTCCCACGGAGTCCCATTTTCGATGCACTCTTTTACACGGCTTGCTATGATCTCTCTATCGCCTTCCTTGAAATAGCTGATCCCGGTATCAAGATCCGGCTCGAAATCGGGCTCCACTTCCCTGATTTTCTTGGTAATATCAGACCAGTACACAGAGTTTTTAACCAAATCAACCTCCCAGCTTCCAATTTTGGCTAGTTCACTGGCGTTTTTGAGCAAATCCTGAAGTTCCTTTTGTTCGGTGACATCCCTGAAGTTGTCTACAATCCCATTAATGATCGGATCATGCAACATATTGGTAATGGTCGCTTCCATCCAGCGCCAGGATCCGTCCTTATGTCGGGTGCGGGAGGTATGACCTGGTATGGTCACCCCTGGGTTGGCCATTACTTCAGCCATTTTTTCCGCCACTCCTCCCACGTCATCGGGATGAACCATTTCAAACAGATTCAGGGATAATGCTTCGGCTTCCGTATATCCCAGTACTTTGGTGATAGAAGGCGAGGCGTAGGTAGGTATGCCATCAGGGCCTATGATGATCACAGCATCAGCGCCATTTTCCACAAGAGATCGGAAGAGGCTGTTGTTCAGGGCTAATTGTTCTTCAGCGCGCTTTCGATCGGTAATGTCTGCGGTTGTGACAAACACGCCCGTAATCCTCCCATTTTCATCAGAGACAGGTTTATACTTGATTTGGAAATGTAATAACTCTTGATCAACGGAAATGGAGAATTCTTTGGATTCCTCCTGGCCTTGAAGTACTCTTGAGTACAATTCTTCCAGAGGTTTTCTTTGCTCTGATGTTACATGATCGAGAATCAAGTCGCCTTTTCTGATGACTTTCCCCAGGTAGGCACCAAATTTTTTTAAGAATTGCTCATTGTAGTTTATTACGCGCAGGTCCTTGTTGAGCAGCACAAAGCTTTCTTCGGTGTTATTGTTCAATAACGATAATAGGCGCTCCGAGTCTTCACGCAGGGCATGATCCGCCGCCAAGGGCTTACTGGTTTCCGAAAGAACCTTTCTTGACGTAATATCAGAGATCATGCAGTCCCAAACCGTACTTCCATCTTTTTGCCTTGATGGGTTGCCAGTACCCCATAACCAAATAATTGAGCCAGTGTTGGTCTTTACCCGCCATTCGAACTCCCATTGAGTGAGTTTTTCAGCGGAACAAAAAAAAGATTGGTGCATGGGTTCCGAATCCTCCGGATGAACCTTTTCCCAAAAGGTAGTGGCATCTACCAGTCCCGATTTTGAGCCAAATAGGAGGGATGCCGCCTCATTGGCGAATACAATTTCATCAGTATGATCTGAGTGGAGCTGATAGCGCACAACTAACCCGGGAAGGTTATTGAGGATATCGAGTGTGATATGGTTTGTGCTATCTTTCATTCAGTATTCATCCACATAAGGAGGTCAATGCATTAATACTAGCAATTAATTCCTTTCGTCACCTTGTATTTCAGATACAAGGCACTATAAACCCGTTGAAGGGCATAACAGTTTCGTCGAGTTGTTGGATGTGTAAATATTGGTCGGAACTGCAAAAATATATCCGATTTGTGAAATCAGGACGTTATTCTCTAATTATTACAGTCCTAAGGAAATTATTTGAAATGGTTCGCCTGATGGGGGAACCGGGACATAAAGGAGGTTCAAATCACAGGTAGTAGGCAATAAAACAACAGGCCCTTTCAAAAGTATTTTGAAAGGGCCTGCTCTGAGTTGAACTATCTCTGGCGACTAGCTTCGGTTACTACATGTCTAGTGCTGGCAGCTGCAGTGCAAGCCCTGGAAGCTATGACTTTCCTCATGCCAGGGGAAGTTGTCGTTGTAGCTGTCCATTTCCCAGTAGAATTGGCTTCTTTTATTTGGTTGATGGCCTATCTCGTTCATGGTATTGGTGTCATACAGTCTGCCATTGATCATGGTGTGTCTGACCGATTCTGAGTTGCGAATGTCGGCAAGCGGATCTTCATCCAATATGATGATATCCGCAAGTTTCCCCACTTCAATGGATCCTAAGTCTTCACCCATTCCAATGTATTCCGCCCCATGCAGGGTAGCGGCCCTGAGTACTTCGTAGTTAGTCATGCCACCCTGAGCCAGGTTCCACATCTCCCAGTGTACACCAAGTCCCTGCAGCTGACCATGTCCACCTACACATACTTTCACTCCGGCATCCACCAGTGCTTTGCAGGATTGTGAGACCAGTATGTGGCCATTTTCATACTCCTCATCCGGTGCCATGGTCCTGTGTCTGGATCTGCTGTCTATGATCGCTCTTGGAGTATATTTCATCAGTTTCTCATTCTCCCACACATTGGTCTTCTGATACCAGTAATACTCCCCGTTCAGGCCGCCGTAGTTCACTATGAGCGTCGGAGTGTTGCTGGTTTTACTTGCCGACCAAAGCTCAATAACGTCCTGATAAAGCGGAGCAACTGGAATATTGTGCTCTACACTGGTGTGGCCATCCAGGATCATGGTCATATTATGAAAGAAGGTAGAACCACCCTCGGGGTAAACCATGATCTCATTTTCATGTGCGGCTTTGATGATCATTTGGCGCTGCTCTCTGCGGGGCTGATTATAGCTCTTCACACTGAAAGTACCGTAGGCTTTGGTTCGTGCAATAGCACTTTGAGCGTCTTCATATTTATTGATCACGGCCTTGAAGTCACCATCAGCTCCATAAAGAATGGTGCCCGTGGAGAAGATCCTTGGGCCAACCATTAATCCGGCCCGAACCATCTCGGACTGAGACATGGAGGTCTCGGAGTTGGAAGAGGGGTCATGCGTGGCGGTGATCCCAAAAGCGAGATTGGCATAATAGGACCATTCCTTTTGTGGGCTGATTCCGTACCTGAATGCTCGCAGATGAGCGTGTGTGTCTATGAGACCAGGCATAATCACCTTACCAGAAACATCTATGATTTTGGCGTCTGCGGGGATTTCCAATTCTCCTTGAGTGCCCACTGCCACAATCCTGTTGCCCTGTACCAGCACGACTCCATTCTCGAGGATTTCTTCACCATTCATAGTGATCACTTTACCTCCGGAGAGTGCAATGCTACCTGTTGGGACATCGGTTTTGAGTGTGAGTTCTATCTCGACTGTGGTTTTGGGAATGTCCCCAATACTATCAGGGGAGCCTTCCAGAAATGTGAAGCAATCTTTGACGTTTACAGCATGGTATTTATTCCCAAGTGTCCACTGTAGGGACTTACCATCTGCTGACCATTGCAGGTTGATTCCTGCGTCCTCGGCCACCTTTGTTACGGGTAAGGCCTTGGTGCTACCTGTCAACTCAAAAGTTTGACCATGGTCTGAAAAGGGCATCACAAATACATCATAGAGTTCCCCAAAGGCCAGCCATTTTCCATCAGGACTGATGGTGTATTGGTTGGCATACTTGGAATGAAAATGAATTTTTTCATCTTCTCCTTTGAGGTTCACACTCTTGTAAGACTTATCCAGGCTCCCAAAGAGATAACCTCCGGTTTGCAGATACACACGGTCTCCTTTAGGATTGAAAACGGGGTTTTCACCATCTTCGCAGATAAATGTAGGCGTGCCACCCGCCACTGGCATGGTGTAGATGCCAGGTTTTACGGTATAGGCATGCCCAAGTGTACCATCGCCTTCATCTTTTCGAAATACCAGGGTTTTTCCATCCTTGGAAAATGAAGGGGTACGATAGATGCCTTTTTCTGATGTCAGGCGGGTAGGGGTACCTCCGGTCGCAGGTATTTTATGGATGGCACCTTTGCGCTCATCCGCCCAACTGACGTACACAATGCTCTTGGAGTCCGGAGAAAAAGCAGGCTCATACTCAAAATCTGTACTTGTGGTCAAGCGTTTAGGCTTTCCATTCGGGAGTTTCATGGTATAGAGGTGTCCGGCGGCATTGAAAGCCAGAAGTTTGCCATCAGGAGAAGTGGTGGCATTTCGGATCACGTGGGAGCGGAATGACTCAGGTGCCGGGTTTTGCTTGAAAATAGGCGCATCGGTAATGCGATGTGTGGCGGAAGCTTTAAATGGGATGATCGTGGATTCACCTGTCAGTGTGTTCACCTTTCTGATTTTCCCTTTTGCATAAAGAACAATGGTTCGGTTGTCCGGCAGCCAGTTAAAGTTGGGGTACACCCCGAAAATGGCCCAGGCTTCCTGCTGATCCTTAGTCAGCTCATCGTACACGGGCTTTTGAATGCCTGTGGCCAGATCATGAATGTACAGGACGGACTTCGTGCGCACCCTGCGCACAAAGGCCAGTTTGGAGCCATCAGGAGAGATCTGTGGGCGTACAGCTCCACCTGGTCCGCCAATCACTGTTTCTGTTTTGCCGGTAGTCCGGTCATATCGCTTGATCACATAGATTTGACTGTTGGGGTCTTTGTTGTATTGAAAATACCCGCCAGGATAGACATCTTCACTATAGTAGAGGTAATTACCGGATACCCATGGTTCGCCTGCATCCTGTTGATCGTTTTTGCGGGTAGTGAGCTGAATACCCGACCCACCGGTGATGTGATACAGCCACATTTCTCCCGCTCCCAAAGATCGCTGTGAGGTGAAGTGTTTCCTGGCGATCAGGTATTGCCCGTCGGGTGTCCATACGGCATTATTGAGGAGCCTGAAATCTTCCCTGGTGATTTGCGTGGCGTTCTGGCCGTCTGCATCCATCACCCAGATGTTGTCGCCCCCGCCAGCATCACTGGTGAAGGAGATTTTCTTACCATCAGGGCTGTACCTGGGTTGTACCTCATAGGCATGGCCTGTCCGAAGCGGGGTGGCATTGCCACCGGAGATGGGCATGGAGTAGATATCTCCCAGGAGGTCGAACACGATGGTTTTTCCGTCCGGGCTCACATCCAGGTTCATCCATGTGCCTTCTTCCACGGTGATGGTTGTTTCCTGGAAGGGTGCCACGGGACTGGTGACATCCCAGTCGTCCTGTGCCTGGCAAATGAAAAATGAGAAAATGAGGAGGGGAATTAGGATTCTGGTCATATTCGGATTTGTTTATGACTCCTAAATTAGTGAAAGTTTTGACCGGGCAAGCTTACCTTTTTGTGAGTGGAGATATGGAGGACTGGGTGGTATGCTGTAGTGGTACAAAAAAAGGCCTATTCGGCCTCTTTCTTAAATTTGGGTGTTTCTGTTTCATGTCTTCCGGTGCACCACTTATCTGCAAACTTTTGTTTCCATTTTTCGCGCTGATCTTCGGGCATGTTGTGCCATTTGTGCTGCCAATGCTTCCATGGCGTACCATGCTGATGTCCGTGTTTACCTCCTTTACCGAACCCAAATATTATTTTGGAGAGCAGTAGTATGCCTGCTGCCTGCCAGAAAGTGATGGCTACCAACCCAAAGATTGCCGGCATTAGCCAGTTCCAGAGCACCATTACCAGGGCGCTTGCCGCCGTGAAAAACACCAGAATCATTCCTGCTATTTTTAAAAACCAAAATCGTCTCATATCCATTAGTCGTTTATCAAATCATTATATAAATCCGCCAGGCCTTCCCTGAGGGCGAGAATGGCGTACCGTTTTCTGGAGATCATAGTATTGATGGTCTCTCCGGTTTCTTCCGCCATTTCTTTAAAGCTTTTTTGTTCAAATTCATGCCACACAAACACTTCTCGCTGCTTCCGGGGCATTTGTGCCAGTAACTCTTCTATTTTGGCCCAGATCATTTCTCCCAATAGTTCCCGGTCAGGCAGATTGCTGGTATCGGGTAATATATCCTCGAGCATCAATGGGGTTTCATCACTATCTTGTGCGAGATTCATTTGAGAAAAGGCCATAGGCCTCATTTTTCGGTGATTGTCTGTGGCCTTGTTTCGTGCCACCCTAAAAAGCCATCCAGAGATCTGATCGAGTGATTCTATGCGGTCATACCCCACCACCAACTGGTAGAACACATCCTGCAGCACGTCCTCTGCATCATCACTTCCAGAGACAAACTTCCTGATGAAATTCAGGAGCTTTCCACGGTAAGTGTTTACCGTTCTTTCGATATGTTCATTTTTTTGACTCATGGAAATGGCGGCGGGCTTCATCGTATCAGGCACTCATTCGGTTATCACCATTTTTAGCTTCTGTGCCGTAGACGAGAAGAAAAAGAAACCGATACATGGCTAAATTTAGGACGCTATCAATCAAATTGAATGACTCATCAAATTTCTTTTCCGGCTCCATCACCATAAGGCCCTCAGGAAGCAAATTGGCACTAAGACTTTTGAGTACAGTTCGAAGCTGCTCATCGGCTGATTCGGCCAAAATTCGTTCACTGGTGACCATTACGGTAGCCATTTTCTTGTTTCTCCAGAGCGCCCGGTGGTTGGTGAGCAGCCTGTGGGTTTCGTGATTATAGAGAGGGCCAGCGTGGTTTCCAACCAAAAGATAATAGTCATAGCTGGCCAGTTCGTTGAGCTCATAAGAAGGATCAGCTAAATCCAGAATGGATGTGTTCAGGCCCAGCCCCGCAAGGCGTTCATCCAGCTCCAAAGCGACCAAATGGGAGAATCTGACAACCTGAGTATCGGTAATGATGATGGCTACTTTCATGTTAGTTGGTTTTGACCTGGGCTTATAGACGGATAAGAGATCATTATATTTTAAATGGTTTGAAGAAAAGCGAAATTGGAAGGGAGATAATTTTGATTAACTTTAAAGTGTATAATCAACACTTAATATACTTTTATGAAAATGCAGAGAATTGCCACACTACTTCTGGCGCTAGGTTTATCACATCTGGTGATGGCTCAGAACGCGTCTGTCATCATCAATGCCGATCAGGGTGAGCATCAGATCAGCAGACATATTTACGGACATTTTGCAGAGCACCTCGGCAGATGTATATACGGGGGATTTTACGTAGGGGCCGACAATCAGGCGATTCCTCATACAGATGGTGTGAGAAATGATATCATCCAGGCGCTTAAGGATTTGAAAGTACCTAACCTGCGCTGGCCAGGTGGTTGCTTTGCCGATACCTACCACTGGAAGGATGGGGTAGGACCACAGAGCGAGCGGCCTACCATCGTGAACAGGTGGTGGGGCGGTGCAACAGAAGACAATAGTTTTGGTACCCATAACTTTTTGAATTTGTGTGAGGTGCTTGGTGCCGAGCCTTATTTATCAGCCAATGTAGGTAGCGGCACGGTGCAGGAGGTGATCGATTGGGTACAGTATACCAACCATGACGGAGTGAGTCCGATGGCGGATTGGCGTAGGGCCAACGGACGGGAGAAACCCTGGGCGGTTAAATATTGGGGCGTGGGCAACGAGACCTGGGGTTGTGGGGGCAATATGACCGCAG
Organism: Marinoscillum sp. 108; assembly: GCF_902506655.1. Classification (NCBI taxonomy): domain Bacteria; kingdom Pseudomonadati; phylum Bacteroidota; class Cytophagia; order Cytophagales; family Reichenbachiellaceae; genus Marinoscillum; species Marinoscillum sp. 108. The sequence continues at coordinate 1,290,166 of NZ_LR734808.1, read as the reverse complement.
AGTATTATGCCAATATCTACCGGCAATACGCCACCTTTATGCCAGGTTGGTCTGGATCCACCAAGATAGAGCGAATAGCCTCAGGTGCCTCTGGTAATGATTACCACTGGACAGAAACCCTGATGAAGAACGTGCCTCATCAGTTGATGGAAGCTGTGGCGCTTCACCATTACTCTGTATTGGACTGGAGTGATAAAGGGTCTGATGTGGCTTTTTCAGAGGCTCAGTACTTCAAAACCATGGAAGAATCACTGAAAATGGAGGAGTTTGTGACTCGCCATTCAACGATTATGGATAAGTATGATCCTGAAAGGAAAGTAGCTCTTTTTGTGGATGAGTGGGGAGGCTGGTATGATGGTGATACGGCGAAAGGAGTGCTTTACCAGCAAAATACCATGCGGGATGCCATGATCGCAGGAGCTGTGCTTAATATTTTTAACAATCATGCGGAGCGGGTGAAAATGGCCAACATTGCTCAGGCGGTGAACGTGCTACAGGCAGTAATCCTCACGGATGAAGAGAAGATGATTCTGACACCTACTTACCATGTGATGAAACTTTACAATGTGCATCAGGATGCCACATTACTGCCCTTGAGTATAGATACCCCGGATTACGAATTGGACGGGAAGAAGCTTCCCGCCTTGTCTGTGTCAGCTTCCAGGGATGATCAGGGGGTTATGCATATTTCACTCGTGAATATTGATGCTAAAAAGGCCCACAGCACCGAGGTGAAAATTCATGGGGATGAAGTGAAGACTGTCAGAGGGTCAATTCTGTCCTCAGCTTCACTGCAGGACCACAATACTTTTGATAACCCGGATAAAATTACCCCAAAGGACTTCAAGGACTTTAAAGTGAAGAACGGAATCCTTACGGTCAGTCTGCCACCATTTTCAGTAGTGGTGCTGGAGGTAAAATAATTGATTCACAACCAATCGGGGGTGTGTGCCTTCGGTTGGTTGGTAGTTTTTCAAAAGATAGTCTTGGAAGCTATATATGCTCAGAGATTACCCACCCGGCACTCCAGCAGGCCTGGAAATTGAAGCCGCCTGTGAGGGCATCTATGTCCAATACTTCACCAGCAAGGTAGAGGTTTGGAAAGTTTCGAGCTTCGAAGGTTTTGAGGTCTACCTCTGATAATGCCACCCCGCCACTGGTGACAAACTCTTCCTTGAAAGTGCTTTTTCCTTTGACCTCATAGAGACCTTGGGTAAGTTCTTCCGTGAGTTTATTGACCTGCTTCTTGGTGATTTCTCCAAAGTTATCTTCCTCAGCGATTTCGCAGTACTTACAGAGTTGTTCCCAGAATCGTCTGGTCAGCTCGCCGGGAGGGTAGTTGAGCACCTTTCGCTTGGGATGATCTTGTTTTTGTTGATCGAACCACTGTCCCACTTCGGCGTTGGATTCTTTGCCCAGGTAGTTAACAAGAATATGGAAGTGATAATTCTTCTCAGCCAGTTCACGGGCACCCCATGCTGAGAGTTTCAGCACAGCAGGTCCGCTCAGTCCCCAGTGTGTGATGAGCATAGGGCCAGCTTCTTCCAGCTTAGTGCCCGTGATCCGAATGTTTACTTCGGAAAAGGAAGTGCCCATCAGTCCGGAAATGCGTAGATCTTTAATGTTGAAGGTAAAAAGCGAAGGTACGGGGGGTACCAGGTCCAACCCCAGTTGGCTCAAAAATCCCCAGACAGAAGGAGCACTGCCGGTTGCTATGATTAACTTATCAGCAATCATTGGTCCCTGAGAGGTGACAAGGCTCCATTGATGCTCGGTCGCTTCTATGTGCTTTACCCCACAGTTTTGAATAACCTTCACGCCCAATCGGGCAGCTTCACCTGTGAAGCAGTCTATGATCGTTTGCGATGAATTGGAAGTGGGAAACATTCTCAGGTCAGCTTCAGTATGGGTTTTTACGCCCCGATCACCAAGCCACCTGACCATGTCGGCGGTAGAAAACTCCTTAAAGACGGTGTACAGTTTTTTGCCCCCACGTGGGTAAAAAGGTGTGAGTTCGGAGGGTTGTTGCCGGGCGTTGGTCACGTTGCACCGACCCCCTCCCGATACTTTAACTTTGCTCAGGAGTTTGTTGGTTTTTTCGAGAACCAACACTTCATAGTGTGGGTGTTTTTCGGCAATGTTGATGGCAGTGAAAAAGCCAGCAGCTCCCCCTCCAACGATAATGACTTTTTTCTTATGGGAATGGCTCAATGGAGCGTGCTGTTACAGTTCATCGATCGAGCCTTTTTTCTTCAAACGTTACATCAGCATCTTTTCTGTAGTGGATGCGGAAGTATACCAGGCATTCCTCTGCCCCGGCAGCCAGTACTGCTTTCTGAGCCTGGTCGCATACTTTCATTATTTCCTCGTATTTCCCCTCCATTACCGTTTCGAAGGGTGTGATCTGATGCTTGAGGCCACTCGCCTGAATTACAGCTATGGCTTCATCTACCAGGTCATAAGTGTGCAGCGCCTTGCTTTTTGGTATGATTTGAATGCCTATAGAGGTTAGGTGATCAGTCATTGTGTTTAGTTAAATTGATTCATGGTTCGTTCCAGTCCTATGGTACAAAAGGAGAGTAGGGCATCGATGGCCAAATCCATATTGAGGACAATTTCGTCCATTTCCTGCTTATTGAAAGGGCTGAGGACGTAATCAACTTGCTGGCCTTTGCCGAATCCGTCGCCTACACCAAATCTCAGTCGGGGATAATCCTGTCCGCCGATCATCTGCTCTATGTTTTTGAGCCCGTTATGACCTCCGGCAGACCCCTTGGCTTTAAGTCTTAATTTCCCATAGGGGAGGGCAATGTCATCCGTGATCACCATTAGATTCTCCTTGGGAATTTTGAGTTGGGTGAGCCAGTAGTTCACCGCTTTCCCACTCAGGTTCATGTAAGTGGTTGGCTTCATCAGGTGGATGCTACGGCCTTTGTATTTAAGCTCGGTGATGAAGGAATGTCTGTCATGTTCAAATTTCAGACCTTCACGATCGGCGAGTCTGTCCAGGATTAAAAAACCGATGTTATGACGCGTCAGCTCATATTCAGCGCCTATATTTCCCAGCCCGGCAATTAAGTATTTCATAAGTGTGCTAAAATAAAAAATCCTACCCTGATTGCTCGGGGTAGGATTCGTTTATTACAATGAAAATTCGGATTATCCTTCAGCAGGTGCTTCAGCAGCTTCTTCGCTACCTTCTGCTCCTTCTTCACCTTCTTCTTCACCTTCAAGAGACTTTCCTCTAAGTGCTCTAGGGATTTCAATACCCATGATGGTCACAAGCGGATTGTTCAATACTTCGAAGTTTTCAGTAGGAACATCACCAACTTTTACAGACTTACCAAGACCCAATTTGGACACATCGATGTTGATGTGCTCCGGCATGTCCTTAGGCAGTGCTTTTACAGTTAAGAATCTCAATTTCTTGATCAACTTACCACCTTGCTGGATACCAGGAGGTGTTCCAACTGGGTGTACAGGGATGTTCATTTTGATTTTCGTACCTCTGAACAACTGCAGGAAGTCCACATGCACAATCATTTCACTTACTGGGTGGAACTGGATGTCTTGAAGAATGGCTTCAAAAATCTGACCTTCCACATTCAAGTTGATAAAATGTGCTTCGTCGGTATAGACAAGCTCTCTGAATAAAATCATCGGAGCGTAAAAATGGATCTGCTCTTCACCACCGTAAAGTACACCAGGGACCATTCCTTCAGCTCTTAATCTTTTAGCTTCGGTCTTGCCAAGATTTGCTCTTTTATACCCTATAATCTCAACGCTTTTCATAAAATATGTATTTAAATTGTTTGTTTGTTACTTAATGAATAATGCACTTATTGACTCATTGTCGTGAACCTTTTTGATGGCTTTCGCAAATAGGTCAGCTACAGTCAACACTTTTATTTTGTCACTTTTCTGCTTGAGCGGAATGGTGTCTGTGGTAATCAGTTCTTCCAGCTCAGAAGACTCGATGTTCTCATAAGCCTTTCCGGATAGGATTGGATGCGTACATACCGCTCTCACGGTGGTGGCACCTTTCTCTTTCAGTAAGTTTGCAGCCTTGCAAATGGTGCCTGCTGTATCGGCCAGGTCGTCTACCAAAACCACATCCTTGCCTTCTACATCACCAATCACCTGCATAGAGGCGATTTCGTTGGCACGCTTTCTGTGCTTATCACATACCACCATGTCGGCCTCAAAATACTTGGCAAACGTTCTGGATCTGGCAGTTCCGCCCACATCAGGAGAAGCAAAAATCAGGTTATCCAGATTCAGGCTTTTGATATAAGGAATGAAAATCGCAGATCCGTCAAGGTGATCCACCGGAATGTCAAAAAATCCCTGAATTTGTCCGGCGTGAAGATCCATGGTCATCAGCCTGTTGGCACCTGCTGCTGTCAGTAGGTTGGCCATCATTTTGGCTGCAATGGATACACGTGGACGATCCTTTCTGTCCTGTCGTGCATATCCGAAATAAGGAACAACTACAGTTACATATTTGGCACTGGCACGTCTGGCAGCATCTATCATGAGCAAAAGCTCAATGATGTTGTCAGAAGGGGGAGTGGTAGATTGGATCAGGAACAGGTCACTTCCTCTGATGGATTCGTTGAAGCTGAAGTTCAGCTCGCCATCACTGAATTTTTGCGAAGTAGAGTTACCCAAAGGTTTTCCATACTGCTCGGCAATGCTGCTCGCTAGTTCTGTAGTACCTTTTCCTGCAAAAATTTTTACTGAGGACATGACAGTCGTTTAAATAAATAATCCCGATCCATATAAGTTGGACCGGGATCTGTTGGCCTACTAGGGCTCGAACCTAGACTCTTCTGAACCAAAATCAGACGTGTTGCCAGTTACACCATAGGCCAAAACGGATTGCAAAAGTAGTAGTCTTTTTTAAAAATCAAAAGGCCACCATGCAATTATTAAAGGTTTTTTATCCAGTCCCGTGCATTTACAAACGGTTCTATCCAAATAGACACCTCATTGTCTTTGATTTCTTCATTGTGAGCCCAATTCCAGGGGAAAATGGATCGCTCCAGGTGGGGCATGATGGCGACATGTCTGCCGTCATTTGAGGCCACCGCCGCGGTAGCAAAATCACTTCCATTAGGATTGCCAGGGAACGACTCATAAGAATACTTCACCGGGATGTTGTAATCTTCCGGTTGACCAGGCAGCATAAACCTTCCTTCGCCGTGTGCGAGCCAGATGCCCAGCTTACTGTTGCTCAGGGACCCAAACATCACGGTGCTGTTATCCAGTACGTCCACATTGATGAATGCGGATTCAAATTTACCAGAACTGTTGTGATGCATTCTCGGATGCTGCTCACCCAGCTCCGGGTAAATGAGGCCCAGCTCCATCATAAGCTGACAACCATTGCAAACTCCAAGAGAAAGGGTGTCTTCGCGTGCATAGAATGCATCCAGAGCTGCTTTGGCTTTTTCATTAAAAAGGAATGATCCCGCCCATCCTTTGGCAGAGCCTAGGACATCAGAATTGGAGAACCCACCCACAAAAACAATCATGTTCACCTCACTGAGGTCTTCACGCCCACTGATGAGGTCAGTCATATGTACATCCTTCACATCAAAACCTGCGAGGTAAAGCGCATAGGCCATTTCACGGTCTCCGTTTACTCCCTTTTCTCTGATGATGGCTGCTTTAACCCCGGTGGATGTTCGTCGCTTGGGATCTATGCCGTATTTAGCAAAAGTGCCTGTGTAGTTTTCCGGAAACTCGTAAGCAAGTGGTTGCTCTTTGAAATTGTTGAACCTAAGGTCTGCATGACCAGGTTCGGACTGCTCACGATCCAGGAGGTGAGAGGTTTTAAACCAGATGTCTCTGAGGTGGTCAATGGACAAGTCCAGATTCCAGTCGTCTTTCCTGAGACTGATTGTTCGCTTATTGGTGGTGATACCGATGACAGTAGCCTCCACCCCGTGCAGTTTCAGGAGGTTCAGGACATTATCCGGTCTTTGTGTTTGAATGACTACCGCAGGGTTTTCTGAGAAAAGCAGCTTGGTAATGTCAGTTTCAGTGAGCTCGTCCAGATTGATGGCCATACCCCCCGAGGTGTTCGGGAAGTTCATCTCCAGAAGGGTTGTGATCAGTCCTCCGGCAGAGACATCATGCCCGGCGAGAATGAGGTTTTGTTGTATCAGCTCCTGAATGCCATTGAATGCTTTCACTACGGTATCAGGGTCCGTATCGGGTGCTTCATTTCCAATGAAGGCATTGGCTTGTGCAAAGCTGCTACCACCAATGGCCATGGGTTTGTTGCTGAAACGGACATAGATCAGCGAGCTGTCCGAAACATCTTTGAGATTGGGAGTTACAACCTTTCTGAGGTTACTTACCTCAGCCACCGAACTCACAATTACGGTGCCGGGAGCCAGTACCTTTTTTCCATCAGGATACTTCTGTGCCATGGAGAGGGAATCCTTACCCGTAGGGATGTTTACCCCAAGTGCCGTAGCAAATTCACTCATTTCCTTTACTGCCTGGTAGAGTCGTGCATTTTCACCATCGTTTTTGGCAGGCCACATCCAGTTGGCACTCAGAGAGACTCCTGGTAGTCCCAGCGTCAGTGGAGCCCACACGAGGTTGGTAAGCGATTCTGTGATTGACAACCGTGATCCGGAACCCGCATTGATCAGTGCGGGTACTGGAGCGTGCCCAATAGAGGTAGCAATGCCTTTGTTGCTGAGGTAATCCAGTGCCATGACCGCCACATTGTTGAGGGGTACCTGCACGGCACCCACTGTTTGCTGTACGGCTACTTTTCCAGTCACTGAGCGGTCTACTTTATTCGTAAGCCAGTCTTTGCAGGCCACTGCTTCCAGTTGCAATACCTTTTCTATATAATCCTCAATCTTGGAAGCATCATAGTCCTTTTCAGGAAAGGATTTTGCCTGGGTCTTATCTGTAAGGATGGTCTTGGGAGATGCTCCAAACAGGTGACTCATTTTCAGATCGAAAGGGGCCTGAGTGGCTCCGGTACGACTGAATTTTAATTCCATTTTATCGGAAGTAGTTCCTACTTCGTAGTATGGCACCCTTTCGCGCAGGGATACATTGCGTAGGTATTCTGCTTTATCAGGGTCAATGACCAAGCCCATTCGTTCCTGGGATTCATTGCCGATCAGTTCTTTTTCCGAAAGGGTAGGGTCACCCATGGGGAAGTTTTCGAGTTTAAAATCCCCACCGGTATCTTCCACCAGCTCGGATAAACAGTTGAGGTGACCACCGGCACCGTGATCGTGGATGGAGATAATAGGATTGTCATCCAGCTCGGCCATAGCCCGGACAGCATTGGCTACTCTTTTTTGCATTTCCGGATTCGAACGCTGCACAGCGTTGAGTTCCAGTGATGTATCAAAGGCCCCGGTATCTACAGAAGATACCGCACTTCCGCCCATCCCGATTCGGTAGTTGTCTCCACCGAGGATTACCACGGTCTGATCTTTCTCTACTTTCTTCTTGATGCCATCTTTGAGCTTAGCGAATCCAATACCTCCAGCCAGCATGATGACCTTGTCGAATGCGATGGTTTCGTTGTTTTCTTCATGCTCAAAAGTGAGTACACTCCCGCAGATGAGTGGCTGACCGAACTTATTACCATAATCACTGGCCCCGTTGGAGGCCTTGATCAAAATATCTTTTGGGGATTGGTAAAGCCATTTCCTTGGATTGACCTTTTCTTCCCATTTTCTTCCCTCTTCCAGTCTGGAATATGAGGTCATGTATACGGCAGATCCGGCCAGTGGAAAGCTACCAATGCCACCAGCCATACGGTCCCTGATTTCACCACCAGAGCCTGTGGCTGCGCCGTTGAAGGGCTCTACTGTGGTGGGGAAATTGTGTGTTTCGGCTTTTAGGGAAATGATGGAGTCAAAGTCTTTGACTTCAAAAAAGTCCGGCTTATCCTGCGTTCGGGGAGCAAATTGCTCTACTACGGGCCCTTTCACAAAAGCCACGTTGTCCTTGTAGGCGGATACGATCTGTCCCGGGTGATCCTTGGAGGTTTTTTTGATCCACTGAAAAAGTGTCATGGGCTGCTCATCACCATCGATGATGAAGGTGCCATTGAAAATCTTGTGACGGCAGTGCTCTGAGTTGACTTGTGAGAAACCAAATACTTCCGAATCTGTCAGGTTTCTGCCGATTTCCTCAGAAACTTCTTTGAGAAAATCAATTTCTTCCTGACTCAGGGCAAGTCCTTCGCTTTTGTTGTAAGCTTCCAGATCTTCTATGTGCTGAATGGGCGCCGGAGTGATTTTCAGTGTGAAAATTTCCTGATCTATCAGCTTGTATTTCTGCTGGAGCATGGGGTCAAAGAGTTGCCCCTTGTCTGCTCTGAATACTTCTATGCGCTCAAGGCCCTGAATACCCGCATTTTGGGTAATTTCCACCGCATTGGTGCTCCAGGGAGTGATCATCTCTTTTCGTGGTCCCACAAATGAACCCTGAATGCTTTGATCGGGGAGGAGTTTGGCGCCGGATAAGAGCCATTCCAGTTTTTTTTCTGTATCAGGGGTGATTTCGACTTTGCTGCCTACCACGTAAATGAGTTCCGTGGATTTTTGAAAGATGTAAATCATGCGAGAGGACCTTGTATTTGTCACCGCAAAAATAGAAGAATTAATCAAAGAATTCCCCTGAAAGCAAAGAAGGAACCAAGGTTTTTGAAGCCTCGATCATGTGATGGTGTTTATAAGGGAGTTTGTGTGTTTCTAATGTACGGATTTTGGTGGTTTTTGAGAGGATTTTGCCCAGAGGGATGATGCTGTCAAGCGTACCAAGAATCAGGTGCGTCTGAATGCCATGTTGGTTGATGACCCGGGCTACCATTGATATAGGCACTTGGATAGGCTTGAAGTAAGTCCAGGTACGATAGACACGTTTGCGATTGTCTTTGCCTTGGAGCTCTTTTTGAGCAAACCGAACCATAGATGATGAGGTGATTCTCAATGTCTTGAATGTATCTAGTAGCGTATTGAAGTGATCTGGATGAAGCATCAGGTACTTAAAGAGCGGATTGCCCAGGCTACTTGTGGCCAGGCGAAACCAAATGCTTCGAAAGATACCATCCGGTGCGATCAGTATAAGGTGCCTGATTCTTTCCGGAAAGAGGTTTGTGGTGACCAGGGCAAATCTTCCTCCAAGACTGAAACCAACGATTGAGAATTTCGTGATGTCCTCCCTGAGGAGAAAATCCTCAAACTGCTGTTTCCATTGTGCGATGGTAAGCGGGGAATCTTCCCGAGTGCTCTGTCCATGATAGTAGTGATCAAAGGCGTACACCGTGTGATTGTTTTCCAATGCTTTCAGCCAGGTATCAAACGCTGAATGCTCTTGTCCAAATCCATGAAGAAGGATTAGGGGATGGGGCCCTTTGCCAGATTTGCGATAAAAGAGATTGGATTTGGTTGTTTTCATCAGGTCTGCCGCAAGAAACAGAAATATTTTTAAAAAAAAATCAATTTCATTGAACCTTCCTGATCGTTGCCCGTAGAAACTGAGGAAACTTTAAGTATAATTAAAGTTTCCATATTTAAATTTGCGGAAAACATCCAAATCTCTGTGGCGAAGGAAAGAATTTTAGAAGGAGCACATTCACTGTTTATGCAATATGGAGTCAGGTCGGTATCGATGGACGATGTAGCCAGAGAGTTGGCCATGTCTAAAAAGACCCTGTATTTGCATTTTAGCAACAAAGATGAGTTAGTTACGGAGGTTGTCAGGTTTCATATGGATGGTGAGATGGCGGAGTTTGGAAGGGTCATTGAATCGGCCGTCAATGCAGTGGATGAGATATTTAAGCTAGCCAAATGCATGCGCGAGCATGCTTTCAGGGTAAACCCATCCTTGCTTTATGACCTTCATAAGTATCATGCCGAGGCATGGGCAATTTTTCAGGAGTTCAAATCCGAGTATCTGGTGGGGCAAATCATCGATAACATAGAGCGTGGCAAGCAGGAGGGGTACTACCGGCTGGAACTGAATGCGCGGGTGCTGGCCATACTTAGGATGGAAATCGTCCAGATGGTTTTTAGCGATCAGGTTTTCCCGCGTTCAGAATTTGATTTCATAGAAGTGCAGATGCAGGTGTTTGATCATTTCGTGCATGGGCTTCTGTCAGAAAAAGGCAAACAATTATATCAGGAATATCAATCTCAGGAAGTTAATAATCACTCAAAATGAAAGGAAAACTAACCTTACTTTTTTTAATGCTCAGTACATGGCTGGTGGCTCAGGAGACCTCCGGCTCGTTTACTTTGGACGATTGCGTGGAGTACGCACTGAAAAACAGCGTGGATGCCAAGAACGCACTGTTAGATGAGCAGATTGCTACTGCTCGTGTGAAGGAGACTGTTGGTATTGGCCTGCCCCAGGTGTCGGGTTCAGTGTCTGTACAGCAGAGCCCTACTCAGCCAAGATTCTTCACTCAATATACCGCTGGAGGTGGCTCCTTTTTCATCACCGATGAGCAGGCTAGTCAGATGGGTTTATCAGATGGAGATGTCGTTGCACTCCGCAATATTTTCCAGCTCAAAGGAGCGGGGGATGCCAATCTGAGTATCAATCAAATGATTTTTAATGGATCGTATTTTGTGGGCCTCCAGGCTTCGAAGGCTTACAAGGAATTGTCCGTAAAAAACTCCAATCAGACCAGTGAGGACATTGTGATGAGTGTATCAAAGGCTTATTACAACCTGCTGATCGCCCGCGAACAGCTCTCTTTGGTAAATGCCAACTTAAACAGGCTTGATACCCTCTACCGCAACACCCTGGCCATGTATGAAAATGGTTTTGCAGAGAAGATCGATGCTGATCGGCTGAAGGTGACTTTGAATAATCTGAAAGTGAACAGAGAAAACATTGAAAACCTCAATGACCTCTCCATGAGGCTACTCAAGTTTCAGATGAACTTTCCTTTTGATGAGGAGCTGACCATCGGCGGATCTTTAGAGGATGAGGCTATGCAAAAGGTAGAGCTACCTGAAGCTGAGAACTGGGACTACTCTAACCGCCCGGACTATCAGGTGTTGCAGGCCAATTATGAGCTTCAGAAGTTGAACATTAAGAATAAGTATGCCGAAGCGATCCCTATGATTTCGGCTTTTGCCAATTTGGGATATTCTACACAGTCGCCAAATTTCGGTGGGCTCTTTGCCACGAATACTGATTTTGAAGATCAAAATGGAGTGGGACCCGATAAGTGGTATGGATATTCTACACTTGGTCTGAGCCTCAAGTGGAATATGTTCACCGGTTTGCAGAGAAACTATCAGATTCAGCAGGAAAAATTGAGTCTGTCCAAGATCGAAAATGGTTTTGAGGTATTGGAACGGTCTATCGAGCTGGATATTAAGAGGGCTCAGGACAACCTGGACAATGCTCTGAGCAGACTGGAAGTGCAAAAGGAGAATGCGGAGCTCGCAGAGTATATCTTCAATATTTCCCAAATCAAATACCAGGAGGGCGTGGGATCCAACCTGGAGGTAATCGAGGCTGATACCTCGCTGAAGGAGGCCCAAACGAATTACTTCAGCGCGTTGTACGACGCAATCATTGCGCAATTAGAATTGAAAAAAGCATTAGGAATACTTTATAACTAACAATAGATCATGAGAAAGATCAATCAAATCACCTACATAGTAATTATTTCGGCGCTGGTTTATGCGTGCGGTGGCACAGAAGCGGCCAAGGATAAAGTGACGGAGCTAAATGAATTGAAAGCTCAACAAAAAGAACTGGAAACCAAAATTTCTGATCTTGAGGCCGAGCTGATCCAGTCCGGTCAGCTGGAGAAAAAAGAAGGGAATAAAGTACTGATCACCACATTGAAGATGACTCCAGATAGTTTTGAACATTGGGTAGAAGTACGGGGCACAGTGGCTTCCAGAAAAAATGTGATGCTCTCTGCCGAAACTATGGGTAGAATAGAGTCCATTAAAGTCACTGAAGGACAAAAAGTGGCCAAAGGTCAGCTCTTGGTCCAACTGGATGCGGATATTTTAAGAAACAGCATTTCGGAAGTGAAAACACAACTAGAGCTGGCGGCTACTATTTACGAGCGACAGGCTAAACTGTGGGAGCAAAATATCGGTACGGAGGTGCAGTACCTGCAAGCGAAGAACAATAAGGAAGCCCTGGAAAGCAAGTTAAAAACCCTCAATTCTCAACTGAGTCAATCCAATGTAGTGGCTCCTTTCAACGGGATAATTGACAATATTCCGGTGAGGGAAGGTGAGATGACCTCACCTGGTATGCCGCTGGTAAGAATTGTGAATCAAAATGACACCTACATTTCTGCGGATGTGTCAGAGTCATTCCTGGGCAAATTTCAAGTTGGTCAGCAGGTGAAAGTGTATTTCCCCTCTTTGGACAAGGAAGTGATTTCCAAAATTGCCTCTGTGGGCCAGGTAATTAAAAGTGAAAACAGAACATTCGAGGTAGAAGTAGGATTGCCAGCGGTCGACTTCCCAATCAAACCGAATCAGGTGGTGGTTCTTCACATGATCGACTACAAGACTGATAAAGCCCTTGTGGTACCCACCAAGCTTGTGCAGCGCGACAGCAAAGGGAGCTATGTATACGAGTTGGTAGATAAGGAAGGCAAGCTGGTGGCAAGCAAGGTGTATGTGAAGCCCGGTGTTTCGTACAACCTCGAGACAGAGATCGTAGAGGGGTTGTCTGCCGGTCAGCTGATCGCTTATGAGGGGTATAGAGAACTGGCGCCTGGTGCGGCCGTTACGATCAAAAACTAATCAATAAGTGGTATAACTCTTTAGAAAGCAAATAAATGGCTGACGAATCTACTAACAAGAATACCGAAAAGCAGTTTGGTTTAACGACGCTTTCGCTAAATAATAGGACCACAGTCTATGTATTGACGATGCTTGTGGTCATCATAGGTCTGATGACCTATGTCACCTTACCGAAAGAGAGCTTTCCGGAAGTGAAGCAACCGATCGTGTACATAGGCACTCCGCACCCGGGTAACTCTCCTGTGGATATGGAAAACCTGGTGACCAGGCCTATTGAGAAAGAAGTAAATGCAATTGCCGAAGTGGACAATATCAAGTCTACCTCGGTACAGGATTACTCCACCATTATTGTGGAGTTTACCTCAGACACTGATATAGAAGATGCATTGATCAAAGTGAAGGACGCAGTGGATAGGGCCAAGCCAGATCTTCCTGAGCTCCAAACCGATCCGAATGTGTTTGAAATGAACTTCTCGGAGTTTCCCATTCTGAATATTAACCTGTCTGGAAACTACAGTATGGAGGAACTCAATGAATACGCTGAGTACCTCGAGGAGGAGATCGAGAAGATTTCTGAGATTTCTAAAGTGGAAATACGGGGCATCAATGAGAAGGAGCTGAAGGTGAATGTGGATCCTTATCAGATGGAAGCCCGCGAGGTTAACTTTTCAGACATTGAAAACGCCATCAGGAGTGAAAACATTACCCTTTCTGGTGGTAGTGTGAAGGAAGGAGATATCCGCAGGTCTATCCGTGTGGTGGGTGAGTTTTCTTACCCGGAAGAAGTGCTGGATGTGGTGGTGAAGAGTGAGAAGGGCAATATCGTTTACCTCCGAGATATCGGTGAGGTAGATTTTGACTATAAGGAAACTCAGGATTATGCGAGGTTGCGAGGTAACCCGGTGGTGATGGTGGATGTGGTAAAAAGGAGCGGGGAAAACCTGCTGATTGCCACTGACAAGATTAATGTGATCCTGGAAAAAGCCAAGCAAGAGGTGTTTCCAAAAGACCTCATAGTGACCAAAACTAACGATCAGTCTGAGCAGACCAGAGAGCTTGTGGATAGCCTCGAGAACAACATTATTTCCGGGGTGATTCTTGTGGTACTGGTACTATTGTTCTTCCTCGGTTCCCGAAATGCTCTTTTCGTGGGGATCGCCATACCACTTTCTATGTTCATGGCTTTTATGATTCTTGGCATGTTTGGCATTACCATCAACATGATGGTGCTGTTCTCCTTGATCATGGCACTGGGTATGCTCGTGGATAATGGTATCGTGGTAGTGGAAAATGTCTATCGACTCAGGGAGGAAGGGTTGTCTTCCTTTGAAGCCACCAAGCAGGGGGTGGGAGAAGTGGCATGGCCGATTATTGCCTCTACAGCCACCACTTTGGCGGCATTCCTTCCGTTGGCTTTTTGGCCCGGGATCATGGGAGAGTTTATGAAGTTTCTCCCGATCACGTTGATGGTTACGTTGGGTTCTTCATTGTTTGTGGCCTTGGTCATCAATCCGGTGCTTATTGCGGCTTTTATGAAGCTGGAAACTGGCGAGACCAATAGGAAGCGCATCATGATTTTTGTAGCCGTAGCCATTGTGCTTGGAGCATTGTTGTTACTCGCTAAGGCCACAGTGTTGGGCAACTTGCTGATTATAGCCGGGTTAATTACCATCTTGAATGTATATGTACTGGTGCCATCGTCCAGAAGGTTTCAACGAACTTTCTTACCCTGGTTAGAGGGACTGTATAAGTCCACATTGGATTTTGCACTTTCAGGTTGGAAACCTGCCTTATTCTTTTGGGGCACAGTTTTGATGTTTTTTGGATCTTTTGGACTGATGAACGTATTTCCACCTGATGTGGAGTACTTTCCTAAAACAGACCCCAAGTACATCAACGTCTTCATTGAGTACCCGGTAGGTACCGATATTGAACATACCAATGAGTTTACCCAGAAGATTGAACACATTGTTTTTGACGTGGTGAAGCCGTATGAAAGCATCGTGGAGTCCATCATTGCCAATGTGGGCCAGGGAACATCAGATCCCAATGATCCTTCAGCATTTGGACAGCAGGATACCCCTAATAAGGCAAGGATTACCGTCAATTTCAAAGAGTTCAAATATCGAAATGACATAGATACCAAAGTGATACTGGCTGAGATCAGGGAAGCTATTGGCGGCTACCCTGGTGTGGCTGTGACAGTGGATCAGAATGCGGATGGCCCGCCAGCGGGTAAACCGATTAGTATAGAGGTATCCGGTGAGGACTTTGCAACACTCATAGAAGTGACCGAGAGAATGAAGAAGACCATTAATGAGTCGGGTATCCAGGGTATTGAGAAGCTGAAAACCGATCTGGAGACAGGTAAACCTGAACTGGTGGTAAACATTGACAGGGAAAAAGCCCGAAGGTTTGGGCTGTCTACCAACTCCATAGCCATGGAAGTGCGAACGGCACTGTTTGGTAAGGAAGTTTCCAAATACAAGGAAGGGGAAGATGACTATGAGGTGCAGCTAAGACTCATGGAAAAGTATCGATATGACGTGGATGCACTGATGAACAAGAGTGTTGTCTTCAGAGATCAGACATCTGGTAAAATGGTAAGCGTGCCTATATCATCGGTGGCCACTTCAGAGCTCAGCTCTACTTACGGCTCTATCAAAAGGAAAGATATGGATAGGGTCATTACCATCAGTTCCAATGTGATCACCGGCTACAATGCCACTGAGATCAATGGGGAGATTCAGGAGTTGCTCAGCAATTTCCAGATGCCTGCCGGGTATGAGTTTAAGTTCAGTGGTGAGCAGGAAAAACAAGCCAAGGAGATGGCATTCCTATCAAAGGCCCTTGGTATTGCGGTTTGCCTCATCTTCCTGATCATCGTGGCACAGTTCAATAAAGTGACCACTCCTTTCATTATCATGATGTCGGTAGTCTTGAGTACCATTGGAGTTTTTCTTGGGCTTGTAGTTTTCCAAATGAACTTTGTGGTGATCATGTCTATGGTGGGGATTATTTCACTGGCAGGAATAGTGGTGAATAATGCCATCGTACTGATAGACTTTATCGAGCTGAGTCGTGAGCGCAAGCGGCAGGAACTAGGGGTAGATAAGTTACCTTTTAATGAAATTGTGGAAGCCATAGCTGTGGCCGGAAAAACCAGGTTGCGACCGGTATTGCTCACAGCCATCACCACGGTTTTGGGGCTTGTTCCGCTGGCAGTAGGATTCAATGTGGATTTCATCAAATTCCTTAACTCCTACGATGCGGATTTCTACCTTGGCGGAGACAATGTGGCTTTTTGGGGACCTATGTCTTGGACGATTATTTTCGGATTGTCATTTGCTACATTCCTTACGCTGGTCATTGTGCCTGTGATGTACCTCTTCTTTGCACGGGTCAACCGGTATTTGGGGATTAGTTAACATAAAACCTGCCCCGATCATTTGATCGGGGCATTTTGCTTATGAGTAGAATTTATTTCTTTGGGATAGCGGCCGTACTCTACATGGCTTTCGATCTATATATTTATCAAGCCATTCGTCTGGTAATCTCAGATTATGAAGTGGTCACCAGAAGGCTGATTTCAGTAGCATATTTTGGTATATCGGCTGTGCTGTTTGCTGGTATTATGTTTTATGAGCAATTGGATCCGAAGCAGTTTCAAAACCTGAGGCTTTTTATCACCACGGCATTTTTCATCACCCTTATAGGCAAGTTGATTTCAGCTATCTTTTTATTGACTGATGATTTCAGGAGACTGGTCACTTTTGTGATGAATATGATGCCCTCAAGGGCAGAGGCTCCAAAGGACCTCTCGCGTTCCGAGTTTATTTCAAAGTCGGCCATTATTGCGGGTACGGTTCCGATTGCTGTCTTCAGTTTCGGTATTGTTTCCGGGGCTCACGACTATAGAATCAGAAGGAGAGAAATTGTTTCATCCAATGTACCTAAAGCATTTGATGGTCTCAGAATTGTTCAGGTTTCAGATATACACACCGGCAGCTTTTTCAATAAGACAGCTGTAGCGGGTGGAGTGGATCTGATTAATCAACAGAAAGGTGATATTGTCTTTTTCACTGGGGATTTAGTCAACAATCAGAGTGAAGAGGCCAAGCCCTATCTGGATATTTTCAGGAAAATTGATGCTCCTATGGGGGTTTATTCCACCATGGGCAATCATGACTATGGGGATTATAGGAGCTGGGCTAGCCCACAGGCGAAACAAGCAGATGTTCACCAGCTGCAGGAGATGCACCGATATATGGGCTGGGATATCCTGCTCAATGAAAATAGGTTGATCAAGGAAGGATCAGATCAAATAGCTATTTTGGGATTGGAAAACTGGGGTGCAGGGCGTTTTTCAAAATATGGAGACCTGGCCAAAACCTATGCGGGCACAGAGGAGGCCCCTTTCAAGATTTTACTTTCTCATGACCCCAGCCACTGGGATGCACAGGTAAGACCGGAGTACCCGGATATCGACCTGATGCTGGCAGGGCATACGCATGGTATGCAGTTTGGGATTGAAATAGGCGATTTTCGCTGGAGCCCATCCCAGTATATTTATAAGCAATGGGCGGATTTATATAAGAGTGGAAACCAATACTTATACGTCAATAGGGGGTTCGGATTTTTGGGTTATCCGGGTCGTGTAGGGATCTTGCCTGAGATCACAGTACTCGAATTGAAGCATGGATAGGGGTATGCCTAACTTTAGTGGTTATATATCCGGTTAAAATTCCTCATTAGTTGATTTTAGGTGAATCAATTTTTTTAGAACAAACCTCATGAGGTTGTTATGGTGAATATTGCATATTGCAATTACTTTGAAAAAGAGGCTTATGCCTCTTTTTCTCATTTATTGCGCCCTTATTAATTATCTTGGCTCGTATTTCCGATAAATAATATGGTTGCCCGGCACGTCAATAGCATCAAAAATTTCCTGCATGAGGATCTTTGGAAGATAAAACTGGACACACTTCCCAAAAGACGCAGGTTTCTCTATCGCCAGATTAGAATTTGGGTCATTACACTGTCTGAGTTTGATAAAGATAAGTGTGGGGAAAAGGCCTCGGCGCTGACCTATTTTTCTGTATTGTCTGTAGTGCCCGTGGTGGCCATGGCTTTTGGTATTGCCACCATCTTTGGGCTGGAGGATTATCTGAAGAATGAATTGATCAAATATTTTAGCGGTCAGCAGGAAGTTCTGGATTACACCCTGAAGTTTGCCAATAAAATGCTATCCACCTCAAGTGGAGGGATTATATCGGGTATAAGTGCGGTCTTTTTGATCTACGCCGTGGCCAGATTGCTCAACAACATAGAGGTGGCCTTCAATGATATTTGGAATACCCGGAAGGGGCGAACCCTCAAGCGGAAGCTTACTGACTATATGTCGGTGATTTTGTTGGGGCCACTGATTCTGATTATGGCCAGCTCAGCGACGGTTTTTATTACCACGAGTATCGAGAGTCTGACAGATAGTATGGGCATTTTGGGGCTTTTCAGACCGATTATTCTGTTTTTCATCAAGCTGATACCCTACACGCTCATTTGGTTTCTACTCTTTCTCCTCTACATGGTTTTTCCAAATACCTCCGTGAAGATCAAACCAGCTTTGATTGCCGGGGTTTTGGCAGGGACAGCCTATCAGATCACTCAGTTTGCCTGGATAGAAGGGCAGGTTTACCTTTCTCGATATAGTGTGATCTACGGGAGTTTTGCAGCGCTTCCACTTTTTCTTATCTGGCTTCAGTTGAGCTGGATGATTTTATTGTTCGGTGCAGAGTTTGCCTTTGCGGTACAAAATGTAGGAGGCTGGGCGTACGACAATGAAGAGCTGAAGATGAATTTGAAATCCAAAAGGAAGATGACGCTTCTCGTATTGCGGAGGATAGTGAAGGATTTTCAAAGCAACGATGAGCCTGTTTCCTTTGAGCACTTATGCAGCAGCCTGAATATCCCCAGGCGATTTATTCGTGAGATATTGGATGATCTGGAAACGGCCCGGTTGATCGTGAAGGTCGCAGATCCTGAAGTTGAGCAGTTTCAGCCCGGTATGGATATCCACAAAATAGATGTGTTTATGGTCTATGATCGTTTGGAAAAATTGGGGATGGATAACCTGCCTCAGGCGTCTGACAATGAAGGCTTTGAAAACATAGAAATTTTACTTTCTGAGGTAGATAAAGCCATCAAAGAGGCACAATCCAACAAGAAAGTGGTTGATTTATGAACGTTGCTTAAAAGACCAGGTAAACTCAAACTCTGAAACCACAGTGCCATCGGCCATCTTCCCAACGGTTTTGAATGTGGCACTTTGAGCCTCACCAGTTGCAATCGCTTGTTCTACAGCATCAAAAGCCTTTTGACAATCATCACAAGTGAAATAGACCCTGTCCACGGCTTTTTTCATAAAACGTGCTTTCAAGTCCACAATGATAAACGCGATCGATGGTTTGTGACCTGCCACTGCCAGGAGACATGGTGAAGCCGTAGAAAGCTCTGCAGCCATGCTTTGCACCGCGAAATAAGTGCTCTTGAAGGGATTTTTAGTAAGGTACTTGAAGGGTACAGAAGTCACACAGCGGGTGGTGTCTAATTCGCGAAGCCTCATGCCTGCTATCAGCCCCATAGGAAGCTTAGTGAGCAGGAAAAGCCCAAACTGCCACTTGCTAGTGACTTGTCGTTGGAGCTTTTCCTGCTTTTTAGTGAGTTGAATCATCTGTTACCAGAAAAGTGCATAAAGTACCACTAGAATCAAACTGATGGCAAAAGCACCAATATTGAATGCAGGAGTCGTTTTGAAGAGATCTTTAGTCAGCTCAATGCCTTTCTCATTGTCTTTTCCTTTACCTCCCAGATAGCTCACTATGATGATCACCAGCATAGTAAGGAGACAAGTAAGTCCCATCTGGTTCATAAACGGTATGCCCGGTAGGAGTTTGAAAAGCATGGCAATAGGCACAGAAAGGATAGCACCCCAAATGGCAGCTGCATTGGTTGTCTTTTTCCAGAAAAGTCCCAGTAGGAACACCGCAAGAATACCAGGACTCACGATACCTGTATACTCCTGAATGAACTGGAAGGCCTGGTCGATACCTCCAAGAAGTGGTGCCATGATACAGGCTATAACCAGCGCTACAGAAGCAGAAATTCTACCCATTCTAACCGTCTGGCGATCAGTGGCATCCTTCTTAATATACTGCTTGTAGATATCCATCGTGAATATGGTGGATGTAGAATTGAGCATAGAAGCCAATGACGAAACGATGGCTGCAGCCAAAGCTGCGAATGCAACACCTTTCAACCCAACAGGGAGTAGTTGAAGTAACCATGGGTATGCCTTGTCAGATTCTCCCGGGCCCGGGATATTGACCTGCCCTAGTTCACCCAGGCGAGCCATGATCTCCGGGTCATTTACCATTACGTACGCAGCAATACCAGGCACTACCACGATGAATGGGATGAGTAATTTCAAAAAGGCTGCCATTACGATACCTTTCTGCGCTTCCTTCAGTGATTTGGCTGCCAGTGTACGCTGAATGATGTACTGGTTGAATCCCCAATAATAAAGGTTAGCAACCCACATACCACCTACCAATACCCAAATGCCGGGCAGATTGGAAAATTCAGGATTGGACTCATCCAAAATCATGTGAAATCTCTCAGGTACGGCTTCCCATACCTGCTTGAATCCAGCCATCATGCCTGCTCCATTCGAAAGGGTATCCAGTGCCAGATAGGTAGTAAGCAAACCACCCAGTACCAAAAAGACCACCTGCACCACGTCGGTCCAAGCCACAGCAGACAGTCCGCCGTACAATGAATAGGCAGCGGCAAACAATGCCAGCCCCATTACACCGTACATCATAGGCACACCCATGATGGTTTCGAGTGCCAGCGCACCGAGGTAGAGTACTGAGCTCAGGTTGACAAATACATAAAGAGCAATCCAGAAGACTGCAAGAATTGTTTTCAGCTGGGTGCTGTATCTCTTTTCTACAAACTCCGGAATGGTGTACAGTCCTTTTTCTATAAAAATGGGTAAAAAGTACTTTCCTACTATGATCAGGGTGATAGCTGCCATCCACTCATACGAGGCAATGGCTAACCCACTGGCAAAACCAGAGCCGGACATACCGATGAATTGTTCGGCGGAGATGTTAGCTGCAATGAGCGAGGCTCCGATAGCCCACCAGGGGAGTGATTTGCTTGCCAAAAAGTAATCCTCGGCATTTTTTTCATGGCCTTTTTTGTCGCGGGATACCCAAAGACCTATGCCCACAATGAGGAGACAGTAGCTTATGAAAACTATAATATCTACAAAAGAAAATTCCATAAAATTGAATGATTTGAAATAAAACTACGCATGTTAAAGAGTTTTCCAAACATATGCAATATTGAAGTGTTCAGAAGCATGCTTAAGCACCTTATTTAAAAAAAGCATAAACCTTATAGAGAGCTTGCGCCAGACACTTAGCTGTTGGAAGATTTTTCCTGCTTGATAATTTTTCTTTTCTCCTGGTTGAGGAAGAAAGACTCGAGGCCAGATTCGAAAAACTTAAGAATAATGGCGATAAGGCCCTTGGCCATGAGGTCCACGTAGGGGATGGACACATTCGATTCAATAATGTCTTCTAAGAAAAATTCTTCTGAAAGGAAGAGGATGATAGCCAAAGTAAACATGATGGTAGAGGCTTTTCTACCTACTTTCGCTTCAGCCAGGTCTTTAATTGTTTTTTCCAGCTCCAGATTCTTATCCTTGATCTCGTCATTTTGCTCACGGATCTGGATGTTGGCATTATCGAGTTTTTTCTGGAGTCTGTCGGATACCCGGGTGATTACTTTGGCTTGAGCCACCAGGTCTTCATAATCATCAGAGAAGTCCTCAAGGTCTTTTTTATAAATGGCATGAGTATCCAGCCTTACCCTGAAATCTTTGAGTTTCTTTATTTCTTCATGATAAAGCTCTTTGGGTCCTTCCATAAGACTAGATCCTTAGAATTCTTCGATTTCCAGAAAATTGAATTCAAGATCTAATAGGTCTGCATAATCTTCTCCTGCTTCCATCATGTCCTCGTCATCTTCTTCATAGTACCAGTTAATTGTTAAGCCTTTGCCGGATTCTTCTATTCGGCTCAATCGCTTAAATACATCAAACAAACACTTGGATGAGCTAGTATTAAAGTATTCAAAAGAAAAATTTGCTTTAAAATCAGTCAAATCACTTTGGATATACTCATCCAGGTTATCAATGATCTTTTGATAGAAAAGTATAGAATTCTCCGGGCTTGATCGTCCTTTGATCTCAAGTAATCCTTCATCGGGATCGAAATTCACTAATGGAGTAACCCGTGTTGGCTCAATAAAAATCTTTTCCATAAGGTTATTCAGAGCTTTATCTGCTTGTTCTGCCTATACATCTCTAGGCAATCTTACCTGCAATGTAAAATAAGATACATTGTCAGTAACTGGTTGAAATTTATATCTTAATTTTTGTCCTCCTGTTTTTCTGGCGATATCAATGAACCCGAGTCCTCCTGTTCCTTTGTCGGAAAACTCCTGCTCATTTAACGCCTTCTTGTAGAGAGTTCTCAACTCCTCCGGTTCCACAGCGTTAATATCATCCAGTCTTTGCTGTATCTCTGCTGTCCTTTCAGTAGGGATATAGTTACCTGTCTGTAAACTGTAAAACCTCTTTCGCGCGGCTATCAGAATCAGGGCAGATCTGGAGTCATAGCTACTTATTCTGATCTCATCCGCATTGACCTCATCGAGGTGATAATACAGATTTTGAATGCACTCAGTAGCCACGTTGTAAAATTTCTTTTTCACTTTCCGATTCTCCTCAAGTTCTTCTAGTCTTTCTTCAAGTGTCGCAATCATCGAAGTTACTAAGTCAAAGGTCAATTCCCCTTTGTACATCAAAATTATATTTTGATCATATATATTCTTATAACTTCTAAGATAATCCATACTTGATATTGTGATTATTTTACTTTTGAAAAGTAATTACTATTTGCGGATTAAACCAAATGTTTAATTACTTAAAATATTTATAAAAGGTATTTCCCCAAAGTGCTGCTAATTGCCAAGGAGGGGTATTTCTTATTGACTGCAATATAATGCTGATTGAGTCGATTTTTATACCAAGTAAGAGTGAAATAGATATTTTAAGATTGCGTAGATGATAATTTATGGATAAAATGCATGTAGAAATATCACAAATGATCCAGTAGAGATGACTCATTTAGTGATACTTCTAATGGAATGGATTGGTTATTCGCAATCTCTAATTAGATAGCTTTGGGATGTGAACCTTGATTTTGTTATTTACAATTCTAAAAGTTTAACTAAATTTAGACGTAAGCGAAACTAATCTGAAAATCAACCAACCGATAATACATTATGCTAAAGAAGGACCTATATGCTGTGCTATACGCCATTACAGCCCTGGTAGTTGCAGGTACTGTGGCGTATTACATATTTGTGGTGCAAAAGGATGTTATCACTAACTTTAATGAGGATCCTACAATAGTACGGGTTGCTTCCAAGCAATCGGCTATGGGACAGCAGATCGTAAAAACTGCTGTAGGTATGGGTTACTCCAGTACTGAACGAAACTTCTCTATTTTCCAAAGTGAATTAGGAAGAATACTTCCTGAGTGGCGCAAGGGACATAAGGCACTTGTCTCCGGAGATCCTGAGCTGGGATTTGCTGTTCCTTCTACGTCTTCCGATTATCTGGCGCTTCAGGAGGACTTGAAGTTCTTCTATGAACAGATGGATATCAATGCCAGCAACCTTATGGACATTGTCTATACCACGGACGAGAAGGATATCAACTACCTGGCCCTTAGGAGTTCCATAGAGACTCTTATTAATACAGTTAGAAAATATCAGATAGCAACGGATAAAATTGCGGACTATTTTGTTCAGGAGGCTCAGTCCTACAAGACGGGTTTCAGTCTGGTGGAGAAAATCGTATTCGCTGCTTTCCTTGGTATACTTCTCCTTCAGGGGCTGTTTGTATTTAGACCTTTGGTGAAGTTGGCTGGTGATAATTACCTGTCTGCCAACAAGGCCTACGTGAAGGTGAAAAAATCAGAAGAAGAGCTTAAAATCAACTTTAAGAAGCAGAAACTGATTAACAAGAAACTCTATGAATCAAGAAAGGAAATAGAGCTGAATAACCAGAAACTAAAAGAGTCTGAGAGCAAGTTGCTGAAGTCATCTGAGGAGCAGATCAGGATCAATGAGAAGTTGATCAAAGCCCAGGATGAATTGAATCAGGCCTATAAGAGATTACAGGATTCTGAAGTAGAAATTAGGGAGTTGGCTGATAAGCAACTGCAGGATAACGAGAAACTCTTCCTTGCGGAGAAGAAACTTAAGGAGACTCTGAAAAAGGAACAGAAGTCCAAGGAGGAGCTGAATATGGCTATTCAGTCTCTAAAGGATGCACAGTCGCAGCTTGTTCACTCTGAGAAAATGGCATCTTTGGGGCAGCTTACAGCGGGTATTGCTCACGAGATCAACAACCCTATCAACTTTATCTCCAGTGGTATGGTATCTATCAAGATGTCGATCGAATCTATGCGGGAGATTGCCGAAGAATACTCAAGGCTGGATGAAGGTGCGGATCTGGAGGAAGTCATTGAGAACGTGAAGGAACTCAAAGAAGAGCATGAGTACGAAGAGATCCTCGAAGAGTTGGACGAGCTGATCAAAGACGTAAATTACGGGGTAACCCGAACCATAGAAATCGTAAAAGGTCTGAGGGTATTCTCCAGACTCGATGAAGAGGAGTCTAAAACAGCCAATGTGAATGAGAACATTGATGCCACGCTTACGCTGCTTAGAAATAAAACCAAGAATACCATTAAGGTATCTAAGTACTATGATGAGAAGATGAAGGATATAGAATGTTATCCTGGTCAGCTTAATCAGGTATTTATGAATATCCTGAACAATGGTATTCAGGCCATACCGAAGGAGCGCAAAGACGGAGAGATCACCATTTACACCGAGGAGTTGGATAATGAAGTTGTGGTGAGAATTAAGGATAATGGTGTGGGTATTCCTGAAAAGATTAAGAACAGAATTTGGGAACCTTTCTTTACCACCAAAGCAGTGGGTGTAGGAACAGGGCTGGGAATGTCCATTACCTACGGGATCATCGAAAAGCACAACGGTAAGATTGAGCTTACCAGTGAAGAAGGTAAGGGCACTGAGTTTGTGATCACCTTGCCTAAGAAGATCCAGAAAGTGACAAAAGATCAGAGCACGAAAGTGGCAGAGAGCAAATAATCTTTAATTACAATCAACCTAATTACCTACCCTAGGAAATGGAAGAACTGCAAGATTCACCAGATATAACAACCAGAAGTGAGAAAAAATACTCCCTGCTTTATGTAGACGATGAAGCGACTAACCTGAGGGTATTTAAGTCAAATTTCAGGAAGTTTTTCAAGGTGTTTACCACTACAAACCCTTTTGAGGCGATTGATATACTAAGTGAGAATGAAATCCAGGTGGTGGTCACTGACCAGCGTATGCCTGAGATGACCGGGACGGAGTTCCTCGAGAAGATACTTCCCGACCATCCTGATGTGATCAAGATCATTCTTACCGGGTTTACAGATATTGAGGCCATCAAAGATGGTATCAACAGATGTGGTATATATAAGTACATCACCAAGCCCTGGAATTTTGATGAAATGAAGGGCCTGCTGGACAGGGCCATGGAGACCTACCAGCAGTCTGTGGATAGCGAAGAGCATATCAAGGAGCTAGAGGTGTCCAACGTGGAGTTGGAGCGCAGAGTGAAGGAAAGAACAGAAGAGCTGAACAGCATCAACAAGCGGCTGATAGATAGCATCCGATATGCAGGACTACTTCAGCAGTCGATGCTTCCAAATGAACGCTACCTTAGCCGCATATTTTCTGAGCATTTTGTAATGTATCGTACCAAGTACCTCTTTAGTGAGGAGTTTATCTGGACGACAAGTTTGAATTTCAGATCAGAAGATTACACCGTAATAGCCCTTATTGAGTTTGATGGGAAAGGAATCGTGGGATCACTGAAGACCCTCATCGCGGATTCTATTCTCAACGATTTGATCCAGGACAGGAAGATTTTTCACTCAGGAGATATTATTAAGGAATTGACTCAGGAACTGGATGCCGCGGGCTCTAAAGAACTGGAATGCGACCTTAAGGTTTCCGTAGCACTGTTTGATAACAACGCAAAGACCCTTCAGTTTAGCGGAATCAATCAGGACATGATTATTTTCAATGGAAAGGAAATGGTGGTGTTGGAAGGTGAATCTGAGGAGAATGTGGATGACCTGATGGCTGATAAGATTGAGATTCAGGAGGATGCTACCTACTATATGTTCTCCAATGGGTACTTCAATCAGGAAAATCAGGACGGTGTGAAATTTTCTCAGGAGAAATTTGAAGAGATGATCAAATCCATCCAAAAGAAGACACTCAGTGAGCAGTATAAATTCCTGAATCAGACTATAGACGACTGGATAGGAGAGGGTGGCCTGACAGATGATGTTTCGATTATGGGATTTAAGCTTTAAAGATGGACGGTATGAAAGTAAAGGCAAGCAATTTTAAAAATTGGTGTACTGAAAACATAAGTCCTCAGTCCTGGACCCGAATATGTTTAAAGTGTGTGGATGAGATCCGAGCGAAGGGGTACAACCTGAAACAAATGGAGGATTTGGACCCTGATGTGGATCTGGATGCCGAGCTCCTGACAAGCCTGAGTACTGCACTGGAAACACTCTATGAGATGTCAGTAGATGAAAGTCTGCTGATCAGGTATTGAAAGAAATAGGATTTAAACTTACACTACACCTCAACACCGATGACCACTACATCGTCTGTTTGAGGTGTATTTTTTTTCCATGATCTAAAGGCATTTTCCAGGTCCTTGATTTGATCACTCATAGGTTTTTCAGAGATGTCTTCAATGAGCTTTTTGAAGTTTTTACTTAGGAACTTCTTATCATGCTCTCCGCCGAACTGATCTTGAAAGCCATCTGATGAAAGGTAAATTTTATCACCTTCTTCCAGCTGTACTTCTTCTTTATTCAGCTTTCCTGCCACCTCTTTTTCGTCACCCTCTATGCCACCAATCATAAACTTAGGGCTCTTGTATGTAATGAGCTCATTGGTTCCTTTCTTGATGAGATAAAGTGGTATCCCCGCTCCGGCAAATTCCATTTTCAGATCGTCCAGATTGATGATGCAGATGCCTATTTCCAGGCCATCCTGGTTCTGGTTTTCATCACGCTTCAGTTCAAATTTGATAACCTTGTCCAATCGGGCCAGGATCTTATTTGGATCAATGTAATTTTGATAATACACGATGTTGGTCAGCTGGTTACTCCCCATGATAGACATGATGGCTCCCGGTACACCATGGCCAGTACAGTCGGCACAGGCGATGATGAGGTATTCATTTCTACCTTGTCTGACCCGCTCAAACCAGTAAAAGTCTCCACTTACTACATCTTTTGGTTCGTAAAAAACAAAGGCATCCTTCACTAATTTGGAGAGGACAGTGATCTCTGGTAGAATAGATCGCTGAATTCTTTGGGCATAGATGATACTGTCTGACACCTGCCTGTTGGCTTGCTCCAGCAATTGTTTCTGAGCGACCATCTCATTTTTCTGGTGTTCCAGCTTATCATTTAGTTTCTTTTGCTCATCCAGACGCCTGATCAGCACCTGTGAAGCGTTTGAGAGTTGTGAAGCGAGCTTGCCTACCTCATCATTGGAGGTGATTTTGATTTCGGCAGAGAGATTCCCCTTACCCAGATCCTCGGCGATTTTACTCAGTTTTACGATGGGCCTCACGAAAATATTAGCTACGATCAGTGCGAGTATGATCGAAGCACCCAGGGCCAGTAAGATCACCCACAATAGTTTTTTCTGAATTTCGGCAAGTGGTAGCAAGGCCTCTTCTTTCCCTATGCTCACCACGAGCGTCCAGTCGTTACCGACATTGTTTAGATAGCCTTGCTCTTTTGCCACAAACAGAAACTGATCTTCTGTCTCGATTCGCTCCACACGGGCAGAGGCATTTTTTACCTTTTGGATCAGGTCAAAATCGGCAAATTTGTCCTGTAGGACAGTCTTGCTCTCGTCTTGTGTGTATAGAATGATGCCACCCTCATCCAGGAGGGTTACACTCAGCTGTCTTTCGTTTTCACCAAGAGAGATGTCACCCATAAACTTATAGAGCTCGTCAACCAGAATACTCCCAACCAGCACACCCTTTGGCTCTCTAGTTTCAGGATCCTTCACCACAGTGGCGAAATTCATTACATTCAGCTCTGTGGATTCTGATCTGTCTACATCCACCACCGCATCTATAGTAGGTGATATCTTGGTCCAGTAAGTGCTCAATGAGTGTGTTTTTCCCACAGAAAGTGACTTACTATCCGCGATTCTCAAGCGGTCATTGTTGAAAAAGGAAAAGCTAGCGTACAGGTCATTGAGGCTTTCCAGTTCCTGCAACTTGCGGGTGAGGTCAGCTTGTGAGATGTTGTCTTGTCTGAAGTAAGGGTCGGTCGCAGCTATTTTCAGTTCATTCAGTCTGGAGTAGACGAACCGCTCTATGTTGGAAATGGTTTGCTCGGATTGTTTGGTGACATTGGATAAAAGCTCCTCAGAAAAAGTGCGCTCCAGTTCCCGGTTTACAAAGAAGTAAAGCACCGAAGAGGTGAAAAAGACTAGAGAGACACAGAGAAGGGTGAGCTTGGCATATATGTTCATAGAAATTGCTTTGATCCATTTTAGCAAAAATAAATGTACTTTAAAAAAATCCACTGGAATGAATCTTTTTATTAAATCATTCAAAGATTTTCAAACCCGATAAAAAAAGTCACATTTTGACAATTATTTGGCCAATTACTTTTCCCAGACCCTAAGATTTCCTTTTTTAGCAAATGGTTAATGCTCTTTTGGGCACCTTTTACATGTTAAAGTTCATTTGTTGTGCGTTTTTGATCTTTGGCTTTCAGCTTTCTTACAGTCAAAATTTATCGGTTTTCAGAACCGAGAAAAGTGTTGACGAAACGGTTGCTAAGATTTTGGAGATTATTGATTCTAAGGAAGAATTGATCTTTTTTGAAGTAGTGTCTCACGATGGCATTGCCAAAGAAAGAGGTTTGAAACTACCACCGACCAGAAGTATCCTGTTTGAAGATCCCACTCTAACTACCACTTTAATCAACTGTCAGCAGACTGCTGCGCTTGACCTGCCCCTTGAAATAATCGTATGGGAGGAGTTTGGAGATGTCTATTTGGGATTTATGGATCCCAAGTTTATGAAGAGACGTTTCATGATTAACGAATGCGATGAGACCATTCAGGCGCTGGGAGATCTGATGATCAGAGTGACCATGGATGCCATTCGTGAGTTAAAATAAAGAGCAGGACGCTACGGCGTATCAATTGTTAATTCGTAGGATAGCTCTTCCCAATCAAAGGTGAGTGCATTTTTCGTTAGGGTAAACTTCATTCGTTCGTCGAAATCCGATTTACTTGGAGTAACAATCAGTCTGAAAATATCCTTGTTTTGATTGTAGTTGTAGGAGCCCCATTGATCCCATTCTTCATTAAATATGATGGTCCAGGTACTATCTGTTGGGATTGTGAAAATGGCATATGTGCCTTTGGGTAGCGTCTCTCCATTAATCAGGATATCCCCAGAGGTGTTTAGAAAGGTTGCCTTATTGGCTCCTGTGCGCCAGATTTCATTATATGGAACCAGCTCTCCCCAGATTTTTCGTTTCTTCACCCCCGGACTGCTATATTCTACATTGATCGAAACTCCATTTACCTGCACAGAGTCGCTGGCGGGAGGGGAGGGTCTGTGTTCTGCTTTACTGTTACAGGAGGTGGTAAGTAAGCCCAGGCTGAAAGCAAGTACGGCTAATCCTATTTGTGATCTGATTTTGGACATTTTCATGTTCTTAAACGGGCACTTGCTCAATAGGTTGTTGGTTTAAATGATTGATAATAAGTACGTTAAGCAATTGGGTATATTTTTTGTTATTCCAATAGAAACAAACAGAAACACTCATGGGAATCATAGGCATCGACATTCCTCAACTTAACGAAGAACAGGACATAGAGGTTGAGGTACGGGTAAATGGTATCAAAAAGCAATATAACTATCGCGTTGAGATTTTCTATTGGGATCAATGTCCTTTTCCCACAGAAGATCGGGTGGAGTGTATTCGCCAACTTGTCAACAGTTATGACCGTGACTGGGACCTTGCACACCTTGGATTGCCTACCGACGACTATATTCCCATAACGTTCAGGAAAAAGCGCAATTTAAAAGGGTAGGTCTTCATCAGAAGAGAAGTCTTCCTTCATCCACCCTTCATCGGTTTGTGGCGGAGGAGGCGTATCTCCTGAGCCTGATTTTTTATCGAGTCTCCATGCCTGGAGGCTGTTGAAGTATTTGGTACCTCCTTTTGGGTCATTCCACTTTCTTCCCTTCAGGTTGAATGAAATGGTCATTTCATCTCCTACTTCAAAACCGTCTAATTGCTGACAGTTGGTCTGGATGAGTTCAAATTTTAAAAACTCCGGGTATTGCGGATTTTCCGCATACTCCACTACAAATTCTCTTTTCTTGAAAGAGTCCGTTACATCCTGGGTAGGTGATTTCTCGATTAATTTACCGTCTATCGTCATATCTTATCTTAAAACTATTCCTCAAATTTGCAGTTCACTTGATGGATATGAAAAGATCTAAGAAGGTTTTTTTTATTGTGGCACTTATATTTCTCATGATCATGATGGCTATCGGCTATGATATGAGCAGAAGAACCACCTGGCCGGGAGCAAAAAAGAGCTTACCCGAGCGTATAGCGGAATAAAAGATGCAAGCAAACAAAATTGACGTCTCCAAAATAGATCTGGAGAAGGAGCGTGAAAAAATCACTGATTTTCCAGGGTTAATCGCATTTGCTCACACAGTGGGCAGTGCACTTATCAAGCCTGAGGACAAAGGAAAAATAAAAGGCCAGGCCCTGGCAGCCATGCATGATCAAACAGACCGGCAGTTTAGGCAGGTCATGGACCAGATGCGGGTGCTTATGGAGCAGGCCCATGAACTCAAAATGCGAGTAAAGGTCTCCGAACGAATTTATCAGTCTACTCTGAATTTCACTCCGGTTATACATCAGGTTTACCACCTGTACAGGAGAAAAGACGGAAGCGAATTTCTTTCCATGATAGCGCCTGCTGAGTGGGGACGTAAGCTGCCTTTTGAGAAGCATGAAGCTTCTGTTAGGCTCCTTTCGGATCATACCTGGGAAGTATTGGAGGATCATTTGGAAGATGTAAGTTAAAATTTCCGTATCTATCTTCAGGTTTTTGTACATTCATATTGTTTAATTACTGTTTAGTTGTTCACCTACCTGTCAGTCAGATGAAAAGATCTCATTCCATTTCCTTTATCCTCCTATTGATTGTTGTGTCATGCTCGTCCGAAAAGGAGAGCGATTTAAAGAAAGATTGTTCAGGGTCGGATCTCGTGGTGAGCATTGTCTCCGTGGAGCCTACCACATGCTCAGACAAGGGAGGTCTGGTAGCTAGTTCTACTGGTGGCGAGGGCGCTGTGACCTTTAGTATAAATGGTACGGACTTTCAGCAAGAGGGCACCTTTGATGCCTTGTCTGCTGGCAATTATACCGTTACTGCGATGGATCAGAATGGCTGTACCGCGACTGTTAGTACGAATATTGCTTCTGAGAGTGGTGGGGTGACGCTTGCTGTTGCAAGCCAGTCTTCAGCTGGTTGTGGCTCAGCCAACGGCTCGGTTTCTCTGGGAGCCTCATCCGGTAATGGGGATTACACTTATAGCAAGGATGGCAGTACTTTTCAATCGTCTTCAGAGTTTGATGGACTTGCAGCCGGGGATTACACTTTTTCTGTTAAGGATGAAAGCGGATGCGTAGCTTCTGTTTCTGCCACTATCGACACTGGTGTCAGTCTTGATGCTGATATTATGCCTATCATCAGTGCCAACTGTGCTGTGCAAGGGTGTCATGGAGATGTGCAGTCGCCACAGCTCACGAGTAAGGCTTCGGTTATCGGGCAGGCAGCTCGTATCAAGGTCAGAACCAATGCCGGACAGATGCCGCCAGCCGGAAGACCAGATCTCACTCAGCAGCAAATAGACCTGATTGCGTGCTGGGTAGAAGATGGTGCCCTGGATAACTAGTGCCAGAACTCCGATAAATAATGTGAATGCCTGTTATTAAGAAATCGGAATACAAGAATCCGCCATTTTACCTTTTCAATGCTCACCTTGAGACCATTGTGCCCTCCATGTTCTTTAAGGAGCCCAACGACCTCTATGAGCGCGAACGGCTTGAGCTTGGAGATGGAGATTTTTTGGATTTAGACTGGATCAAAAACAACAAAGACAGGTGTATTGTGATTACTCACGGACTTGAAGGTGGATCGGAAAGGTACTATGTCAAGCGCACTGCCAAATTTTTCAGAGATCGGGGATGGGACGTTATGGCATGGAACTGCCGGAGCTGTAGCGGAGAGATGAATCGTTTGCCTCGATTTTATCATCATGGCGACACAGAAGACCTGTCAGTGGTCATTGATCGGGTGCTGGAGGAAGGTTACGAATCGGTGGCGCTGGTGGGATATTCCATGGGGGGAAGCATGAGCCTGAAATACCTCGGTGAGCAGTCACGAGCTTCCGAGATCAAGGGTGGTGTTTTCTTCTCCGTACCCTGTGACCTACGGGACAGTGCGATCCAACTTCTGAAAAAGGAGAATAGACTCTATGAGCAGCGTTTTTTGAAGAAGCTGGTGGAGAAAATCAGGATCAAGGCTGAGGCGCACCCAGGGGTGGTTTCTTCAGAGGGGCTAGATTCACTGAAAGATTTTGATACTTTTCATGATAGATACACGGCTCCCCTTCATGGCTTTCAGAGTAAGGACGATTTTTTTGCATCTGCTACGTGCGATCAATACTTACCAGGCATAAGCGTACCAGTGTTGATAGTGAATGCTCAAAACGATCCGATGTTGGGGCCTGCCTGTTCGCCTTATGACATTGCTCATCAAAGCGAATTTGTTTACCTGGAAACACCCAAAAAGGGAGGACACGTTGGATTTACCTTGCCGGGAAATGCCTACAGTTATATGGAGAAGCGGGCAGAGGCGTTCATCCACGAGCAGCTCGGAATCAGTCCTTCGGTTTAAAATTCAGAGATACAGAGTTGATGCAGTACCTCAAACCTGTGGGTTTGGGGCCATCAGGGAAAATATGTCCTAGGTGACCACCACATCTGGCACAATGCACTTCGGTGCGAGCCATCCCGTATGAAGAGTCTTTTTCTTCCCCTACATTTGACTTTGCCAGAGGCTCATAGAAACTCGGCCACCCTGTACCGGATTTGAATTTGGTCTCAGAGCTGAATAGAGGTAGGTCACAGGCTTTACACACATAAGTTCCTTCTTTTTTATGATCCCAATAGGCTCCTGTAAAAGCACGCTCTGTGCCTTGCTCTCTCATTACATAATAGGCTTCCGGTGAAAGTCTTTGCTTCCATTCCGAATTTGCTAGTTTAATTGGGATGATATCACTTTCTGTAGTTTTCTCCTGGCCGCTCTCATTAGCTGTTTTTTCCTGGGCGCATGCCTGGCTGAGGATTCCAAGGATAATTACCGTACTTAATAATTTTAATCCGTTCATAAAAAGTCTGACAAGTGAGATTTGTGATTTGTTACCTTTAACAAGAAACACGCTACTAAAAGTTTAAATTTTTTCAATATGAACAAAATATGCAAATGGACAGGTGTGGTGCTGGTGTCTCTGATGTTTGGGTGCAATCCCCAAAAGGCAGAATCCCCTCAGGACTATTCATACCAAGTGCCAGTAGATTATTATAAGCTCAACAACGGGTTGAAAGTGGTTTTTTCTCAGGATAAAACTGCTCCGACTGTGGTTGTGGCGGTGTATTATAACATTGGGTTCAGGATCGAACCCCAGGATCGAACAGGTTTTGCTCATCTTTTTGAACACATGATGTTTCAGGGATCAGAGAACTTAGGCAAAATGGAGTTTGTGAAACTGGTACAACAAAATGGGGGAGTCCTCAATGGATCTACCAGATTCGATTTCACCAATTATTTTGAGATTTTGCCGGCGCACAAACTACAGACTGCCTTGTGGGCAGAGGCAGACAGAATGAGCGGTTTGGCCATCACTGAGGATAACCTGATCAACCAACAGGGAGTAGTGAAGAATGAGGTAAAAGTTAATGTACTGAACCAACCCTATGGAGGATTTCCCTGGTTGGATATGCCACAGTACGCCAATGAAAACTGGTATAATGCACACAACTTTTATGGAGACCTGGAAGATCTGGATGCAGCCACTCTTGAAGATGTGAAAAGCTTTTTTGATACCTTCTATGCTCCTAATAACGCAGTACTGGTGGTAGTAGGGGATTTTGAGAAGGACGAGACCAGACAATGGATTCAGGAGTATTTTGGTGACTTGCCTTCAGCTGAGTTGCCTCCGGTAGCGGATATTTCAGAGCCTAAGCAAACAGCCGAAAAGGTGTTTAGCAAACCAGATAAGCTGGCCACTCGCCCTGCATTGGCCTTTGCCTATCACATGCCAGAGCGCAATACACCAGAGTATTATGCCATGGGATTAATTGATCAACTCTTGCTGCAGGGAGACGATGCGTTGCTAAATCAGCGCTTTGTAAAGGAAAAAGGATATACAGGATCTGTGGATGGAGGGATCAACTTACTCGGAAACATGTTTAACTATAATGGTCCGATGTTGTGGATGGGGTCACTCATTCATGATGCGGAAGTACCCTCCGATAGCATTACTGCAGTGTTAAATCAGGCGATTGATGAGTTCACCTCCAAGGAAGTGACTCAGGCAGATTTGGATCGGGCATTGATCAAAATGAGGTCGGATCTTTACTCCAATTTGGGAGGTTTTTTCGGATTTGGACGCGCTGACCTTTTGGCTTCTTTTGCCCTTTTCGATGATGACCCGGGAAGAATCAACCTTCTGGAAGGCGAGTTCAGGAAAATCACTCCTGACCTATTGAAACGCACGGCAGAGGAATACCTCGTGCCTGAAAATCGAACGATTTTGATTTTGGAACCTACTACTGAAGAAAATTGATAAGGTCATGAAGCGCATTACATTATATTTATTCAACATCGTTATTTGCCTGGCAGTGTTTGCTCAAAAACAAACACCACCCGCCGGAGGAACTCCAAAGGATTTTACCCTACCTGAGAAAACCACTTTCAAACTGGATAATGGTTTGACTGTGGTGATGATACCTTACGGAAACCTTCCGAAGGTGACTGTCAGTGCTGTAGTGAAAACCGGCAATATTCATGAAGGGGAAGGTCAGATATGGTTGGCAGATATTACCGCTGACCTGATGCAGGAGGGCACCACCACCCGCACAGCTCAGGAGGTATCACTGGCTGCCGCTAATATGGGTGGTCAGATCAATATAGGAGTAGGCCCCAACCAGACCACAGCGTCAGGCGAGGTGCTTTCCGAATTTGGTGCTGACCTTGTAGGCCTGATCGCCGATGTGTTGCAGCAGCCGGCTTTTCCAGGAGGAGAACTCAGCAGATTGATCAATGACAGGAAAAGAGACCTGAGTGTTCAGATGTCCAGGCCGCAGCCTCAGGCTACGGAGAAGTTCAATAAGATTATATATGGAAATCATCCTTATGGAGATATCTACCCTACAGAGGAAATACTGGATAGCTACACCATTGATGATGTACGCAAATTTTACAGCGACAATTTTGGAGCTCAGCGTACGGTGGTGTATGTGGCTGGCGTTTTCAATGAGGCTGAGATGAAGGAGGCAATAACCAAAGCCTTCTCGCAGTGGGTCACAGGCCCTGCTGTGAGCTTTGATGTGCCTGAGGCTGTGGCTAAGCCCGGTGTGGAAATTCTGGATAGGGCAGATGCTCCCCAGTCTACTATCATCATGGGGCTGCCTGTGGTAGATCCTTCGCATCCGGATTTCATTCCACTTTCTGTGACCAATTATTTGTTGGGAGGTTCTTTTGCCTCCAGGATCACCTCGAACATTAGGGAAGACAAAGGCTATACGTACTCACCCAGAAGTACAGTAGATACCAGGTATGGAGCTGCCACCTGGTATGAAATGGCAGATGTGACCACTGATGTTACAGGGCCTTCTCTCAAGGAGATTTCGTATGAGATCAATAAGCTGAGGAGTGAGGTCCCGGGAGTTGAAGAATTGGACGGTATTAAGAATTATAGAGCAGGGATATTTGTTTTGCAAAACTCATCTCCTGGTGGAATTATCGGTCAGCTGTCGTTTCTAGACTTATACGGCCTGGATGACTCATACCTCACCGAATATGTAAAGAATGTTTATGCCGTCACACCCGAGCAGGTGACTGAGATGACTCGTAAGTATCTGGATTATGAGAAAATGACCATCGTGGTGGTAGGAGATAAAAAGGTGATTGAAAAGCAGATAGAAGACTATCAAAACGCTTTGGACAATTTCTGAAAAGAGGCTTCATAAGTGTTGCTAAGAAAGGAAAGGCCCTCCATTGTTAATGGAGGGCCTTTCCTTTTAGCTCTTCTCTACTGTCACTTTCTCAAATCGTTTCAAGGCCAGCCCTGCTACATGTTCGCCGATGGCCAGCGACGAGGTGGCTGCCGGAGAGGGTGCATTGCCTACATTGATCACTTTATCGCTTTCCAAGATCAAAAAATCATCGATCAGGCCACCTTCACGGTCACAGGCTTGTGCCCTCACACCAGACCCACCCGGTTCCAGGTCATTTTTTTGTATTTCTGGTAGTAGTTCCTGGAGGGCTTTGGTGAATGCTGACTTGGAATAGGACCTGTAAAATTCACCCAATCCGGTTTTCCAGTACTTCCCGGCTACTTTTCTGAATCCTTTCCACCCCAGTGTGCCAGCCAATTCACCCAGGTTGATGTCAGATTTGGTGTAACCTTCTCTTCTGTAGGCCAGCACTGCATTTGGACCAGCCTCAATGCCGCCACCGATCATTCGGGTAAAGTGGACCCCAAGAAAAGGGAAGTTGGGGTCCGGTACAGGGTAGATGAGGTTTTTCACCAGGTGTTCTTTTTCCTTTTTAAGTTTGAAGTACTCACCCCGGAATGGAATGATCCGATAGTTCACAGGTACGCCTGTTAGCTTAGCTACTTTGTCCGAAAACAGGCCAGAGCAGTTGATGACCAGTCG
Source organism: Marinoscillum sp. 108 (assembly GCF_902506655.1). NCBI lineage: Bacteria > Pseudomonadati > Bacteroidota > Cytophagia > Cytophagales > Reichenbachiellaceae > Marinoscillum > Marinoscillum sp. 108. The sequence goes on along the minus strand of NZ_LR734808.1, from coordinate 1,253,055 downwards.
GGCTGTCAGGGTTTGATGCTGGGTGATCACCTGAATGAAGCCTTTGTTTTCCTGTATGTCCAGTACTTTATTGTCGGGAAAGATGTCGCCACCAAAATGCCGGATTTTTTCTGCATACTTCGCTGCTACGGCTTTGTAGTCTATGATTCCAGTCTGAGGAACATGAATACCCTCTATGCCATTCACATGAGGTTCGTAATCGTTTAATTCCTCTTTATTGAGTTTTTTCATCCCGGTGAGGCCGTTTTGGATGCCTCGCTCATAGAGCATGTTGAGCGTGGTGATTTGCTCTTCGTTGGTGGCCACTACTATCTTGCCACAGAGCTCGTAGGGGATTTCTTCTTCGTCGCAAAACTTGATGAGTTTGTGATAACCATCCACACAGTTTTTGGCCTTCAGACTGCCAGGCTTATAATATAGTCCTGAGTGGATCACACCACTATTATGTCCCGTTTGGTGGGTAGCCAGCCCTTTTTCTTTTTCCACTACGGCTACACGCAGTTTGGGATTGCTTTCTTTGATTTTGAGGGCAGATGCCAGGCCAACGATGCCTCCCCCAATTACGACTACATTATACATGCCTTTTCATACAGTTTGAACAGGCAAATATGTCGATTTTGATTTATTCTGGAACTTGAGTGGGGTGATTTTTATTCTCTGCCGCAAGAAGGGGGCAAGCCCTTCTTACGATGTAGATAAGCCATTATTCCTCCGCTTTGAAGTTGAGGGAGATGCTATTCATACAGTAGCGCTCTCCTGTGGGCTGTGGGCCATCATGAAAGACATGCCCCAGATGTCCACCGCATCGGGCACATTCCACTTCAGTGCGCACCATTCCAAAGGATTTGTCCATTTTGAGTACTACAGAGTCTTTGGAGTAGGGTTCGAAAAAACTTGGCCAGCCCGATCCGGAATCGAACTTGGTGTCTGATTTGAATAATGGATTGCCGCAGGCGGCGCATTCATATATGCCATCGGCTTTGTTATTGAGTAACTGCCCTGTAAATGCCCGTTCTGTACCCTTCTCTCTGAGTACGTGATATTGCTCAGGGGTGAGCTTCTCACTCCAGTCAGCATCGGTTAAATCTATTTTCTCTGGTTTGCTCATAATTCGATTAGTTTTGCCTCTTATTATACTCAATAACAGTTCAAAGTGTTTTTTCTTCCGTTCATCAAGTAACCCTATTTTTTTGCAACAAAAGATGAAGAAATCCTTTTAACACATTTGACTTATCACAATCTATTAAAACTAACATGAAAAAAAGACAATGGATGATCCTTGGGATCACATTGGGGGTCTTGGTATTGGCTTTCGGCATGAGCTTTTTCTTTGCCGGACAAAAGGAAGCCCCGGAGATGAAAAAACCACCCGTAGTAAAGAAGTATGTCAAGACAGTTCCTGTTTCTTATGAGGACATCCAAACGCATGTAATGGCCTTTGGAAGGGTACAAACGGCTCAGTCTCTGGACTTGTTGTCAGAAGTTTCTGGACGGATGTTTGAAGGTCAGGTGAGACTCAAGGAAGGACAGAATTTCCGAAAGGGCACTTTGCTCTTCTACATAGACGATAAAGAAGCTACGCTCACGCTGAAGTCTCAAAAGAGCAATTTTCTCAGGGACATTGCGGCCATACTGCCCGATATGAAGATAGACCACTCTGGCAATTTTGAAGCCTGGGAGGCCTATTTCGCTTCTATAGATATTAACAAGGACTTACCTGAGTTGCCAGAGGCGAAATCTGAAAAGGAGAAAACCTTCATGGCTACCAAAGGGATCTATTCCACTTTTTATACCATCAAAAGTGCAGAAGAGCGATTGAAGAAGTATCGTTATTACGCGCCTTTCGATGGGAGTATCTCCGAAGTGAATATGGAATCAGGTGCGTTCATTAACCCTGGCACCAAGATTGGGACCATCATCAAGACAGGCTCGCATGAGTTGAAGGTCTCTGTAGAGACCAAGGACATTCCATGGGTGCAGCTGGGCACTCCGGTTGAAATTTATTCGGAAGAAACCCAGCAGAGCTGGGCGGGAGAGGTGATACGAATGAGTGATTTTGTAAATCAAAATACCCAATCGGTAGATGTCTTTATTTCTATAGAGCCAGGAAAGCAGAAGATTTATGATGGTCAGTTTATACAGTCCGCCATTCCTGCAAGGAAGGTGGAAAACGGGATGATTATTCCCAGAAGTGCACTTTACAACTCCAATGAGGTTTTTGTGGTGGAAGACACGCTGCTGAAGGTCAAGCAGGTTTTTGTGCATCGTACCATGGATGAAAATGTAATCATCAGCGGGCTCGAGGTAGGTGAGGACCTGGTGGTAGAGCCACTCGTGAGTGCCCACAATAATATGATCGTGTTTAAGCTTGAGCAGAAAGACATAGATCGTGAAACCGGAGCTCCAGATTCTACTAACCCTCCAGTAGGTGGAAACCTTGGATCTAACTAAAAATTCAGACTATGAGTACTATAAAAGGTCTAGTAGCCTATTTTGTTAAGTATCCCATTCTAGCCAATATTCTGATTGCACTGACCCTGTTTGGTGGTGTGGTGAGTTTTCTGAATACGAAGAAATCCTTTTTTCCCACGGCCAAGGACAGGGTAATCAATATCGCTGTGACTTATCCGGGAGCCTCTCCAGAGGAGATGGAAGAAGGGGTGACCACCAAAATAGAAGAGGCACTCAAATCAACAGCTGGGATCGATGAGATCACTTCTACCTCTTCAGAAAATAGCGCAAGCATCTCCATCCTTACTTTTGACAACTACGACATAGACGAGGTATATACGGAGGTTAAAAATGCAGTAGATGGTATTTCTTCATTTCCGGTAGGAGCTGAAAAACCCATCGTTTACAAACAGCGTCAGCGCTCCACCGCGCAGTGGCTGGGTCTGACGGGAGATGTAAGTCTTAAAACACTCAAAGAATATGCTGAGGGGATAGAGGATGATCTTTTGGCTACAGGAGTAATCAGCCAGATCAATGTTTCGGGCTTTCCACCTCTGGAGATATCGATAGAGGTAAGCGAAGAGACCCTGAGGAGGTATAACCTCACTTTTGATCAGGTAGCCAGTGCGGTCAGATTGAACAACAGGGATATTTCTGCAGGATCTATTAAATCTGCCAATGAAGAGATTCTTATCCGATCCAAGGCCAAGGAAACAGAGGCTGATCAGATATCAGAGATTGTGGTGCGAAGTAATACTGATGGAAGCAAGCTGCTTCTAAGAGACATAGCAACGATCAAAGAACAGTTTGCAGATGAGCCTAGCAAGGCTTTGCTTAACGGTAAGCAGGCTGTTTTTTTGGAGGTAAGAAAACTGGAAGCTGAGGACCTGACAGAAATCTCTGAGGCAGTAGATGCCTATGTGAAGGATTTTAATGCCAAAAATGACGCTGTACAGCTGACTACCACCTGGGATTTCAATAACATGCTGACACAGCGTCTGGATTTGTTGACTTCTAATGGTTTGGTAGGGCTTCTGTTGGTTTTGCTTTCGCTTGGATTGTTTTTGAGCATCAGACTGTCATTTTGGGTGGCATGGGGTATCCCCTCATCTTTCCTGGGGATGTTCATTTTGGGGACATTTGTGGGACTCACAGTGAATATGATTTCGCTGTTCGGAATGATTCTGGTGATTGGTATTTTGGTGGATGATGGTATTGTGATCGCTGAAAATATCTATGCACACTTTGAGAAGTCGAAAAATCCCATACAAGCAGCTGTAAGGGGCACTCTGGAAGTACTCCCAGCGGTATTCACGTCGGTGGTTACCACCATTGTAGCATTCCTTCCCTTGTTGTTCCTCACAGGAGGATTCGAATTTCTGAAGGATATGGCTTATGTGGTGATCTTTAGTTTGAGTTTCTCACTGCTGGAGGCATTTTTTATCCTGCCGGCTCACCTTGCCAGCAAGAAGGTGCTGAGTGTGAAGAAAGAAGACACCCGAAGCTATAAGATCAGAAAAGTACTGAACAATGGCATTGACTTCATGCGATATAAAGTGTATGGCAGGATGCTGAGCTACTCGATGAAGTACAGAATGGTATCCATGGCGGTGCTGCTTGGTTTTCTGATAGTAGTGAGCGGGCTTCTTGCAGGGGGGCAGATCAAAGCAACCTTTTTCCCTCAGATCCCATTCAATAGCTTCAATGTGAACATCTCCTTCAAGCCCGGAGAGCGTGAACAGAAGGTGGAGTCTTACCTGACGAGGTTTAATGATGCCATTTGGAAGGTGAATGATGACCTAAAGAAGGAGTTTGAAACAGAGAAGGAAATTATCACTTATACTTTCACCAATGTGGGCTTTTCTGGTGATGGTGAGAGCGGGTCACATGCGGGTAATGTGAATGTGATGTATGAAGAGTTGGATGAGTATGGGATCAATCAGTTTGATCTGATCAATAAAATCAGGAAGGAAATTGGGCCTGTACCCGAAGCTGAAAAGTTTAGCATAGGTGGTGGCAACCGATGGGGCAAGCCTGTTTCTATTATGCTGCTGGGTAAAAATTATACAGAGCTCAAGGAAGCGAAGGACTTTTTGAAAGCAGAATTAGAGAATATCTCTGACCTGAAGGAGATTCAGGATAATGTGCCTGTAGGGAGAAGGGAGATGTTATTTGATTTGCGTCCTGAGGCCTATTTTCTGGGCTTGACGCACGATGACATCACACGTCAAATGCGTCAGGGTTTCTTTGGTGAGGAAGTGCAGCGCTTCATGAAAGGCAATGACGAACTCCGCGTGTGGGTGCGTTATCCGAATAGTGGCCGTGAAAGTATTAGCCAGCTGGAAGATCTTAAAATTAAAACTGCTTCAGGGCAGGAGTTCCCACTGACTCAGGTGGCTGATTATCGCATTGAGCGTGGGGTGTCCGGGATCAAACACTTCAATTCATCCAGGGCGGTGACGGTAGAGGCTGATTTGCAAGATCCTTTTGCAGAAGTGCCACCCATCATCAAAAGAATTGAGGACACGATTGTGCCTCAGCTTAAAGCGAAATTCCCTTCAGTGTCTATTGATTACGGAGGGCAATCTAAGGAAAGTGCCCGTGCTGGTGCAGAGATAGGCTTGTTTTTTGGAGGGGCGTTTTTGTTGATTTTCTTTATTTTGATGATCACCTTCAGGTCCTTTTATCAAGCCTTGCTCGTTGTAATCATGATACCCCTGGGTTGGTTTGGTGCCATGTTCGGGCATGGTGTAGAGTCATGGGTCAGCGGTCGTGAGTTGCCCGTTTCCCTACTGAGTGTATGGGGTATGGTGGCACTCTCCGGGGTAATTATTAATGATGCCGTTGTGTTCTTGTCCAAGTTCAATTCGTTGGTGAAAGACGACGGGCTAACGGTGTATCAGGCAGCATATGAAGCCGGAATCGCCAGATTCAGAGCGATCATGCTGACATCTCTGACCACAGTGCTTGGATTGTACCCATTGATCAAAGAAACCAGCTTCCAGGCTCAGTTTCTGATCCCAATGGCCATATCTGTGGCATATGGGGTGCTGATAGGTACTTTCATCATTCTTTTGTTCTTCCCGGTTCTGATTCTGATATTCAACGATTTCAGGAGGGCTCTGCGATGGTTGTGGACTGGTGAGAAACCTTCCAGAGAAGATGTAGAGCGTGTGCTGTTGGATGAGAAGCGCCTGGAGGAATACAAGGAATCAGCTTAAATCATTACTTTTTTTAACAAGACAATTTTGAAGTAAATGAAGTATTATACTTTACTCATTCTTTTTATAGCCGGTGGTTGGTTGGCGCGGGCACAAGAGCCACTTTCGCTTAGTGATGCCATTGCCATTGGGTTGGATAAGAACTACGACATCCGCATTGAAAAGAGAAACGTGGATGTGGCCACCAATAATAATTCCTGGGGTGAGGCTGGGATTTTACCTTCCATTTCCCTCGATCTTCAAAGTCAGAATAGTATTAGAAATCAGCAGTCGGACAATCAATTTTTTGGGGGACAATTATTTCCCGGATTTGAGCTGAACGACCAGCGGGCTTATGCGCTTACTCCTTCTTTGCAGGTGAGTTGGTTGATTTTTCAGGGCAATAAGGCTATTATCAGTAAGCGCAGACTGGATCAGCTGCAAGCCGAGTCCATGCAAAATGCCGATGTAGTAGTATCGAATACCCTGCAGGCCATCATACTTGCCTATTACATGGCCGCTCTTGAGAAGGAACGCCTGGATGCTTTTGAAAAGCAACTGGCACTCAGTAAGGACAGGTATGATTATACTAATACCAAGTATGAAATGGGGAGTGCTGTTACCACGGATCTACTGCTTGAGGAGAACAACTACCTCACGGACTCTGCCAATTACATCAACCAGATGCTGACGTATCATAATGCCATCAGAGCACTGAATGTGCTACTGGTGAGTGATGACATTAATAAGGATTACACTCTGACTGATGATCTCAAACTGGAGGAGTATGACTATCAATATGAGGACCTGGAAGCGGTGATGCTTTCAGAAAATGTGGATCTAAAGAAAATCTATATTTCCCAGTCTATTTTGGAAACACAGGTGAGACAAAGCAGGGCAGATCTCTTCCCCACGGTAAGACTCAATGGTGGATACAATTGGAACAGAAGTGTGTCTGACCTTACCAGTGCGACGTACATAGGGCCCAATCCCGATTATGAAAACCCTCCAGAGCCATTGGTTTCCAAATCAGGTACCTATTTTGCCAATTTCACTTTGAGTTTCAATCTATTCAATGGTGGCAAAGTCAACCGTGCCATTCGCAATAGCATCGTGCAGGAGGATATTGGAAATCTCAGGATAGATCAGCTAGAGACCAGTCTGAAGCGAAGCCTGAGTGAAGCGTATGAGCGGTATCAGATCAGAAAACAACTATATGGTATCAATGCGCTAAATGAGCGATCTGCAGCCACTAATTTGAGCATCTCGCAAGAAAAGTTCAAAGGAGGCACCATCAACTCATTTGATTATCGGGTGGTTCAGAATAACCACCTGGCGGCCACTAACCAGAAGCTACAGGCCCTGTACAATTTGATCGATTCTAAGGTGGAGCTGATGCGCCTTACCGGAGGGCTGATTTCTGAGAATGGCTCGGTGAGCGATCAGTAAGCATCCCTTACCGCTTCAAGCACCCGCTGCATTTCTCTTTTCACATCGCTGACAGGGGAGAGGTAGTTATTATTCATGAAGGAAAAGATGAGGATCCTGCCCGAGTTGGTCTTGATGTAACCGCTTAGACAATGATTGTTACTAAGTGTTCCTGTTTTAGCAAAAACGTAAGGAGGATTTCCAGGATACCAGTTTTTCAGAGTGCCGGAGACACCACCTGTGGGGAAAATCATTGTGATTTCATTCCACGATAGCTGACCATAGATCAGAGCAAGTATTTCCACAAGGGCTCTGGGGGTAAATAGATTATATCTAGAAAGCCCCGATCCATCCACCCACTGGATAGGAGAAGAAAGGTGCCATTTTGAAAGGAGGTGATTTCTGAAGGCGTCCGGATTGTTATACCCGCTATATCTGGCCGCTGTGATGAGGAGTTGCTCGGCCAGAAAATTATCACTGCGCTGCATCATGAGAGTAAGTGCAGGGACCAGTGCCTCATTGTACAGGGTGGTGTAGTTGCTAAGAGGAGCTTTGCTGAAGGATACCGGCGCATTGGTAGTATCTGACAGGAGCCTTGCCAGGAGCTCATCGCTGTAGTCAAATGGAATTTTTCTTTCAAATGAGGAGGTGTCGTACTCCATCCAGATATTGAAAAGGTTGAATTTTCGTTCCCTATAAACAAGACTCCCGGGTTTTTCTCCTACAAATAGGCTGATGTAGTCTTCGAAAAAAGCGGGCACCACACTCAGTGTGTCCCTGTTAAAAATTCTCACTTCATTACCATAAATAGGCATCCAGGATCGCTCCGTTTGGTAGCTGTATTGATAATCATCCCAAGCCCACCCAGGCCCAAATGGTGTGAGTTTGTTATCGGGCAAATGAATCTCTATTGGCTTGTTTTTGAGTCGGTTAATTACCGGCTGATTGGGAAAGTCTGTGTGTAGAAAGGTAGGGTCTCCCATTGGCTCCAGCCGGATAGTATCAGCCATTTGCTGAACCAGAAATGAAGGAATGGAATCGGGAAGGGAGGTAAGGCATGCGTAAGTGGTTAGGATTTTTGTGTTGGAAGCAGGAGTAAAGTGCAGATCTGCATTTTTTGTTTTCAGATACTTCCCTGATAGCGGATCATAAAGTACAAATCCCGAGAATTCGTTTCTGAAAATTTCCGAGTGTTTCAGATATGCATCAATATCTCTGGACGTGGCCAGTTTTCGCAGGGAGTTACAGCCGAAGAGCATAATTGCTAAAACACAAAATATTGCAATATGCCAGAATGGTTGATTTCTCATGTTGTTAATAAAAATCCGCTTTTATTTAGAATTATGCTGGATTTTAGGCTATTTTAGGAAGGAATAAAAGTTAACCATTATTTTTTTTGTAATATTTTTGTTTTTATTTTGGCATTGCCAATATGGACTAATTTCTAAGCCATTACAATTCACCAAATGAGTATACTCGACCTAATCACGTTATTAATATTTCTAGCCGCTGTATTTACCTTAATTAACATCACGGTTCTCAAACTTCCCAGCACCATAGGACTGATGGCTATTGCCCTCATGATGTCCGTGGCAATTCTACTGGCTGGTTATATATTTCCATCCGTTACAAGGGGTGCGGAACATATCATCACAGAGTTCGATTTCAAAGAAGTTCTGCTTGGTGTCATGCTGAACTTCCTGCTTTTTGCCGGAGCCTTGTCGGTGGATTTGAAGAAACTTCTGGAAGAGAGGGTGGCCGTTTTGGTGCTTGCTACAGTTGGCACTCTCCTTTCTACTTTCATCGTAGGTACGCTGGTTTACTACATTTTCCCTGTACTGGGTGTGGAGATTGATTATATCTTTTGTCTCTTATTCGGAGCATTGATTTCTCCTACAGACCCAATTGCGGTACTGGCCCTGATTAAGAAATTTGGAATGTCCAAGAATTTGGAAATTAAGATTGCAGGGGAATCACTTTTTAACGATGGGGTAGGAGTGGTTATTTTCTTAACCATACTAGGTATAGCACAGTCCACTTATGGCGGAGCTGAGGCTGCTCATGGAGCTCATGGCGCAGGTGAAATCACCGCGTCCTCAGTGGCCATCTTATTTGGTCAGGAGGTTGTAGGTGGTGTCTTGATGGGCGCTATATTTGGTTTCTTGGGCTTTAGGCTTCTAAACTTTATTGACAATGACCATGTGGAGCTGGAAGTGCTTGTTACCCTTACCCTTGTAATGGTTGGAGGAAGACTTGCTGAGCTAATCCACGTTTCTGGACCACTAGCCATGGTGGTGATGGGACTGTTTATAGGCAATGAAGGGAGAGACGAAAAGTTGGCCAACGCCACCGGAGAGTATGTGTTTAAGTTTTGGCACTTGCTGGATGAAGCGCTTAATGCTATTTTGTTTATCCTGGTAGGCCTGGAGATGATTGTGATTGCAAATACCTTCTCACCTACGAGTTTCCTTGTAGGAGGTGCTGGCATCCTGATTGTGCTTACTGCAAGGTTTATTGGAGTATCTCTCCCGATAAAAGCCATGTCTATTTTCCGTACTTTTGAACCGAAAACGATTATTATTCTTACCTGGGGAGGTTTAAGAGGAGGGATATCAGTAGCCTTGGCACTTTCTCTCGCTGAATTCACCTGGATGGAGCCAGTTATTAAAGAGACCATTCTGTTCACCACGTATTGTTGTGTGGTTTTCTCCATTCTGGTTCAAGGCCTTACAATGGGATTTTTATTGAAGGATTAAAATAATAAAAACGATTACTTATGAAGATTAGCATAGCTGAGGGTTTGTATTTGATTGCCCTTGACGATGAAGAAGGACGCCTTTTAGCTGCGGCTGAAAAGACGATTGTGCCAGGACTGATTAGTGCTGCTATTCTTGAGCTTCACCTTCTGAAGAAGGTAGGACTGAAAGACAATAAGATTTCGTCTGTGGAGCAGTCTGGTACCGGCAACGGTATTCTGGACGGTATTTTGAGAAAACTCAAGACCGGCTTGAACTTTCTGGATGCTGTGGAAGATCTATCGCATCATTTTAAAGATATACAGGAAGACCTTAATCAGCTATTGGTGCAGAGAGGAATTCTAAAGAAAGAGGCTACAAAACTCATGTGGATACCACTTTCAGAGAGAATGGATAATGCTAATTATTCCTTTGAACAGGATATCAGAAACAGCCTGAAGACCATTGTATTCAAGAGCGCCAAACCGACCATATCTTTTGTGATTTTAATGTCCCTGATCTACGACTGCCAAATTCTGAGCGAGGTTTTTAGAGATAAGGATGAACTGATCGATGCTGTGAAAGTGGCCAAGGATATGGTGGACTCACCAGTACTTACCCCGGAAGTTTCTACGGCGCTAAAAGAACTGAAGAAGTATTTTGGAAACTAAATGAAGAGTTATGAGAAGACTACTCCTTACCCGGAGTAGTCGCTCTGCTACTTCTAAGATTGCTTTCTTCTAATTGTAATAACTCTGTTTCCTCCTCATTTAAGTAGTAGTTAAATAACCGGTTGAAATCCTCGTTCACTTGCTCAACTGGTCTTTTGCTGATAGCAGCATAGGTAAGCACCTGAAAATCTCTCATCGTCCGTAAATAGGCCATCACGGTGTCTTGCTTTTCCATCAGCTTATTGGCTCTGAAAGCCATAAAACCAAAACCCTCGTGCGGATTGTTGTTGTCTTTCTCCAGGATGAGGTATTCTATGCCATCCACAGTGATTTTATCAAAGTTAAAGACGATATCCTCGTGAATTTCTCTGGGCCTGAATGCCTCACCCTCGTTGATGTCACGATTTTCACAGCCATAAATCGTAAGCACTGTGACTATGGTAATTGCTAAACGTCTGTAGGTTTTCATTTCTTGTTCTTAGATGTCTCTCTGATATATCCTTCGTCCACTCCGAATACTTTTCTCAAAAGCTTAAAGGCTTTGCCATTCATGATAATGATGAGATAGTCACCCGGAGCTATTTTAAGCTCACCCAGCGGGTTTTTGATCAGTCTTTTGTTGCCGTACTTATCCCTTTTGGTAATGCCTATCAATACAGCATTGAAGCGCTTTTTGAGGTCGAAAAACACTTCCTGATAGGCTTTGCCTACGTAGGGGTTGGTAGGAATGACAAGAAGCTGCTTGATATCATAATCACCGTCACCTCTGGCAAATGACATAATGGATTCACTATAGCTGGCTACGTCCGGCTCGAACATGTAGGAGGCTAGTAGTTTAGAGGAGATTTCGTGTTTGGAGATGGTGTTGGTAACTCCGGCACTCACAAAGGTGTTTTTGAGATCACCGTTATCGAGAGTGACTACATAATCGAGGTTTGGGAATATCTTCTTAAGGTTCAGGATATATACCAGCTTTTCTGTGTCATTGTCCAGGTTTACAAAGACAATAGAAGATTGTTCAATGTTGGTTTTCTTGAGGAGTTCCTGGCTGCCAAAATCACCGTACAGTGTAAAAATGTTTTTGGTTCCATACAGATCTTTGATGTGATCGATGTCCTCCCGATTGTTGGTGAATATGGCTACCTGTTTGCCTACCCCTATCAATTGTTCGAGGACCATTTTTCCGAACTCATTCCATCCGATGATCACCGCGTGGCCCTCGAATGTAGTGCCATTGTAGCCTAGTTTTTTATTTTCCTGAATAGTAGCCATAAGGTTAGTGAATTGACCAATTAATAATCCGTAAATACCCAAACTCAAAAAGATGAAAATGTAGCCGATAGCTCGCCCATATACCGTGGCGGGGAACAGGTCTCCGTAGCCCACAGTAGTAAGCGTGACGATGGAATACCAAACGGCATTCTGCATGTCTCTTATTGCTGACTGGTTGCTGTCTTTTTCCACATATACCAGAGCGGCCAATAGTAGAAAATATACAATAAAGCCGGCAACAATTTTAATGGCTATGCTAAACGTCTTATTATTTATGAGGTCTTTGAGCATGTGATGATGTTACAAACGAACCAAATATATATAAAAGGTTTCTCTTATAGTTCAATTCTTTGCCGATTGATAGCTTTGAAGAGATAGTTTGGATATTCGGGCCAATTTGCTGAAATATTAAGATTCAGCAGAGTAAATCTTGCGAACTTTTTGGATTTTGGTTATTAAGTAATCCACGAAATGTTATATTTCTGAGGAAATGTTTCACTTTTCTTGGTATGGGGTAGATGACCACCCGATGTTATCAGTTTTGGGGAGGTAGATGCCAAAGGGGAGAAAAGCATGAATGAGGGGATGTTCTATGGGAGGTCAAATTATTGGTATTTCAAGAAAACTAATTGAAAATTATTTTTATTATAATGTATTATCCTTTTATTTTATGAATTGATAAAAATTACTATTATTCTTTGAATCTCACGTACTCTCAATAAAAAAATTATCCTATGCAAAGACACACTTATGATTATGGTGTAATTGGCAATTGTGCATATACCGCTCACATTCACACAGACACCAGCATAGCCTGGATGTGCTGGCCGAGATTTGATAGCAGTTTTATTTTTGGTAGCCTGCTGGATAAGGAAAAGGGTGGTGAGTTTTCTGTGAAGCCCCTTGAGCCTGATTTTAAGACTAAACAATATTATGTAGAGAACACTAATATTCTTTGCACAGAAGTGGTTTCGGAAACCGGAAAGTACCGGGTGACTGATTTTGCCCCTCGATTTTATCAGAATGACCGTTACTATAGACCACTCATGCTGGTGAGAAAGATAGAGCGCCTGGAAGGTAACCCTAGGTTGGTAGTGAAGTGTGCACCTAAAGGGAATTATGGTGAAATCACCCCACAAGCTACGATGGGGAGTAATCATATCCAGTTTTTGGGACTGGATGCCCACGTGCGTTTGACCACCAACATCTCCCTCAACTATGTGATGAGCGAAGAGAGTTTTGTGTTGAACGAGAATAAGTACCTGGTCTTTACCTACGGGGCGCCGCTTGAGGGGCCACTGCTCGAAACCATTGAAAACTTCCTGTATAAAACAAAAAATTATTGGCGTGATTGGGTGAAGACAGCCAATATTGTCAACTTTTATCAGCGTGCAGCCATCCGGTCAGCTCTTATCCTTAAAATTCACCAGTATGAGGATACCGGAGCGATAATAGCAGCAGCTACTACCAGTTTGCCTGAGTCGCCCGGGAGTACGCGAAATTGGGATTATCGCTATTGCTGGATGCGGGATACCTACTATACCCTCAATGCCTTCAATAACATTGGCCACTTTGAGGAGTCCGAAAAGTATTTTCACTACATCCTCAATACCACGATAGAGGAGACCAATCGCTATCAGCCACTCTACGGCATTAGTGGACAGAAAGCCCTCATAGAGAAGGAACTTGATCTGGCTGGCTACATGGGGAATCAGCCCGTGCGTATTGGAAACGACGCATACACACACATTCAGAATGATGTTTATGGGCAGGTATTGATCTCATTGTTACCTCTTTATGCGGATAAGCGAATTATATTCACCGAGCGATTTGACTCATCTGAGTTGGTGAGCAAAACTCTGGATATGATTGAGAAGACGTTTGACGAAACGGATGCTGGTTTGTGGGAATTCAGAAATTTACGTCAGCATCATTGCTATACTTATCTTTTCCATTGGACAGGCAGTAGTGCCGCGCTGAAGATTGCCGAAGTGATAGGGGATAAGGCCATGGGGGAAAAGGCTGCCCGTTTGCAAAAGCGTTCTCAGGAGATGATTCAGAAATGCTATGTGCCTTCCAAGAAGGGCTATGCTCAGGCTGTAGGGGTGGAGCGCATGGATGCCAGCACCTTACAGCTCATTATGATGAACTATCTGGATGGTAATACACAGGAAGCTAAAGACCACCTGAAGGCACTGGAGAAGGAGCTACATGCGAAGGATGGACTCTTCTACCGCTATAAGCATCAGGATGATTTCGGCGCTCCGGAGACTACTTTTCTTATTTGTGCGTTCTGGTACGTAGAGGCTCTTGCCTGTGTGGGCAGACTGGATGAATCTATCAAGTATTTCGAGAACATCCTCTCTTACTCTAACCACGTGGGGCTACTCAGCGAAGATGTCAACGAAAAAGATGGTGGTATGTGGGGTAACTTCCCCCAGGCGTATAGCCATGTGGGTCTGCTCAATGCAGCCTCCAGAATTGCCAGAAAACTTGATAAGCCTGACTTCTTATAGCAGGCTTTTCAGGAGTTTTCTAATGTCATGGAAGTCAGTGACCCGGTATTTGGCTGCTGATGAGGTGGTGCCTACCTTGATGGTGTAGGCACTATCTGGCATGACCTTGAAAGTGTCCTCATCTGTCCAATCGTCACCGCAGGCCATCACAAAATCTGAGGGGTGCTTATTGAGCCATACAGTGGCGGCACGCCCTTTATCTATTTCAGAGTTTTTGATTTCCACTACCTTATTGCCTTCCAGCACTTTCAGGTTTCTGTCTACTGTAATGTATTTCAGGTGGCTGGTGAGTTCTCTTGTTCGGGCCTCTCCAAGTCCGGTTTCTACCTTTCTGTAGTGCCAGACCAGCGAGTAGTCCTTTTTCTCTACAAAACTTCCGGGTGTACGATCTACATAACCATCCAATACCTTCATGATTGGGCCTTTCCAATTATCATTTAGGCTGGTAAGTGTCCTGAATTTCTTCCCTCTCTCTTTGATCCAAACTCCGTGCTCGGCTATGATTTCCAGGTCAAAGTCTGACAGCCACTCCTCAAGGGTGTCTCTGCCTCTGCCACTGATTACCACCACACGGTTTTTCTTGTCCGCGGTTAGTTTGGCAAGGATCGTCTTCAGTCCTTTATCAGGTTTGGTTTTCAATGGATCACTGTCAAACCCTACAAGGGTGCCATCATAGTCCAGGAAGATCATGCGCTTCTTGGCGGCCTGATAACTCTTGGTGAGTCTGGAAGTAATGGTTTTATCCAGTAGTTGGGTCTCCAGTGCCTTCTGCTCATGTTTGATGTGGTGGAGACGTTCCATGAAAAGGTTGACCCAATGGTGAATGTTGTACCTCTGCAGCGATCGCTGCATGCTGATCATATTGGCCATCTGCTTTTTGACGGGCATTGTCAGAGCTGTTTTGATGGCATTGACCAACTCTCCCATGTCGTTGGGATTGATAAGGATGGCGTCTGAGAGTTCTTTGGAAGCTCCCGCCATTTCGCTGAGGATCAGGACGCCCTTCTTGTCCAGCTTACTCGCGATGAATTCCTTACATACCAGGTTCATCCCGTCTCTCATAGGAGTGACCATGGCCACTTCCGCCATTCGGTAAAATGCAGAAAGCGCGTTGAGCGGGAAGGATCGATAAAAATAGTGAATGGGTGTCCAGTTCAACCGGGAATAATTTCCGTTGATCCGCCCTACCAGGAGGTCTATTTCCTCTTTGAGTTCCTTGTATTTACCCACCTGATCTCTTGAGGGCACCACGACCATGAGCAGAGATACCTTTTCTCTGTAGTCCGGGTTTTGTTCCAGAAACAATTCGAAGGCTTTGAGCCTTTGTGGAATACCCTTGGAGTAGTCGAGCCTGTCGATGGAGAGTATGAGCTTCTGAGCACCGATGGATTCTCGATATCGGGCCTCTCTTTCCAGGGTCTCTTTTGCGGCAGCAGATTCGGCATATTTGTCATAGTCAATACCCATAGGTAGGGCATCCACCATCACTTTTCTGTTGTCCACATTGATCATGCCATTGCTATTGCCCAGTCCCGCCAGTCTGTTGACTGACGAAAGGAAGTGCCTCATGTCATCATAGGTGTGGAACCCGAGGAAGTCAGCTCCCAGCATGCCCTCCAGCAGTTCTCTTCTCCAAGGTAGTAGTCTGAAGGATTCGTAGGAGGGGAAGGGGATGTGCAGGAAGAAGCCAATGCTTGCCTTTGGGGCAGATTCCCTCAACATCTCGGGTAAAAGCAGCAGCTGATAATCGTGTACCCAAATGGTGTCTTCTGGCTCCAGTACCTCAGCGATGGCACGGGCAAATTTGCGATTTACCTTCTGATAGGCACGCCACATGTCATCATCAAATACGATGTATTGATTGAAGTAGTGAAAATTGGGCCAGAGGGTTTCGTTGCTGAAGCCTTCGTAGAACTCTTCGATTTCGGTATTGGTGAGAAATACCGGCTTCATACTCTCTGTTTTCAGCTTTTTGGTGATCTCTTTCTGATGATCTGCTTTAGAGACTGCCAGGCCAGGCCAACCGATCCAGATGTTGTCGCCATCTTTGTAGATAGACCCTAGTCCGGTGGCAAGTCCACCTTCACTGGGCATGTAGTTATATTTACCGTTCTCCTGAGAGATCTTTACAGGTAATCTATTTGATACGATGATCGTTTTGGCCATAATACTTTACTTTCTCTTTTAAAGATACAATCCTTAGTCCTCTTTTGTTAGAAAAGAGTGATGGGTCAATGCAAAGAATGGGCCGGGGCTTTACCCAAAGTTATTTCTTAATCTTATCTTGGTTAGTCTTCGTTTGGTGTCAAGGGGAAAATCACCTTTCATCATCCAGTCATAAAAGCTGGGCTCTTTTTGTAAAACTTCTGACACGAGCTTGCCACGATGCTTTCCAAAATTGAAGGTTTCCTCTCCTTTATCGTTGTAGACCATCCTGCCAGCTAAATCCACCATTTTCTGATTGGTGAGTTCATGAAGGATGTTCATGTCATTTTTGATAGTGCCCAATTCTTTTCCCAGAAGATCCTTAACAGGCTCACCTTCGTACTTGTCTATCTGAGCCATAAGTACCTCGTAGGTTGCCTGAGTATCAGCCAGGGCACTGTGGGCATTTTCCAGGGGTTTGCCACAGTAGAACTGATACGCTGCTGAGAGATTTCGCTTTTCCATCAGATGGAAAATTTTCTGAGCATCCACTAGTTTTCGGTTATCCACCTCAAAATCTACATTCGCTCTTAAGAACTCTTCTACCAACATGGGTACATCAAATTTCAGGATGTTGAACCCGGCAAGATCACAACCTTCCAGCCATGTAGCCAGTGATTTAGCTACCTGCTTAAAGTTGGGTTCGTCCTTGACATCTTCGTCATAAATGCCATGAATCAAACTGGTTTCCAGGGGAATAGGGATGGTGGGGTTGATGCGGCGGCTTTTTTCTTCTACCGTGCCATCTGGCATTACTTTGAGTAGCGCCATCTCCACTATTCTGTCATTGGCAATATTGGTGCCTGTGGTCTCCAGGTCAAATACGACCAATGGGTTTTTTAATTTGAGCATTATGCCTTTGATTTTAGAGCTGAGTAAAACTGATCATCAGAGACGCCAATGCGGTTGAGCAATGCCTTGGCTCCGGCTGCATGATGAGGGAACCGGTCGTTGTCTGTCTTATAGATCACAGCCCCTCCATTTGTTTTCAAAGAAAAACCACCTGGAACCGGCTCTGCATCAAGAGAAGTATACTCTATCTCTTTTACATCCTCACGCTCCTTTTTCCCCATGAGTAAAGCCACATCGTCATCCTCAAAATAGAGGAAACAACCTGCTTTGGGTAGATTGTCAGCCAAGGTCTCAAACTCTGCCAGGTAACTATCGAAGGAGTTGTAAGAAGAAGGGATGTCTTCTTCTATTTTGTGAATCAAAAGAATATGAATGCCTAATTGATGAAAGATGGCTTTTCCGTTATGCAAAGCATCACCACCCTTCATGATCACAATGGGAGCGTCTGTGCTGGTGAATTCGGTGCCTATGGTGTAGAAATCGGCAGGTTTCTTAATGTGCTTTAGTACGATCTCTACTATTTCGAAAATTTCATCTACACCATGGTTGCCTCCAATGTATATGCGCTGTTTATTTTTTAATAGGTCTGTGTTTATCTGCATGGGTTTGTCATCTCTGAATTTCAAAAATAAACCAAAAAGGATCGGAGGCAAACTTTTAGACACATTACACAGGAACTAGATTTATCCACAGGGTGGTTTGTTGGTAAGTGGTGCAAAATCACCCGAGTTGGAAAGGTGTCAAATCGCAGCCTAGTGTCTAAGTTTGCTTAAGGAATTTAAAACGTAAAAAATGGAGGGAGGGAAATCATCTGCACTAAAGACCACAGCTAAAAACAGGAGACTCACTGTAGGGGATCTTTCCAGGCAACTGGGAAAAGTGCCACCACAGGCGGTGGAAATTGAGGAAGCTGTGCTGGGTGCCCTGATGCTAGAAAGAGATGCCCTCACCAATGTAATAGAAATATTAAAACCTGAGAGTTTTTACAAGGACGCTCACAGGATGATCTTCGAAGCGATTGTTCAGCTGTTCAATAACAGTGAGCCTGTGGACATCAAGACGGTTGTTCACCGCCTAAGGAAGAACGGGCATCTGGATATAGTAGGGGGAGCTTATTACGTGTCGGACCTCACGACCAAAGTGAACTCGGCAGCCAATATTGAGTATCACGCACGGATCATCGCTGAGCAATCCATCAAAAGAGAGCTTATTCAGATTTCCTCTGAGATCCAGCAGGATTCATATGAGGATACCACCGACGTTTTTGATCTTTTAGATAAAGCGCAGCAGGCTCTTTTTGATGTGTCTGAGTCCCATATCAGGAAAAACTATGATAAAATGAATGCCCTGATGCATCAGGCCATTCAGGAGATCGAAGACCGAAAAAACCAAAAAGACGGCCTCACAGGTATTGCCAGTGGATTCACCTCTCTGGATCGGATTACCTCAGGTTGGCAGCGGTCAGATTTGGTCATTATTGCGGCCAGGCCGGGTATGGGTAAGACCGCTTTTGTCGTATCTGCTTTGAGGAATGCCGCCATTGACTTCAAAACACCTGTGGCCATCTTCTCACTGGAGATGTCATCCGTACAGCTGGTACACAGGATGGTTTCAGCAGAAGCCGAGCTGGAGAGTGATAAACTGAGACGAGGAAACCTTCAGGCTTATGAGTGGCAGCAGCTGATCAGCAAGACAGGGAAGCTTTCAGAAGCCCCCATTTTCATTGATGATACACCCGCATTGAGCATTCTGGAGCTTCGTGCCAAAAGCCGAAGACTCGTAGCGCAGCATGGAGTGTCCCTCATAGTGATTGACTACTTGCAGCTGATGACCGGTGATACCTCCAAGAGTAGTGGTGGCAATCGTGAACAGGAAATTGCTTCGATATCAAGGGCATTGAAAGGAATAGCCAAGGAATTGAATGTGCCAGTGATTGCTCTGTCACAGTTGAGTAGGGCAGTGGAAACACGAGGTGGTGACAAACGTCCACAGCTTTCCGACCTTAGGGAATCTGGATCTATCGAGCAGGATGCCGATATGGTAATGTTCCTTTACCGACCTGAATACTACGGCATGACTCAGGATGAAAACGGTATGCCATTGCAAGGGATTGGGGAAGTGATCATTGCTAAGAACAGACATGGTAAGTTGGAAAATGTTCAACTGAAATTCATCGGTAAATTCACCAAATTTGAAGACCTGGATGCATCCATCAGTGCTACCAATGACACTTATGGGAGTTCCTTCCCAACTACCGGTCCTTCTAATTCGGATTTCACCATTACCATACCAAGTAAGGCTAACAAGAAGGATGGTGGCGATGATGAAATGCCTTTCTAGATGAAAGCGATTGTAGTCAGAGCGAATGGTCAAAAGTATCAACTGGAGTTTTCAGAAGTTTCTGATCCGGTTTTGAAGCCGGGCCACTGTCTGGTGAGAATAAAAGCTGCCGCTCTTAACAGGCGTGACTACTGGATTTCCGTAGGGAAATATCCAGGCATCAAAGATGGTGTGGTTTTGGGCTCGGACGGATGCGGAGAGGTAATAGCTGGTGAACCGGCCTGGATGGGCAAGACTGTGCTGATCAATCCAAACATCAACTGGGGGGATAACCCCGAGCATCAATCTTCTCAATACTCTATTCTGGGTACCCCTGAAAATGGAACTTTCGCAGAGTATCTAATGGTACCAACAGATCGGTTGATCGAAAAACCCTACTATTTGAGTGATACAGAGGCTGCAGCATTCCCACTGGCTGCCCTCACCGCATACAGGGCGGTATTCAGAAAGGCCAACGTTCAGAGAAATCAAAAAGTCCTGGTCACGGGTGTAGGAGGCGGGGTGTCTCAGTTCGCTTGTGCTTTTGCTCTGGCTGTTGGTGCTGAAGTGTATGTGACCAGCAGCAGTGACGATAAGCTGACAAGAATGATGAGAATGGGTGCCTCCGGCGGGTTCAACTATACTGACGCGGGCTGGGTGAAAGAGGCAGGCGGAAAAGTGAATAAGTTTGACGCCATCATTGACAGTGCAGGGGGAAATGCCATTAATGATTACCTGAGACTTATTCAGCCGGGAGGCCGTATTGTGGTGTATGGCAGCACTACGGGGAAAACAGAAGGACTTGATTTATTTAGATTATTTTGGTCGCAAGCATCCATCGTGGGGTCTACCATGGGCAACGATGAGGAATTTGCGTCTATGGTTGATTTCATTACCAGCCATCAGATCAAACCAATCGTTGATTCCGTACATCCATTTGCAGAGGGTGTTGAGGCTATACGCCAAACGGGAAGCTCCAGTCAATTTGGTAAGGTGGTGCTGGAGATGATATAAAAAAACGTCTGACCTGAGCCAGACGTTTTTTCAGAATAATGATTGCCAGGATGCTCAGGGTTTGATGCCCATGACCAAAATGTCCTCGGTTTGGTCTTCTTTACCTTTCCAGTTTTCCAGTTCGGTGGTAATATTTATTTTCTGATCAGCCATGGATTTTCCGGCACCCTTCTCCAGGAGTACCCTGAATTTGGTGGTGGAATATCGCTTGCCGCTTTCATTCAGTTGGTTCGGAAATCCTTCTGTACAAAGGAAGAAAGCGTCACCTTTTGAGTAATCTATTTTGACTCGTTCAAATTTCTTTTGAGCTTTTCCGGACATACCGAGCGGAACATCCAGTCCTTTAAATTCTGTAAGGATACTATCTAGCTTTTTGGCGTATAGCTTTACACCTGATCCCGATCCTGAATAATAAACCCTCCTTCTGACCGTATCTACCAATAGCATCCCGATTTCTACACCTTTTCTCACTTCCTCGTCGGCTTTGGATTGGCCAAGTGCCATAGTGAGCTTTTGATCCAGAATTTCGAGCACTTTCTCTGGGGCTAATATTTTTTTGATTCCCACTATCTCATTGAGCTGAGAGATGGTAAGTGCCGTAATAAATGCACTCGAAATGTCGGGATCCTGGGAGGTGGCGGCTATGGCGATGTTGTATCCTTTTTCCTTGCCATGCCAGTAAAATCCCGACGATACCTTTCCTTTCGGTTTCAGTAAAAGGAAAGAATCTTCAAATACGCTGGTGATGGAGTGTTCTTCTCCGAGTAGCACATCCTGCATGTTGCCGATGACATCCATTTTATCCTTGTAAAAAGAAAGCTCCACCAGATCAATCGACGTGGTGCTCTTGTCTCTTTGCTCCTCGATGATACCGGAGAGGTACCTTACAGCCTTTAAAGTGGGTACCACATTGCCAGAGTCGTCGAGGTATTGTACACCTTCGTTTTTGATCAGATTGATGCGGGTTTCTCGAGGCAGGTTGAGATATTCATCCACTTTGAAGAGGTTGTATGCCCGCTCGCCCACTCTTACTGATACTTGACTCACCGTTTGCTCAGGTAGTTCATCCAGCTCCATGGACTGAACCTGCGCACCAAATATGGCGCCATCTACCTCTTCATTAGGGGAGAGTCTAAGTCCGATTGTGGATTTAATCAACAGGAAAATGAGGTAGGAGACCCCTACAGTGAATACGAAGCACACGATGATCCCAAAAATTTGCACGACGAGTTGAGTGCCTCTGCCGTGCATGAGGAACTCTTCTTTTCCGAAAAGCGCTACGCAAAGTGTACCGAATACGCCACCAAATCCATGTACTGGAATGGCACCAACGGGATCATCCAACTTCCATTTTTCTGAAATAATGATATAGGAAATATTATGAATAACACCGGCGAGTAGCCCAATAATCAAACTACTGATAGGGGAGACCACGTTGCAGCAAGCCGTGATGGCTACCAACCCTGTGAGAGATCCGCCAATGATCTTTTCTATCAGGTCCTGATTTTTTTGAAATATTTTGGCGTGTAGATAAGCGCTGAAACAAGCGCCAGCCGCTGCCAGGTTGGTGTTGAGAATGATGAGGGGCACGGAGGTATCAAAGGCCAGAGCACTGCCGCCATTGAATCCCCACCAGCCCAGCCAAAGGATCATCACGCCCAAAACACTGTATGCGTAATCAGAAGCTTTCACCGGGATGAGTGTGCCCTTGGAGGTGAATCGTCCCAGGCGGGGCCCTACCATCCAAATGCCGACCAGACCTACCCAAGCGCCTACAGAGTGTACTACAGTGGAGCCGGCAAAGTCCATAAACCCAAGACCAGCAAGCCATGGTTGATTGTCTTCATTCAGTAGGTTTCCCCAGGCCCAGTGGCCAAAAATAGGGTATATCAGAACCGCGGTAAATAACGATGCAATGAAGTACGGCGCCAGGGCGGTCCTTCCAGACATAGCACCGGAGACGATCGTAAGGGCTGTGCCTGCAAAAGCAAGCTGGAAGATGAAGAACACCAACGGATAGCCGGGTTCCAGATCATTGCCAAAGAAGAAACTTGTACCAATGAACCCTCCGGCGGAGGTGCCAAACATTAACCCAAAACCGATGATGAAGAATGCAAGACTTCCCGCTACCCAGTCCATCAGGTTCTTAATGCCGATTCCGGAGCGGTGTTCAGATTTGACCAGGCCTGTCTCCAATACCTTGAAGCCGGCCTGCATGAAAAAAACGAGTGCTGCTGAGATGAGAATCCAGAGCGTGTCAGTGGTGTTGAAACTATCTGTCTGAGAGAGTTCTAATAGATCCATAGAAGTTGGTTGGTTGGTTGGTTGAAAACTACGGAAATTTAGATAATACTTTCTTTTATTAAGAATTACGCAATTAAATGTTAATTTATTTACATTTTATATTGCTAAATGGAATAATTGTTGATTATTTAATAATTGAAGGTGGGCAAAGAATCAGTTTTTTATAAATAATGAAATAATCAATTTTAGATTCAATAAAAGACCGAATAAAATTTTAAACTATTCTTTTTTTCAGACTTATAGTTCTAATAATTCATTCCTCAAATTGGAAATTCATATAAGCGGATCGTAACTCTTTGAGGGCATGCGCTTCATTGAGCTCAGTGGCTATCTCTATACCCGCCAGGTAAATTTGCTCAGCTCTTTTTCGATCGCCTAGTTCAGAGTAGAGTGCCGCGGCATGATAATAGGTGCCTATATATTTCGAATGATTTTTTAGTAATTCTTCAAACAATTGCGCACTTTTTTCCTTATTTTCTTGAAGGTGTTCCAGAGCGAGCGCGTATTTTGGAAAAGGGTCATTTGGATCATCCTCTATGAATTTCTCAAGCTGCCTGATTCGATCTGTGTTCATCCTATGTAGATATTATTTACTAACTTCGAAGCCTTAATATTAACCCTAAATTTTTAAGAAAAAGAGAATGAAAATACTCGTTTGTATTACACACGTACCCGATACAACGTCTAAGATTTCTTTCACAGACAATAACACAAAGTTCGACAAGACCGGTGTGCAGTACATCATCGGCCCCTATGATGATTATGCCCTGGCAAGAGCTGTGGAGCTGAAGGAGTCCTCGGGTGGATCCATCACTGTGTTAAATGTAGGAGAAGCCGAAACCGAGCCTACCTTACGCAAGGCTTTGGCCATTGGTGCGGATGATGCCATCAGGATCAATGCTTTCCCAAGAGATGCTTTTTTCGTAGCAAAAGAGATTGCCAAGGCTGCTCAGCAAGGTGAATATGATCTGATATTGATGGGACGTGAGTCGATCGATTTCAACGGAGGTCAGGTACATAGTATGGTAGGTGAACTGATGGGGTTACCCTCAGTATCTCCCGTGATGGTACTGGACATAGAAGGTAATACAGCAAAAATTCAGCGGGAAATAGAAGGAGGTAAAGAATTTATGGAGCTGGATCTGCCTTTCGTGGCAGGTTGTCAGGAGCCAATAGCCGAATGGAAAATCCCCAACATGCGAGGCATTATGTCGGCTCGTTCCAAGCCTTTGAATGTGGTGGAGCCATCTACCGATGATAAAGCCACAGAAGTAGAGGTGTTTGAGCTACCACCAGCGAAAAGCGGGGTAAAACTCATTGATCCGGATCATCTGGACGAACTGGTTAATCTATTGAAGAACGAAGCAAAAGTATTGTAAGATGTCAGCATTAGTATTTGTAGAAATAGAAGAAGGAGCAGTAAAGAAATCCTCCCTGGAGGCGGTGAGTTATGCTGCGCAGGTAGATGGATCTGCCGTGGCTATCGTATTTGGCGCGTTAAGTGATGATGAAGCCTCAAAAATAGGAGCGGCCGGTGCTTCGAAAATATTGCATGCCAGCGATGAGAAGTTGGCCACACCCAATATCATGGCATATGCTTCGGCCATAGCAGAGGCAATGGAAAAGGAAAGTAGTTCCCTGTTGGTATTGGCTAAGTCATCTCTTGGTGACCCTGTGTCGGCCCGAGTGGCCATCAAAACCGGAGCATCATTGGCCACCAATGTGGTGGATCTTCCGGATACATCTGGCGGGTTCAAGGTGAAGTGTAGTATATACACAGGAAAAGCTTTTGCAATGACCACACTAAGTGGTGATAAGAAAATACTCGGTCTTAAAAAGAACGCTATTGCTATCAAAGAGGATGGAGGATCTGCTAGTGTAGAAACCTTTTCACCTACTTTGAACGATGCGGACTTCAAGGTGAAGGTGACCAGCAGGGAAAAGGCGACGGGTGAGATATTGCTACCAGAAGCAGATCTGGTGGTGTCTGGTGGCCGTGGATTGAAAGGCCCCGAGAATTGGGGAATGATAGAGGAGTTGGCCAAAACGATAGGAGCGGCTACTGGCTGTAGTAAACCTGTTTCAGACATGGATTGGCGACCACACCACGAACATGTGGGCCAGACAGGTGTAAAGGTGAGTCCATCTCTTTATATTGCTGTAGGAATTTCCGGAGCCATTCAGCATTTGGCAGGTGTCAATTCCTCCAAGTACATATTGGTCATCAATAAAGATGCAGAGGCACCTTTCTTCAAAGCCGCTGATTACGGTGTGGTGGGAGATGCATTCGAGGTAATACCAAAACTAACAGAAGCGATCAAGGCACAGCAAGGTTAATGGCAGATAAAATCAAATTAGAAATACTAGGACTCTCATCGAGTCAATCACAATCTGGATCATTTGCATTGGTACTGGGTGAGGTAGGCGGAAACCGTCGCCTCCCCATTATCATAGGGATGTTTGAAGCCCAAGCGATTGCCATCGAGATAGAGGAGATCACTCCCAACAGGCCCATGACGCATGACTTATTTAAGTCGTTCGCATTTAATCTGGGGTATGATATCAAGGAGATTTATATTTCCGATCTGAAAGAGGGGGTCTTTTTCGCCAAAATCATTTGTGAGTCAGGGGGAAATCAATTTGAAATAGACGCCCGACCATCTGATGCTATCGCGATTGGTCTGAGATTTAAAGTAGATATATACACCCATGAGTCCATCCTGACTGAAGCTGGTATTGTACTTACAGACGAAGAGGAAGAAATCACTGAGGTGAAACGTAAGTCTACCGGCTCAGGCAAGCCGGAGCCTGTTTCCAAAAAATTGGAGGACTTACCATCGGATCAACTCAACAGTATGCTGGATGAGGCATTGGCTCAGGAAGACTATGAGCGTGCAGCCAAGATTCGGGATGAAATCAATAAACGAAACTAACTCACCGCAGGATTTTGATGGATGTTCTAAGGGCTGCATTTGGGCTGATATTTTTGGTAGGTGTAGCCTATCTTTTCTCACTTAAGCGAAAATCTGTAGACTGGAGGCTCGTGCTTACCGGTATCGCGCTGCAAGTGATATTTGGTCTGCTGATTACACAGATAGATTTTGTTCGGCAGGCGTTCAATTGGATCAGCCGTCAGTTTGTGGTGTTGCTGAGCTTCTCAGGGGACGGGGCATCCTTTCTGTTTGGCAGCCTGATGGACACGGAGAACATGGGCTTTATTTTTGCCCTCCAGGTACTTCCCACGGTTATTTTCTTCTCTACTGTGACCTCAGGTCTGTATTACCTCGGCGTGCTTCAGTGGATTGTGAAGGGCATTGCCTGGATCATGACCCGAACAATGAAGCTTTCAGGAGCAGAATCCCTTTCAGCAGCGGCTAATATTTTCCTTGGACAAACCGAAGCACCATTGCTGGTGCGGCCGTTTGTTCCTAAAATGACGAATTCAGAACTGATGTGCCTGATGACAGGGGGTATGGCTACCATTGCAGGTGGTGTGCTGGCCGGTTATGTGGCCTTTTTGGGAGGCGGAGACCCTGTGGCCCAGGAACGATTTGCTGCGTATCTGCTCAGCGCTTCTATTATGAACGCTCCAGCAGCAATCGTGATGTCCAAGATCATGTTGCCAGAACTCAATCGAGATCAGATCAATACGGATTTGACAGTATCCTCAGATACTATGGGGGTGAATCTGGTGGATGCTTTGGCCAGAGGTGCAGCCGAGGGCTTGAAGCTGGCCCTAAATATTGGTGCTATGCTGTTGGCCTTTATTGCCCTGATTGCAGCAATCAACTATATACTGATGGCGCTTGGTGATGTCACAGGCCTGAATGCCGTGATCGTTTCCAGCACCAATGGTAGTTTTGATGGTTTTTCATTAGAGTATATCCTTGGTCAGTTCTTCAGGATTTTTGCCTTTGTCATCGGTGTGGACTGGAATGAGTCTCTGCAGGTGGGTAGCCTTTTGGGTCAAAAAGTAGTGGTAAACGAGTTTGTAGCCTACCTGGGACTGTCAGAGTTTGTAGCTGAGGGAGCTCTTAATGAGAAGTCTATCGTAATAGCGACTTACGCCCTTTGTGGATTTGCCAATTTCAGCTCCATTGCCATCCAGATTGGTGGTATTGGTGGGATGGCTCCAACACAGCAGGGTAATATTTCAAAATTGGGACTCAGGGCTTTATTTGCGGCCACCCTTGCTACAATGATGACCGCCTCCATTGCCGGAGCACTAATGGTCTAGCTATCTATCTTCTTAAGTAGCGAGTTCATCATGAGCCCTGCAGCTGCAGGATTGGTAGCCAATGGGATGTCATGTACATCACATATCCTCATAAGCATTTGCACATCGGGTTCGTGTGGGTGTTTGCCCATGGGGTCTCTAAAGAAAATGACCATGTCGAGTTTCTTCTCAGCCGCCTCAGCTGCGATCTGAGCATCACCACCCAGTGGGCCTGATAAATAACGATGTACTTTGAGCCCGGCTTTTTCTACGTGCGACCCTGTGGTTCCTGTGGAGACCAGTTCTACCTTTTCTAACCAGTCCTTGTATTTGAGCAGAAATGCTACCATTTCAGCTTTTTTGCCATCGTGGGCGATAATTGCGATTTTCATGGGGGCAAAATAAAAAATGGCAGCCAATTAATTGACTGCCATTCGTGATTAAATCATTTTCATTTTAAGCCTCCACTTTCATTGGGTACTTTTTATTAGGCTGTGGTTCTCCCTCCAGAATCTCCTTGCTGGCATATTCTCTGAACTTATCAAAGTTCCTGTTGAATTTGAGTGCCAGCTCGTTCGCCTTTTTGTAGAAAGCTTCGTCGTTTTTCCAGGTCTCTCGAGGACTCAGAATCTCATTCGGTACATTCGGACACGTCAGGGGCATCTCCGCACCAAAGATAGAGTGTGTTCGGTACCCCACATTTTCCAACACACCAGAAAGGGCAGCGGAAATCATAGCGCGTGTGTACTTGAGTTTGATTCTGGATCCTACACCGTAAGGGCCACCTGTCCATCCGGTATTAATGAGCCAAACTTTCACTTCGTTTTCCTCCATTTTCTTACCCAGCATTTCTGCATAAGCAGTAGGGTGCAGGGGCATGAACGGCGCTCCAAAACATGCTGAGAACACTGGTACTGGCTCGGTGATGCCCGCTTCAGTGCCTGCTACCTTGGAGGTGTATCCGGAGATGAAGTGATACATCGCCTGACCTTTGGATAACCTCTGAATAGGAGGGATTACCCCATAGGCGTCACAGGTAAGAAAGAATATGTTCTTCGGTAACCCTCCAACGGATGGCTTAGCGATGTTTTTGATGCTTTCGATCGGGTAGGATACACGAGTGTTTTCCGTTACCTCTGTGTTGCTATAGTCTACCGTGCGGGTATTTGGAATGAATCGAGTGTTTTCCAAAATGGCACCATATTGAATGGCGTTGAAAATATCCGGTTCGTTCTCCTCGCTAAGGTTGATCACTTTGGCATAGCATCCACCTTCGAAATTGAATATGTTATTGTTGGTCCATCCGTGCTCATCATCACCGATCAATAGGCGCTCCGGATCTGCTGAAAGGGTGGTTTTCCCTGTTCCGGAAAGTCCGAAATAAATGGCCGTATCGTGTTTTTCAACTCCCATATTAGCAGAACAGTGCATGGGTAGCACGTGATCTTCGGTGGGTAGCAGGAAGTTAAGCACTGAGAAAATGCCTTTTTTGATTTCCCCGGAATAAGCGGTACCTCCTATAAGGATGATCCGCTTGGTCATGTTGATAATGGCGAAATTTCCCTGTCTGACGCCATCTGTTTTTGGATCCGCTTCAAATTCAGGACAGCAGATTACCGTGAAATTGGGATCGAAATCCTGCAGTTTGTAGTCCGGAGGGGTGATGAACATGTTGTAGCAGAAGAGGTTGTGCCACGCAAGCGTGTTCACTACTCTCAACTTCAGCCTGTGCGTTTTGTCCGCTCCGGCATAGGCGTCACGCACATAGACTTTTTTGTCTTCCAGAAACTTCAGCATCTTGGCGTGGATTTTATCGAAGTTCTCCGGACTCACAGGTCTGTTGATGTCACCCCACCATACTTTGTCCTGCGTTTTTGCATCTTCCACGATAAAGCGATCCTGAGGTGATCTTCCAGTATATTTTCCGGTATCGCACATCAGGGCGCCAGTATCTGTAAGGTGTCCCTCACCATTTCTGACTGAATCTTCAATCAGTTCTGCGGCATTGAGGTTCCAGAATGCTTCTTTCACCTTGAGAATCCCGGCGGCCTCCAGTCCTACTTTCTGAGATTTTAATCCTTTTTCGTTCATTGTTTTCGGGGGTTTAGCCTTTGAATAACAAATCAAAGGTCAATATATAGGTTGTTTATAAGTCTGATATTGGTCAGTATGTGAGGTGTTTTTTGTTGTTTGCAATCGTTTGCAATACAAATTTAAGCCGGATGCGTCAAAAAGAGAAACTTTAGGGGTGATATGGTTTAGGAAGTTTTGAAATGCCTTGGTCTAGATATATTTCATTATTATTGTTGGTTGCGTAAAGTGCGTATTTAAATAAACATTAACCTACTTTATTTTTTTGATCAATGAGTTCTGAAAGCACGTTTTTTGGCCACCCCAGGGGACTAGCCACCCTGTTTTTTACGGAAATGTGGGAAAGGTTTAGCTATTATGGTATGCGGGCCATTCTTATCCTTTTTATGACCACAGAAACGGCCCAGCAGGGGCTGGGTTTGGATGTGGAGACTTCTGCGGCAGTTTATGGTTTGTATACTGCGGCAGTTTACCTCCTCTCTCTACCCGGTGGATGGCTGGCTGATAATGTTTTCGGCCAACAAAAATCTATTTGGTACGGTGGTATTCTAATCATGGTTGGTCACTTGATTCTGGCCATACCCGGTTCGCAGGAGATTTTCTTTATCGGCCTGGGCTTTGTGGCGATGGGTACGGGTTTCCTCAAGCCAAACATAAGCTCCATTGTGGGGGATCTCTATGGCGATGACAAAGGAGCGAAGCGTGATGCTGGATTTTCAATTTTCTATATGGGCATCAATCTGGGGTCTCTTTTGGGGCAAACGGTCGTGAGCTTTTTAGGAGAGAAGGTAGACTGGCATATGGGTTTTGGAGCTGCAGCGGTTGGGATGTTTCTCGGACTGATCCAGTATAAACTCACCCTGGGTACCCTCAAGGGCATAGGCATGAAGCCCGAGAAGAAAGTGAAGCTACCGGGAGAGAAAAGTGGAGCCACGTTCACCTATGCGCTGACAGCAGGTGCTATATTGTTAATATTCGTAATGCAATATTTGGGTATTGTGGACGTGACCACCGCGCGTGGGATAGCAGAGAGTGTGGGAGTCCTCATAGTGGTCGTGACCCTGGCTTATTTTGCCAATATATTTATCTCAGGAGGGCTGGATATGGCAGAGCGCAAGCAGGTTTTTGTGATCTTTCTCTTGTTTATTGGTGCTTCGGTATTTTGGGCGGGCTTTGAGCAGGCTGGATCCACCCTCAATCTGTTTGCCAGAGATTACACTGACCGGATGATTTTTGGGTATGAACTACCCGCAGGTATTCTTCAGAATTTTAATCCTTTTTTCATTATTATACTTTCTCCTGTGTTTGGAGCGATCTGGATTCGGCTGGCAGCCAAGCAAATGAATCCAAGTACCCCGATCAAGTTTGGTTTTGGACTGATCATGATGGCAGTGGGCTTCTTGGTTATGTATTTCGCCGCTGTAATCGTGGTGCAAGGTACCAAAGCAGGCATGGGCTGGTTGATCGTGACTTACCTTTTTCATACTACAGGCGAGTTGACCTTGAGTCCTGTTGGTTTGAGTGCCACCACTAAGCTGGCTCCTCGAAAATATTATAGCCAGATGATGGGTATATGGTTTGTAGCCACGGCCCTCGGTAACCTTATTGCGGGACTTTTTGCCGGTGGATTTGACCCTAATGACGCCTCTCAGGTGCCGGGACTGTTCATGTCAGTAGTCCTCCTGGGAGTGGGTAGTGGTATCATGTTCCTGATCTTCTCCGGATTTATGAGAAGGTGGATGGGCAATGTGAGGTAATAGCCAATAGTCCGATACACATGAAAAGCCGCTCGTAGCTACAGCTACGAGCGGCTTTTTTATTTTGAAAACTTGACACCAATTGAAAACTCGATTCCCTCCAGGAGGATGGCCGTGTCTTCAAGATCGATAGCCTTGGTTTGAATGCCTGAAGCAGTGGTGCCGCCCGTGTAAGAGCCCGAGAGGTGAGAAGATGCTGCCCCTTTGAGGTATTGAGATTCTGCAGTGATGGAGAAGTTGTCATTCACTTTGAATTCGAATTCAATACCCGCCATCCAGCCAAGTCCCAGCTGGTCTTCGAGTTTAAAATCTGAGTTGAGCACTTCCCAGCCTTCATAATCTCTAAATGCCCGATCCATATTTCCTTCATTGATTCGGGTGTTGATATTCCACCAACCAAAACCACCACCGAGCAGTTTGATTTGCATAGGTCCCAATGGAATTTTAAAGAAGAGTTCCATAGGGACCAGCAGGGCATAATGCGGCCCTGTGAGAGGTTTTTCGTATTCGAATGGGAGTTTTTCCATGGCTAGGCCGGGGATGCTATAGAGGGTGGCTCCGGTCTCCACCCCAATCTTGTTGCCAAGGCCGATGCCTCGTACAGAAAAAGGGCTCACCGGGGCTGAGAGATAGCCGTTTTTGGGTATGAGGTAAGAGAAGGAGACGCCTTGCCCAAAAGACATGTAGCCGAAAAAAATGATTATTGCCAGAATGAATAGTCGCTTCATAAGAGATGAGTTATCTGGTGAAGATATGTTTATTGCGACTGGTCTAAAAAGTGAGGAGCAAAAAAAAGCCCGATTGCTCGGGCTCTTTTGTTCTTAATGAGGAAATGGGATTACATCATTCCACCCATTCCGCCCATGCCACCTGGCATTCCGCCTGGCATTCCACCACCAGCAGCTTCTTCTTCTGGATGATCAGCTACCACACACTCTGTAGTCAATAGGAGTGCAGCGATAGACGCAGCGTTCTCCAAAGCCAAACGAGTTACTTTGGTAGGGTCAATGATACCAGCTTTGAACATGTTCACATATTCACCTGTAGCAGCATTGAAGCCGTAATCGTCTTTGCCTTCTTTCACGGCATTCACTACCACAGAAGCTTCTCCGCCAGCGTTGTTCACGATGGTTCTAAGCGGCGCCTGAATGGCATTGTATATGATTTTCACACCAGTAGTCTGGTCGATATTCTCCAATTCAAGACCTTCGATGGCTTTAAGCGCTCTGATGAGGGCCACACCACCTCCAGCTACGATACCTTCCTGTACGGCGGCTCTGGTAGCGTGAAGAGCATCGTCCACACGGTCTTTTTTCTCCTTCATCTCTACTTCAGTAGCAGCTCCTATGTAGAGGATGGCTACACCACCAGAAAGCTTAGCAAGTCTTTCCTGTAGTTTTTCCTTGTCGTAATCAGAAGTAGTGTTTTCGATTTGAGATTTGATCTGGTTGACTCTCGCAGCGATATCTTCTGTTTTACCAGCACCATTTACGATGATGGTGTTGTCCTTATCGATGCTGATTTTCTCTGCGGTACCCAGGTAATCCAAAGTAGCATTTTCCAGCTTGTAACCTCTCTCTTCTGAGATGAGAGTACCACCTGTCAGCACTGCGATATCCTCAAGCATTGCTTTTCTTCTGTCACCGAAACCTGGAGCTTTTACAGCAGCAATTTTCAATGAACCACGGATTTTGTTGACCACCAAAGTAGCAAGGGCTTCGCCTTCCACATCTTCGGCAATGATCAACAAAGGTCTTCCTGTCTGAGCAGTTGCCTCAAGGATAGGAAGGAGTTCTTTCATGCTGGAAACTTTCTTATCATAGATAAGGATGTATGGGTTTTCCAACTCAGCTTCCATCTTCTCTGTGTTGGTCACAAAGTAAGGAGAAAGGTAACCTCTGTCAAACTGCATACCTTCTACAGTTTTTACTTCAGTCTCTGTTCCTTTGGCTTCCTCTACAGTGATCACACCATCTTTACCCACTTTTTCCATGGCGTCAGCGATCATTTTACCGATCTCAGCGTCGTTATTGGCGGATACTGAAGCCACTTGAGAAATCTCCTCTGAAGTGCTGATGTCCTTAGACTGAGCTCTCAGGTTTTCGATTACTTTAGCCACCGCTTTGTCAATTCCTCTTTTGAGGTCCATTGGGTTAGCACCAGCGGCTACGTTTTTGATACCATGTCCAAATATAGCCTGAGTCAATACCGTAGCAGTAGTAGTACCGTCACCAGCATCATCTGCGGTTTTTGAAGCTACTTCCTTTACCAATTGAGCACCCATGTTTTCGATTGGGTTTTTCAGCTCAATTTCTTTGGCAACCGACACACCATCTTTAGTGACTGTAGGGGCGCCAAATTTTTTGTCAAGAATTACATTTCGGCCCTTTGGTCCAAGGGTTACTTTTACTGCATCGGCAAGGATGTCAACACCTCTCTTGATGCTATCTCTCGCTTCTGTGTTGAAGAAAATATCTTTAGCCATAATTGTATATGATTTGATTTTTTAGATTGTGATAAATGAATTTTATTATACGATACCGTAGATATCGCTTTCTTTCATGATCAAATACTCTTTACCGTCAATGGAGATTTCCGTACCAGAGTATTTACCATACAAAACCTGGTCACCTACTTTTACATTGATAGGCTCGTCTTTCTTACCAGTACCAATCGCTACGATTTCACCTCTTTGAGGCTTCTCTTTTGCCGTGTCAGGAATGATGATCCCTGATGCAGTTTTTTCTTCTGCGGCCGCTGGCTCCACAAGAACCCTATCGGCTAGTGGTTTGAAATTAACTTTTGACATGTGTGTGAATTTTATGGTTTAGTCAATTAATGAAAAAATATTGCTGATAGGCCAAGTAGCATTTTACATGCCAATCGTATAAAAAGGTATGATAAGGCAGTAAATGGCAGATAAATACTGACAAAATATCAGAGTAATTTTTTCAATGTCAGGCTGTCTGTCAGTTTGCCATTTAGAATTTTCATGTTTAAATTCTTGGAGATAAAAATTGATAGACATATGGGAAATTTGAATCATGATTGGCTGACAGAAGGTATGATCGATTACGAGTATAAAAAGTATGTTCTGTTGGCTTATTTAAAGGACATCAAGCAGCATTTTGACTCTGCAGAATTGTTTCCGTTTTTATCGGACCTTATTATGCACTATAAGAACCTGTTGAATGTAAAATCAAATAAGGAACTTATCTACGAGCATTTTCCTAAGTCCATCTCTCGTGCCGACTTCAAAAAGCTGAAGTTTACTTATCACCGAATGATACAAGATGATGAGATGATGCAGGAAATTGAGGACATCATTGGATTTGCACTACCCAAGCTGGAGGGGAGTATCAATGAAGGGAAGGAGCTGTATGACCTGGTAGAGGATAATCTGGAGGTAAGTGCAGTGGGGCTTACGCCGATTTATGCCAAAGAGGGCTATGTACTGGTGAATCAGGATGCGAAACGAGATGTGTCTGTATTTCGATACCAGGTATCAGTTTTCGAAAATGCTGACGAAAAGTACCGTGGCATTAGCACTACTTTTCTGACCAATGATTTCAGGGATATTTCCAGGACTTATGAGCAGATCAAGATGGATCTTGTTCGTAGGTTTAGAGAGCTACCTAACCCGGCGACTTTTTTGGTGGTGAGCAAATTAAAATTTCCATTGCCACAGACCATATTGCCTGTGGCTAAGAGGATGCTCGTAAGAAAGATAGAGGAGATTAATTAACAGAATCTTCTTCAAGACCAAGGTCTCCTGAAGGCTGCTCTATTGACTGGATGTTCTGAGTAGGAAGCACTGACTCCTGGGCACTTTCAATGTTAGGAGAAGTGAGTGTCTGGGTGTTATCTTCCACAAAGAAATTGGTGGAAAGTGTGAGCACAAGCATGGCTATAGCCAAACCCCAGGTAAGTTTTTCCAGGATATCACCCGTTTTCTTCACACCCATGATCTGCTGTGTGCCAGCCCCGCCAAATTGGCTAGAAAGTCCACCCCCTTTAGGGTTTTGGGCCAAAACAACAAGAATCAACAAAAATGCTACAAGGATGATAATGCTAATGATAAGGGCGTACATTCTAAATCTATTGGTTTATTTTCTTGATAATGTCCGCAAAGTAAGTTGTTTTTTCAGGAAATCGCACTATGAGGGCCTCATATATTTGAA
This sequence comes from Marinoscillum sp. 108, assembly GCF_902506655.1. NCBI lineage: Bacteria > Pseudomonadati > Bacteroidota > Cytophagia > Cytophagales > Reichenbachiellaceae > Marinoscillum > Marinoscillum sp. 108. The sequence goes on along the minus strand of NZ_LR734808.1, from coordinate 1,217,843 downwards.
CGGCACGATCCTTTTTGCCTTGCTGCAAATAGATTTCGGCGAGATACTCCGAAGCAATCTCAGGATGCAATTCTGTACTGGCGCCAGAAAGGTCTACCTGAGCGTTGGCAGCTGATTTGCTGGCCGGCGAAATGGACGGGTTGCTTTTAATGAAATTGGTGATGATATCGTCCTGATTTACCCTTTTGGGCTCACCCTTGTCGTCCTTTTTATTGCCCTCTTCTGACTTCTTCTTGTCCTTTTTCTGAGCTTTCTTTTTTGGTGTATCGGCAGACTTCTTCTTACTCTCGGGCTTTTGCTTAGTGGTTGTTGGCTTGGTTTTGCCAGCGGCTTTGGCCGTTTTGGCTGGTTTTTTGGCTACTTTTTTGGACTCAGCTTTAGTCTTTTTAGGTTCCAAAGGTTCATTCTCTTCGGTAATCCTTGATACCCTGGCCGAACGAGATTCGGATGGTTTCCTTACGATATCGCGAGGCTTCTCTTCTTCCGGATCCGTATCTGGTTGGGGTTCGTCAGCTTTTTCGGCAATTGGTTCTTCTTTCTGTTGTGACTCCACCGCTTCTGCCACTTCTGGTTCTGCCTCTGCTTTTGGTTCCTCAGGAGTATCAGCTTCAAGGGACTCTTCTTTGGAAGAAGGAGCAGGTTCAGGTGTTACCTCTTTTGTTTCCTCAGGTTCAGGGGCCGCAGTGGTCTTTTGCGTAGCTTTTTTGACCGCATTGTCCACAGCCTCTTCTTCGGCCAGTTCATTTTCTATTTTGTTGAACCTGGCCCTGTTGATTTTTAACTCCTCCAAATCACGATAAAGCTCATCAATGATGTGATCTAAATCAGAAGATTTGCTCGTTTCTGGCACTGAAGGCTCTGGAGCAGGTGCCTCATCCTGGATAATGGGCTTCGGTTGAGGTTTTGGTTTGGGAGGTTCTTCTTTGGCGATCTGCTTACTTTGGGCAGTGGTGATTCTGTTGGTTTTGATGGTGTCGGTTAGGTCACGCTCTCTGTCTGCTTCGTGAGACTCATGCACCGTCAGTGGACTCAGGAAAATTAATTCATCATTGATATATCGCTTCAGTAATGCACGATCGGTAGCATATACGGCAGCCGAGGAGATGTTCGCGCCGGCATTTTTAGACTTCAGGATTTTACTGCCTTTTGCTAAGAGAGTCCTTGCACCCTGGAAGTAGGGATAATCATTTACAAGTGCTTCTAACTGTCCCAGAGATTCCGTGTCCAGATTGGAAGGCGTCCTCAAATACTCAACGAATTTCTGTTTGTTCACAGGAATTTATGTTTCGGTGAAAATCTAAATTAAGAAAAATTACCAATTTGCCACAGAGGCATTGAATATATCGAGGATTATTTGGTCAAATATCTCCTCTACAAGGATTTGCTCTTCGGATGAAATGTCCTGAGAGTTGTCAAAATCTTTGAAAAAGGAGAATTTTCGCTCAAAATCAAACTCGTCATCCTGCGTATTGATATAGCTGGCAAAGACAGTGATGGTGATTCTTGACATGCTGGCAAAGTCAGCCTGATCGTTGTTTCCAGAAGCGGTGGCCGATACAGGTGTAATGGTATAATCAGCGATATAACCATCTATTTGCAGATCACCATTGTCATCCACCAGAGACAAGCTGGTATTCTGCTGATAGTAATCCTTGATGCTTTCGGTGAAAAGGACACTCATGTTGGAAGGACCAAGAGTGGCGTTATTGAAAAAGGTTTGAATGGAGATGGTTTTCACAGTAGGAGAGATAGAAGCTCCTGTGAAACTATACACCCCACAACCGGAGAGAATAACAAGTGAACCAAGCAGGGCACTAAATGCTATCAATCTCATATTGCTTGATTTTTCTATAAAGCGTTCTTTCAGAAATCCCCAGATCTTTGGCTGCATACTTTCTTTTATTATTGTTCTTTTTCAATGCCATAATGATCATTTCCTTCTCCTTCTTTTCAAGGGAAAGAGAATCACCATCGTCGGTTTCATGTGTGATGTCTTCTATGTCATATTCGTCCTCAACAATCCGGTCACGGGTGTTTTGCTCCCTGGTAGACTCCAGCATGATCGGCTTGATAGGTGGGTGATCATAGTCTTCATTGCGTTCGGGTCTGTTATAGGCCTCCACATCATTGAACAAACGCTCATGTTGGGACAAAATTTCACTTCGGGAGCCGTCCTCAGACAAAATCTCATGGATCAGCGATTTCATCTCGGACATGTCTTTTTTCATATCGAAAAGAACTTTGTAGAGTAGATCACGCTCTGAGAAGTTCTCTGAATTCTCCGTTTTCCCAATAAGGGCAGGGAGGTAGGAGGTGGTTTTAGGAAGGTATTTCAGAAGTGTGTCAGCATCAATTTCACGTTCCATCTCTAGCACGCTCATTTGTTCCACCAGGTTTTTAAGCTGACGTATATTGCCGGGAAATCTGAACTTCAGGAGCATTTCCTGCGCACCTTCAGTGAGGTAGGCAGGTTTGGTTCTGTAGGTCTCGGAAAAATCCGAGGCAAACTTCCTGAAAAGTAAAAGGACATCCTCACCACGTTCTCTGAGAGCTGGTACCTGTATAGGTACCGTATTGAGGCGGTAGTAGAGGTCTTCTCTGAACTTATTTTTCTCAATGGCGGCATTCAGGTCCACATTGGTCGCGGCGATCACCCGCACGTCTGTCTTCAAAACCTTGGATGAACCTACTTTGATAAACTCACCATTTTCCAGGACCCTGAGTAACCTCGCTTGGGTACTTACCGGCAGTTCCCCGATTTCATCCAGGAAGATGGTGCCCCCATTGGTGACTTCAAAATATCCTTTTCTGGATTCGTGCGCCCCTGTAAAAGCTCCTTTTTCATGGCCGAAAAGTTCCGAGTCGATGGTTCCTTCAGGAATGGCTCCGCAGTTGATGGCAATAAACTGTCCATGCTTGCGATGAGAAAGACTGTGAATGATCTTGGAAAAGGACTCTTTGCCCGCACCACTTTCTCCGGAGATCAGCACACTCATGTCAGTAGGCGCTACCTGCATGGCTATTCTGATAGCATTGTTGAGTTTTGGCGAGTTACCAATGATCTCAAAACGCTGCTTGACAGCCTGTACTTCCGAACTTGTTTTGTAATCCATTATGCTATCACCTCCCCGAATAGTGTAGCTGCAGTGCAGTCATACACTTTCACCTGAACGTATTCGCCTTTTTTAGCTCCATTGTTTTTGAAAATGACCACCTTGTTGGCAGTGTTTCTGCCTTGCAGATCGTCATTAGATCTCTTGCTAAACCCTTCAACCAACACCATGAAAGTTTTCCCGATATCTCGCTGGTTTCTGGCCAGCGAGAGCCCGCGCTGGGTGTCTATGACTTCCTGAAGCCTTCTTTTTTTGACTTCCAATGGAATGTCATCTTTGTATTTTTTGGCCGCTAGTGTTCCTGGTCGCTCAGAGTAGAAAAACATGTACGAGAAGTCGTACTGCACATACTCCATGAGAGAAAGTGAGTCCTGGTGCTCGGCCTCTGTTTCGGTACAAAATCCGGTGATCATGTCAGAGCTGATGCCACAATCATCTCCAAGGATCTCACGAATCGCATCCACTCGGTTGATGTACCATTCCCGATCGTAGGTTCTGTTCATAAGTTCCAGTACCCGTGAGTTGCCGCTCTGTGCCGGTAGGTGAATGTACTTGCAGATGTTCTCATAGCGCTTCATTGTATGAAGCACCTCGTCGGTGATGTCTTTGGGGTGCGATGTGGAGAATCTCACCCTCAGCTCAGGGTGTACCTGCGCCACCATTTCCAGCAAATTAGCAAAATTGACGACTTGATTTACCTCTTGCTTTTCCAGTCGGGCTTTGTTGTTTTCTTCCGGTGACCACTTATAAGAGTCCACATTTTGCCCCAGGAGGGTCACTTCGCGGTACCCTTTGCTAAAAAGATCCTGGGCTTCGCTGATGATGGAATGAGGGTCTCTTGAGCGCTCCCGACCCCTGGTGAAGGGCACCACGCAAAAGGAGCACATGTTGTCACAGCCACGCATAATGGAGATGAAAGCAGTCACTCCATTGGAGTTGAGCCTTACCGGAGAGATATCTGCATAGGTCTCTTCACGAGAAAGGAAGGTGTTTACGCCTTTTTGACCTTCCTCGGCCTGTCTTACAAGGTTAGGCAAATCTCTATAGGCATCCGGGCCTACCACCAGGTCAACAATTTTCTCCTCTTCCAGTAGATTGCTTTTGAGGCGCTCGGCCATACAGCCCAGTACACCTATGGTGATTTCTGGCCGCTCAAGCTTGATTTTATTAAACTGGGTAAGCCTTTTTCTGATGGTTTGCTCCGCTTTTTCACGAATAGAGCAGGTATTCAGGAGAATCACATCTGCAGCTTCAAATGAAGCGGTGGTGTCGAATCCCTCTTTTTGGAGTATAGATGTAACGATCTCGCTATCAGAGAAATTCATCTGACAGCCGTAGCTTTCTATGTAAAGTTTTTTGGCTGTTTGATTATTACTTTCTTTCGAAACTTTTACCTCACAGTGCTCTTCCTGCACATCATTGCTTTGGTCCAAAATTTCCAGGTCCTCTATCAACTGAGTCATAGTGGGTCAATTATTTAATGGGCAAAGATAAGTAGCAAACTTAAGACAATGACATCTTGTCAGTATTTCTGAGGCTAAATTTATCTCGTCACTTCCAGGTTTAGTCCCACATTCACCGTGTTATAAATGAACCGATCCTTGGCTTTGTCGATCACACTGGCTTCATCACTGTAGGAGAGGTTCCAATCTGTCCGATCGATGTTGAATTTGGCTTCTGCACGGATAGATTCTGGATTGAAGCTTATATCGGCTGGGAAAGTTATACTTCTGGTAGCGCCTCTCAGGGTCAGGTTGCCGGTGATCAGATGTGTAGGGTTGGCAACCATGAATGAACTCAGTGTGGCCGGTGTGTACTCAGATTCGAATTCCTGGGTGTCTTTTGGCAGCGCTGTTGAATCGAAAGGAGTTACTTCTACAATCTCAAAGGAAGCAGTGGGGAAACTGTCTGCCTCAAAAAAATCCTCTGACATCAAGTGGTCTTTTAGCTTCTTACTCCTTGCAGGATCTTTCATGAGATCCATCACTTGTAGTCTTCGAACAGCCATTTCGAATTTTCCACCAACAATTTCATTGTTGAGTACAGCAAGTTGACCGGTAGTGAAGGGAATGATTCCATTGTGTTGACCTTTAGGCTTGCTTCCGATCCATGTGACCACAGACGAAGTTGTATCAATATCGATCCATGCAGCTTTTTCTGATACAGACATGACCTCTTGCTCTGCCCCGGCTTCCAGGTTTTTTTCGGTAGGAGTAGAGCATGAGGAGATCAAGGTCAGCGTGAATAGACCAATCATAAGTTTCATTGTGGGGGCATTCATATTCCTGATTTCATTTTTTGTTTTAAAACATTACCTTAACAGCCGACAAGTTAGGAAGTTTAAAAAAGAGATGATTTATGGCTTTGATAAAATCTGTACGTGGTTATACTCCTGAAATAGGGAAGGAATGCTGGCTCGCCGAAAATGCAACCATCGTGGGTGAAGTGATCATGGGAGCGCAATGTACAGTATGGTTTAATGCAGTCATCCGTGGGGATGTTAACTACATCAAAATAGGAGATCGTACCAATATTCAGGATAATGTCACGATTCATGGTACTTTTGAAAAAGCGCCTACCAATATTGGGAGTGACGTGTCCATTGGGCACAATGCCATCGTGCATGGGTGTACTGTTCAGGATCAGGTACTTATTGGGATGGGCGCTATGGTAATGGATGGAGCGGTGATTAAGACAGGAGCCATCGTGGCAGCCGGAGCGGTGGTGCTGGAAGGCACTATTGTGGAAGAGAACAGTATCTATGCCGGAGTGCCAGCCAGAAAGGTAAAGGATGTGGAAGGTAAAAATCGGGAAATGCTGCTGAGGATTGCCGGTAATTATATCAAATATGCAAACTGGTTCAAAAATGAATAAGATAGGTAAACCCAAACCTGAAGAGTACGCCAACTTCTACCGAGGATATATTGAATTGGTGGGAGATCAAGATGTAATAGAATATTTGTCAGATCAGTCAGACTCCTTCTCCACGTATCTCGAAAAGATACCCAAGGAGAAAATGAGCTTTGCTTACCATGAAGGGAAATGGACCGTGGCTCAGGTATTGGGTCATATAATAGATACGGAGCGGGTAATGGCTTATCGGATTCTTCGGTTTTCCAGACAGGATAAGACCCCCATTCCTGGGTTTGACCAAAATACTTATGTGGAAAATTCGTTTTTCGAAGCGAGGAGTATCACATCCCTGAGGGCAGAGTTGATGGGACTCAGGGCAGCAAACATCGAATTAATCAAATCACTAACCGAAGAGCAAACAAAGTACACGGGGCAATCCAACGAAGTGATTTTCTCAGTAAGAGCTTTGGTATATATTCTCGGAGGCCACCTGGCGCATCATTGGAATATTCTAAAGGAGCGATACGAGGTATAGTCCTCAACGTTACATTAACCAAACAAATAGAAAAGCTATGAACTTTATTGTCCGATTACTTTTATCAGCATTGGCCGTTATTATCGTGTCGCATTTGCTTCCCGGTGTTTATGTGGAGGGATTTTTGGCCGCTGTAATACTGGCCCTGGTGCTGTCTCTACTGAACCTTACCATCAAGCCAATTCTCATTTTGCTGACCATTCCGCTGACGGTTTTCACCTTGGGATTATTTCTCCTGGTAATCAACGCCTTAATTATCTTAATAGCTGATGCTATTATTCCCGGATTTGAGGTGGCCGGTTTTTGGTGGGCACTGCTTTTTAGCTTGCTGCTTTCCTTGACCAATGCCCTTCTCACGGATCTCAGTGGAGCTAAGAGGAATAACTAATCGAGCACTAGAAATAAACCGGACACTGAGGATCCTTTTTGTAATTCCTTAGTTTGATTCGGTAGTTGACCAAAATCTCGTGTGACCCGCTGGTTTCTGTAGTGATCTCACTGGTGGTAGCATCATAGGCATACCCTACACGGAAGTTTTCATTAAGAATTAACTGACCGATGAAGGTGATGTCATTAGAGTTTCTGTAACTAATTCCGGCATAGGCGATATTGTCAAAAATAACCATTGCCGTTATGTCATAGGCAAATCTGTTTTGTTCCTGTCCTCTCAAAAGGATGGAAGGAGATAGCTTAATAGATTCGGTCAAAGGAAGGATCACCCCACCAGTGGCGTAATAATATCTGCTTTCTCTGGAATCGGCGGCTACGGCATCACTCTCATCAATCACCAGTGTTCTGTTTTCCAGAATATAGGGTACAGAGAATCCCACGTACATATGCGGATTAGCAAAGTACAGTCCGGTCCCAAAATTTGGAGTAAAGCGGTTTACAGTACCAGAGAGCAACTGGTCATCTTCATCAAAGACAGAGAGTTTACTGAAATCAGAGGCCCGGCTGTCAAAGCCTCCCTGCAGGCCCATGGCCAAAATCCCGAAACTCATTTTGATTTTGTAAGCATAGCTGCCATACACGGATACACTTTCCGTAATACCTACCTGATCACGTGTGGCTTGCAATCCCACGCCAATTCTGTTCGAATTGAAAGAGGAGTGGGCCGTAAGCGCCTGATAGACCGGTGCACCCTCCACGTTGATCCACTGTTCTCGATGTACAGCTATGACTGAAAAAACATTGAGACTGCCTGCATAAGCAGGGTTGATCAATAAACCATTAAAAGGGTAAGTAGAGGTGAGGGCCCGCATCTGGGCAGATGCTATGACCCCACTCAATATGAACAAAATGCCTGCTATGTATTTTTTCATGCTCATCAGTGTAAATTAACGAACTAACTCTAAATATCCATTCACTACTTCAGTTCCATCGCCTTTATCAATGAAGTAGAAGTAAGTACCTACCGGCAGTTTCAATCCATTTCTGCCCACATTACTCGTACCATCAAATCTTCTGTCGATGTTATTATACCCTTTGGTTTCGTAAACCAGAGAACCATCGCGGTTATAGATACTCACCCTGTTGTTAGGGAAGTAGTCAATACAATCAATGATCATAAAGTCATTCTTTCCGTCACCATTGGATGAGATACCATTGTAGATTTTCAATGCAGCGGTAATCTCAAATTCACGTGTATAATCACATCCATTGTCAGATCTGAACCAAACGCTCCAGATGCCTGGTTCAGCTCCAATCAACTTCACATCACTAGAGACTGAAATTCCATCAGGATTAATCCAGGAGATTGTATCTATCTCATGGAATACCTCAAAGTAGATGTCAGCCGTTCCGTTGAACTGATTTGCTGCACCGTCTTCTGTTCTCAAACAGATGGACCCCGTGGTGAATACTTCGAATTCAGGATCTTCAATACCATTCAGGATTTCCACCGAAACTCTCGCAGATACACATCCGGTTGAGATTTTGATGGCCTCTACCAGGTAGGTTGTGGTATCCAGGGTAGACACATCGCTGCCCGTAAATACCGGAGTTGTCAGGTTACCCTGTTCGTACCAGTTGAAAGTATAGCCTTCGGTGTTTCCATTTACTCTGGCTAATGCACGTCCATCAGGGTAGATACAGTTGGTTCGGTCAGACACCTTCACCAAAGTAGGGAGTCCAACGGTTTCCGTTGCATCCATGATGTTGAATTGCTGATATCCTATACATCCGGTGATTTTGTCAATAGCCGCCGTAGTATATACTCCGATACTTAGTGAATCCACACTCTGCTTATTGCTGACAAATGGAGTGAGTCCGGTAGTATCAGAGATGGCACCTTCATACCAAAGGAAAGTATATCTGAATAGCTCGCCTTCTGTGAAACCGATAGTGGCTCTACCATTTGGCAATGTAGGATAGCAAATGGTCACATCATTGATCACGTCCACTCTAAAGTCAGGAGTATCTCGCAGGTCTTCGACTGTAACAGCCCGAGGTACAGAAGTACAGAAGGCGTCTGTTCCATCTACTACATAGACAGTATAGGTACCGGCCTCAAGTCCTGAGTATACTGTTCCGATCCAATCCGCTTGTGTAGGATCAGGAGTACCCGCGGTTTGATCACCAATAAACCAGTAGAACTGATAATCAGAGGCCGACTTGCCATCAGGGATGTTATTCACTTTGGCTGCCAGTCTACCATCAGGATTTACACAATTTGAATTACCCTCAGAAGTAACTGATAGTTTCAACGGATCTGGATAATCATCAATCATCGTGTAGTTTTCCGAAACCGAACAGCCGGTTGCCACCTCCGTGATGGTCACGGTATAAGTGTCCGCTGCCAGGCTATCAGCCGTCGCATTGTTAGCTTCTACCACGGTACCAGCAGAGTTGGTCCACTCAAAAATGTACAATGTGTTATCCTGAGAGCCATTAGCACTCACTGTGAGTGATCCATTTGGATTAGCAGGGTCACAGTTTGTTTGAAGAGAGAAAGCTTCAAGTGTAATTCCTGGTCTGGTAGTCTTATCCGTTATCTCAATCTGATAGATATCTGTACTACATCCGGTAATGTTACTCATAGCAATCACATAGTATTCATCAGGCACCACATCAAATCCTGTATCATTAAATGATAGGATCGGGCTAGGGCCACTATAGATCAATGAGTCATTCGGGTTTCCAATGGTAGGATCACCATTATAGAAATAGTAAGTATAGTCTGTCAGATTGCCAATATTGATCATTGTCACCTCAAAGAAGGCATTGGAAGGCGAACAAGCCGTCATACTCACCGAATCAATAGCAACAATCCTCAGTTCTTCAGGTTCATTGGTCAGCGTGAAGTAGGCGTTGGATAGACAACCAACATTGACATTCACAACTTCCACTTCAAACTTACCCTGATATTGTCCGCTGAGTGTGTCGTTGGACGATATGCTTCCTGTGATTCTGGCATTGGTGCCTGGATCCACTTCATACCAGTTAAAGGTATATGACGAATCAATATGAATCGGATCGTTAGCATTGTCCGGGATTGCCAATAGCATTCCGTTTGGAGTGGTACCTGTTTCCGAACACGTAGAGTCCGCTTCTACCTGGATGATTTGAATCTGAGGGTAGAAAGGATTGTCCTTTATCACAAATTGTACTTTTTCAGAATCACAATTAGAATCATTTTTCCTTATGGCAGCATAGTAAGTACCTGCACTTAAGCTATCAAGTTTCATTGTGGTAGCAGGGTCCCCATCGGTCATCGGAGTGACTCCATCTGATGCGAATAGCAGCAGGGTGTAATCACTTACTATGGTCAATGAATCTGCGCTGTTACCCATACTCAGGTCAGTACCTTGGTATCTTATCTGGGTAATGACAAAAGAGCCATTTCCAACAGTGAAACAAGTCAGGTTTTTGTTCACTTCGTAAGAAATAATAATCGGATAATCGGGATCGTTCTGAACTTCGATCGTTTGTGTAGACACACATCCGGTGTTGTTGTTTGTGATCTCTACGGTATAGAAATCATCTGGCAGGTTCTGCACAAGTTCAGTACTATCGGACTCTCCAAGTACCACACTCACCTCATTGCCCGCACTCGCAGAAGTACCCACATACCACTGATAGTCATAGTTTCCAGCAGAAGGAGCTATTCCATCAATCTCTCTGATCTCAATCAATCCCTGCGCGATTCCTCCACCATCACAGTTGGCATTAGGGATCATCACCAGTGAATCAATTTCTGGAAGTCTGCTCTTATCCAGAATGATCAACTCAAGAGATCCATTCGAACATCCTGTCACCCTATGAGTGGCCAGGAAGGTGATGGTATCTGGTAACAGATTTGAAAGACTGATAGCCGCGGGAGCATTTAATGCCTGAGGGAAGCCAGCCTGTCCAATACTTGAGGTAATCGTCCAGTCGTAATCAGCAACCAGGCCTGCAGCACCCTGATAGGTGATGTCGTTATCATCTATCGTAATCGCTCCGTTTCCGGCCCCACATAGTGTATTGTGAGTGACCTGTCCATCTGGAATATTGATGGTTGGGTAGCTTAAATTCTCAAGTACCTCATAAGTGAAATTAACAGAGCATCCGGAAGTAGCATCCGAGATTACCGCCGTATAGTTTCCTGCAGAAAGGCCGCTTAAGGTAAAGGTGTTGGCTGATGAAGAAGCTGTTCCTTCTGCTGGGGTTACAGCAGGAGAGGTTGGCAAACTTCCATTTCTCCAGTCCACGGTATAAGCGTTGGCCACCCCGTCGGTCAGTAACGTAATCTCAATAGAACCAACACCTGTAGAAGTACAACTTGTATTAGGCTCTATGGTAGTCACAGATGCTTCGGGATAAGCTATGTCTTCCACAATCTGGAATGGGAAGCTGTTTGACTCACAGTCATACACCTGATGTGTAGCATTGATGAAGTAGTTACCCTCACTCAGACCTTGCAGATCCGCATCTGTAGTTACAGCTGTGATCAGTTGTTGGTTTGCGTTTAGCAGTTGCAGATCATATGTTCCGATCAGGTTAGCTACTCCACCATCCACTGCTTCACCAGAGACAGATGTAGGACCATCCTGAGTAGTCAATGTAATGCTGTTGATCACTACCTCTCCGTTCGCAGTACAGTTGGTCTGGCTACTGGCAGTCAGTGTCATGCTGATGGCAAATGTGGAGTCTTGCAATACGGATTTAGCAATTACATTATTACAATTAGCATTCGGATTAGTGGTGTCCGTCACTCTCGCAAAATACCTGGCAGTAGCCAACCCACTGATCGTAGAAGTAGGAGGGGTGGTGCCAGAAATGGTAATTGAAGGAGTGAATCCACCTGCTGATGGAACTCCATCGGCTAATAGTTCTGCACTTCCTGGATTAGAAACGGTACCAAGATACCAGTCTATGGTATAGTTGGCATCCATATCAGCTCCGGTAATTGAGAGCGTCAACTGTCCGTCAGCATTGGCCACATCGCAAGAAGAATTCAACCTATCCAGAGCTATACTCAAAGTAGGTTGCTCTGTATCATAATCAATGATTACACTTCTGAGCGGCGTAGTACAACCTGTTACAGCGTCATTGGCTGACACGAAATAGGTGCCAGGAGATAGGTTAGCAGAGGTGCTGGCTCCGGTAAATGTGGAAGCACTTGGAGTGACACCATCGCTTTCATATAAGGTAAAGGTGTAACCTGCTGTTCCAACTAATGCCCCATTCAGGGTGACGTTGTTGACAACCACTTGTCCATTGTGTGGACTACAATCAGTGATAGGAGTTCCTACAATTTGATTGGCAGCAATTTTGATCACATCAGGGTTATCTTCAACTTCTACTACAATCATATCTGTACATCCGGTTCCTTCGGATGCCGTAGCCTGAGCAGTCACCACAATGGTATAGAATCCAGCGTTGAGGTTGGTAGCTGAGAAGTTGCCCACTCCACTCAGATCACCTCTGAATGTACCAGCAGTACCAGTTCCTTCATACCAGCTAAAGTCATAATTTGCTTCGTCTGTATCAGGTGCCAGGATAGCCAGCGTGACAGACCCATTTCCACCAGTACAGTACGTATCCTCAGTGACCACAGGAGTGTCGAACGTAGGCTCTATTCCATCCTGACCAACAGTTACATTGACGGCCTGCGAACGACAGAGGTTGTCCACCAGGTTTTCTACATATACGGTATAGGTACCAGGAAGCACATCGGACACATTGTCATTAACGGAATTCACAGTGAATGGATTAGCTCCAGCATTGAGTCCTGTCCAGGTGAAGGCATAATCTCCTCCACTTACACTCAGGTCAACAGCAATGCCATCCTTGAATATTCTGGTAATATTGATAGTTCCATTGGCATTGTTATTATCACAGTTGGTATCATCAGTGGTGATGATATCAACGCGTTTGATCTGATAGACCGGATTGTCTTCTTTGAGTGTGTATGTAGCGACAGACTTACATCCATTGTAAGGATCGTTGGCATCATAAGCCACTACGGTGTACTTACCTGAAGGAAGCCCTTCGATGGCTGAAGAGTCCGCAGCAGTCACATCGATGGTACCACCGAAGTTGGCAGCGTTTGTGATCTCCATAGCTGCGATAGTGGTATCGGTACCAGCCCACCATCTGAAGAGGTATTCAGTCACATCGATTCCCGGAGTACCTGTGATTTTCACTTCAAGCTGTCCATCTCCGGTATCAGCAGTAGGGTCACAGAAGGTATCATCGGATAGGGTTACCAGTTCGATAAGTGGATTCTCAGTATCATCAGCAATGGTTACCGAAACAGAAGCCGAAGAACAAGCATTACCACCAGCCGAAGTGTTGGTAACGAATACGGTATAAGTACCAGCGCCTACCGTACCGATGCTGTCACCTACAGCATTGACGGTTTCGAGTGTACCATCCCCAGCGGTAGTGTTTCCTGACCAGGTGAAGGTATAATCAGTCCCATTGGTAGCGAGATCTACAGCGACTCCATCTACATAGATTTCTCTGATGGCGATGTATCCGTTGGTCGTACCTGTACAGTTGTCATTGTCTTTGGTGACTATGTCTGCGAGTTTGATCTGATAAACCGGATTGTCTTCTTTGAGTGTGTATGTAGCGACAGACTTACATCCATTGTAAGGATCGTTGGCATCATAAGCCACTACGGTGTACTTACCTGAAGGAAGCCCTTCGATGGCTGAAGAGTCCGCAGCCTATACCCACGACAATGACGGGAATGGTCAGCTTGATTCGATTTCGGTATACTTCAGTGAGCCGATCGTGAATGGCGCGGATGGCACGATGGATTTTGTGCTGGGAGCTACGTTTAGTGGTCGAACACTCACAGCAGTATCAAGTGGAGTGGATAGCGTAGCGGTGTTTACGTTCAATGAGGTAGGTATTTACAATACAGACAGTGTTCCTACGATTGATTATTCAGGAAGTGCGAACCTGTTGGATGCCTCAGGTAATGGCTACAATAACTTCAATACCCCATTTACCCCTACAGATGCGGCAGCACCCGTACTTGTTTTTGCTATTTCACTTGATAAAGATTCCACCGGAGTGGTCGAGTCAATCGAACTTGAATTTTCAGAACCCGTTGATACGGTTATCTTGAAGGCTAATTTGGCTGACTGGGTAGTAAGTGACTCCAGACGTGGGACCTCTGTTGCTATTAATGACTTTGAAAATTTAGTGGATTCAATTTCAGGTACCAATGTATTTGGAGATCGATTCTATACTTTACTAATCAGCCCTGAAGATACAGATTTGGGTACTGGCGATCTGCTCCTGGATTACAGTAGTGGGGCTGCCATTTATGACAGCACCGGACTGAATATTCTTTTGGATATTACATCCTTCTCAATTGAGGATAGGGCTGCGCCGCAAATCTTGAGCGAATCTCGATCACCTGCTGTAAACTCTTACATTGATGTTGTTTTTTCTGAGTTGATTTCTGGTTCAGGGACAGGCGGTTCTCCAAGCTTGGGAGATTTTGATCTTGAGTTTGATGTGAATGCATTTGGTTCTGGAACAGCGACAGATATAACATTTGGATCCAACATTACGGACATAAATGATGCATTGCTCTCTGCTCCTGAAGATACTGTGAGGTTTTCTTTGACTCAATCCGGTTCTGCCAATGGGAACGAAGGGGTAAGGATTTTTGCTCAGTCACAAACATCTATTTTTGATAACTACCCCAGTTATCTGTACGATTCCACAGCTTTTGTGCAGATGGCCAACGTATTGGGTTTAGGTTTCTTAAAGGATTCAGTGGTTTTAACTTCAGTGACCAATGGCCCCGATGGGGCGGTCTTTTTCTGGTTTACTGATGATGTAGATAGAGAATCAAATTCCAGCGATAATAATGATAAGGAAATTCGTCTATATACGGATGATTTGACAGCTAATGAAGAGATATGGTTTCGATTCATTGATCCTGATGGTAGCATATCGTTCGATACCGATACTGTTACAACTATGACCGATTTTGCGGGGGCAGTTCTGGATGGAGATAATAGTAATAGTCTTTATGAAGGATATGACAGAGTTCGATTTAATCTGGGTAGTTATACCGGGGCATTTTCAGGAGACGAAACTTTGAAAATATTTGCCTACGATGATGGTGATGCCTCTAATTTTAAGATTTACGGAACCACCACAGGAATCGAGTTCCCACAAGCAGATACTTTGTTTGTAAGCTTTCCTGATAAATTTGCTCCCACTATCGTTCAGACAGTGGCTTATGATACTGACGAGAATGGTTACTTGGATGAGTTTGTATTTGAGTTCAGCGAGCCCATAGTAGACGATTCCGTGAAATTTGCAGATTTCATTATTGGGGGTTACAATCCAATAGATACAGTGGCCTCCGGATTGATTCAAAATGCATACGACCCTGGGCTGTACAATGATAAATTCCTCACCTTTTCTGTAAATATCGCTGGAACTGCCACAGATACCTTGACTGTTACCTATACGAATAATGGTTTTTTAGCAGATACTGCAAGCAATTTACTTCTTACAGACCTAGCCATATCAGTTTTAGATTCTGCTGCTGCGATCATCCATTCTGCCTACACAGCAGATGAAAATAGTAACGGACATCTTGATGCCATATATGTGAGATTTTCAGAGGATATTGATGATCCGGGAGGGTTTGGAGGATTTTCACTGAGTGATCCCATTCGATCCATCACAGGGGCAACCTTAATCGGAGGAGATAGCATTAAACTTGATTTGACGGAGTCCGCTTTTTATGATACCGATTCTATACCTGATATTACCCTCAATGCAGGTTTCATAAATGATGCTGCATCTGGCTCGGTTGTGACAGTGGGGGTGCAGAATTTTACCAGTACCCAGGACTTTGCAGCTCCAACTATAGCTAATTTGATCTCCCTAGATTTGAATGCCGACGGGTATTCAGATGCTATTGAAGTAGAGTTTTCTGAAAGAATTCAGGATTTGGATTTCCTTGATGTCATCAATGATTTTACGGTTTCATCTGACAATTTTGTGACCTCAGATAAGATTGTGCAATTCTCTTCACGAGTGGATTCTTTGACGGGTGTGACCACTAATGTTGCTAATGACAAATACATCAGACTTAGGTGGACACCTGTAAATACGGTGGGAACAGGTCAGTATAAATTGAGTTATGTAAATTCCCTTGGAGATATTACCGATCAATCCGCTAATCAAAATTTGTTTAAGGATACAACGGGAATAGAAGTGGTAGATAAGGCTTCACCCACAATTCTTTCTGCAGTATCTCTGGATAGTGTGAATGTCGATGGAAATGTGGAAACAGTAGAGTTTAGGTTCTCAGAGCCTGTGAAGGATTCTGACTTTGTACTGCCATCTATTAAGAACTTCACTTTTTCTGATGATAGTTTTGTGACAGCTGATTCTGCATCCATATTTAGTACATCAGTACACAACATTACGAATGGTGTGGTAACCAATGTGACAGATGATGAATATGCCACACTGATTTTCACTCCTTCCATGGTTGAGGGTACAGGTGTTATCCAGTTTAAGTATGCTGATCCTAGTTTCGGCTTGATTCATGATACGCTTGGGGTGGCTATTTCGCCAATTGCTGTATCAAATATCACAGATAAAGCGACTCCCTACTTTTTGGAGTTAAATACCAGAGAGGCAACTGCGAATACTGTAATAGATAGTTTATTCAAATCTGGTGATAGGATTTATATATATGCGGACCTTGGTGAAACCGGACTGAAAGTGAGGGCCGATTTGTCAAACCTGAATGGTTCTTTTGCTACCAACCAGTTGTTGACAGACAATGGTAACAATACGTACACCTTCACTACCACTACAGTGAACAATATGGATGAAACTCCAGGGAGCTTTCATCAGATTCCGATCACGGTGACAGATGCTAATAGCAATTCCAATACGATATCGGATTCCCTGAATGTCTATATTGATTATACTGCTCCGACGGCAGTTATCTCATCGCCGGAATCGGATTCAACGAACCTTACTTCTATTCCATTTACGGTGACATTCGTTGAGAAGGTCTTAAATTTTGATGATTCAGATATAACACTAAGTGTAGGTAGTGTTTCCGCCTTTGATAATACAGCCAATCCGGTATTCACTTTTAATGTTACCGGCTTATCGGGAACGAATGAATTGACAGTGGATATTAACGCTTCCGTTTGCACGGATACTGCTGGCAATGCTAATAGTGCTGCTGCTCAGTTTAGTATTATTTCCGATTTGGATTCAGTTACGGCGGTTATCACTCGCAATGCAGTATCGAGTGGGTCGCCCACTAGAACGAATGACGATGCTGTCAGCTTCGACATAGCTTTCAGCGAACCGATCATCGCCGGCAATTTCACCATAGCTGATGATATCACGATAACAAGTGCAGCGACAGTAGGAGGTTCCAACTTGGTTAATGATGGGGATAATCAGAATTTCACTTTGAACCTGACGACAATAAGTAGTGATGGAGATATCACAATTACGATAAAAAATGCTGGTTCGAGCCCAATTACGGATGTTTCTGGGAATACCATGCCTACAGATGAAGGTCCATCTGATGCCTTTACAATTGATAACACTGCGCCGCAAGCCACTGCTTTAACTATCGCATCGAATAATTCCACAAGCCTGGATAGTGCGGTGACAGGTAATGTGATCACTCTGAGTTTGACTGTTGATAATCCACTTTCAGGGCTTCCTACTGTGAGTTTTACGAGTGGTGGAGATGCCATCGATAATTCGGTGACAGTTAATCAGATAGATCCGACAAATTATACAATGACCTATGTGGTAGATGCCTTGGATACGGATGGGGCAGTTAATTTTAGTTTGAGCTTTACCGATGCAGCGGGTAATCCTATAGCTGCACCTTTGGATAACACGGATTTGACAGGAGGAGATAATACGGTGATTGTAGATAACACACGCCCGACCGTTGTGATTACCAGAAATGCTCCTTTAGCAGCCAATGGCACTGTGAATGGGACCAATGCTTCGAGTGTAAGTTTTGATCTTGCGTTTAGCGAGGGAATAACAGACCTTGATTTGAGCGATATTACGTTGAATTTGGGAGGAGCTACCGTTGGTGGTTCGGGAACGTCAGGTTTAGCAAGTGGGTTTGGAGCTAATGTGAGTCTGACCACCGATGTAGCTTACAGTGACTTCACTCTCACAGTTTCCAATGTAGCAGGTAACGGTACTTTGGGGATCACGCTGACGGCCAGTGCGTTTACTGACCATGCTGGCAATCAGATGTCAGCCAATGCTGTTTCAAATACTTTCACAATTGACAATACTTTACCCACGGTGGTCATCACCCGCAACGCAGTATCGAGTGGTTCATTCACAGGAACGAATGACAATGCTGTTAGTTTCGACATAGCCTTCAGTGAACCGATCCTAGTTGGCAATTTCACTATAGCTGATGATATCACGATAACGAACGCGGCAACAGTTGGGGGCTCCAATCTGGTCAATGATGGAGACAATCAGAATTTCACTTTGAACCTGACCAGTGTAAGTGGAGATGGAGATATCACCATTACGATAAAAAATGCAGGAGCGAGTCCTATCACCGATGTTTCCGGAAATGCGCTGGTGGCAGATGAAGGTCCATCTGATGCCTTTACAATTGATAACACTGCGCCGCAAGCCACTGCTTTAACTATCGCATCGAATAATTCCACAAGCCTGGATAGTGCGGTGACAGGTAATGTGATCACTCTGAGTTTGACTGTTGATAATCCACTTTCAGGGCTTCCTACTGTGAGTTTTACGAGTGGTGGAGATGCCATCGATAATTCGGTGACAGTTAATCAGATAGATCCGACAAATTATACAATGACCTATGTGGTAGATGCCTTGGATACGGATGGGGCAGTTAATTTTAGTTTGAGCTTTACCGATGCAGCGGGTAATCCTATAGCTGCACCTTTGGATAACACGGATTTGACAGGAGGAGATAATACGGTGATTGTAGATAACACACGCCCGACCGTTGTGATTACCAGAAATGCTCCTTTAGCAGCCAATGGCACTGTGAATGGGACCAATGCTTCGAGTGTAAGTTTTGATCTTGCGTTTAGCGAGGGAATAACAGACCTTGATTTGAGCGATATTACGTTGAATTTGGGAGGAGCTACCGTTGGTGGTTCGGGAACGTCAGGTTTAGCAAGTGGGTTTGGAGCTAATGTGAGTCTGACCACCGATGTAGCTTACAGTGACTTCACTCTCACAGTTTCCAATGTAGCAGGTGATGGCACTTTGGGTATTACCCTAACGGCCAGTGCGTTTACTGACAATGCTGGTAATCAGCTGTCGGCCAATGCTATTTCAAATACTTTCACTATTGACAATACAGCGCCAACGTTACAGGCAGCTGTCAAGAACAGCAATACGCAGATCAGGGTGGAGTTTAGTGAAGTAGTCCTTACCAATGGTACCAATCCGACTGATTTCACTGTAGTGGATGAAGATGGAACGCCATTTTTAGTTAGTGGACAGGCTGATGGTAGTGCTGGTGACTTGTATATCGTACTCACAGTGGCTGACCTTACCAATGCCGAAGGTGACTTGCTTGTGACCTATACTAATTCAAATGGTGAAATATATGATCCGTCACAAAATCAGGCGCCAACCTCTGGTGCCATCACCATTGATTTAACCATGACCGAGGTGGTGACCTTGGTGGAAAATGCGGCCAATACTGCTGACGGAGATGTAAATGGAGATAAAAAGGCGCTGTACAGAACGTCAGGAGCTTCTGACCCTTCTGCTGAGATTCCGGTAGTGATTACGCCAGCTATTTCAGGGAGTACCATCACCATCTACAGGGATGAAACCATGCTTGACCCGGTTGGAGCTCCATACACCAATGTAACTACCAATATCCAACCTACTGTGGCTGATTTCATGGTAGAGGAAGTGATAGATTTTGCGGGCACGGATGATAACGGAGTGTTTACATTCTATATCACCGAAACGGCTGTTAAATGGTGTTTCAAGCGAGGGGCCTTCAGTAAAATATTCAATAGCCTTTTTGGATGATATCACCAATAGTGCCAATGTGACCACTTTTGCTGAGAGCAACGTGACCGGAACCACGCTTACTTTAAGTCACCCTGCGACGAACGATTTATTGATTTCAGGAAATGGCCTTACTAACTTTAGTTATAATTCAGGCGGTACGAGTTCGGTGAAATTCTCACCTATTGCTGCTGGTGCCGGAGTACATACCCTAAAATATCGTTGGGAAAACAATGTGTCTGGAGTTACGGCTTCTTTTAATGCCATCTATATGACGGTTAATCAAACTGAGAATGTGTTTGATCTGAATCGACAAGAGTTGTCATTTCAAAAAGTCATGGGCTCTGGAGAAATCTATCTATACGGCTCTGACGGTGTTTCCGATCCGACGTATGATATCAATGGGGTTGATGGACCTGATGATGATTTCTATTTCCTTGAGGTTTATTACATAGAAAATGGAAGTTCTTTGACTGGTTACGGAGAAGTTGGGATAAGTGAAGCAGATGGAAATATTGTGAATAGGCTAATCAACTATGTGCCAGGTTCCCCAACTGCCAACATTCCAACTTCTGTAGTTGATGGAGATTGGATATTTGATCCATCAGCGTTGGATTCAATTGCAGGGATTCCAAGCCGTGAAGTTGATACATTGAAGTTTGTGTCTGTTTTGAGTCAGGAGTCTGATGGAGCGTTGATTGTAAAGGATGAGGCGTTTGTCTATCTCTATCCTAATCCGACAGTAACTTTTGACCATACCGTAACGGGGCAAAAGCTAATCAATGATTTCTATTGTGCCGATGATGGTGATTTCAGAATTCAGGCAAGCATTTATACTTACACTGGAAGTGGAGGAGTCGATTCTACAGGGTATATAACCAATGGATACCTGCTTTATTCAAGCTCAGACGGAGTTGCGCCATATGAGTTATTGGCAGATTCAACATCAAGTGGCTCTTTGGGTGTTGTTAATACTTTCGACCCGACAAGCGTTGATCCTGGTTATTATCAGATTGTGTATATATCAAAGCCACAGACTGTCGCAGCAACTACCGATACCGGACGCTTTGAGTTTAGGGTGTTGTCGGTAGCTGAAGCTCCGACCCTGGATTTGGCTTCTAATCCTGATCTTGATGCTATTTCGGCGTTTGATAGTGGAACAGGAGAATATATCATTGAGTATTGTGGAGGTCAGAGTATTGAGGATGTTGTTGTGAGCTCTACAGGAGCCTCCACCGAGTTTTTTAAGTGGTATCTTGATGAGAATGGGAACAATGAAGTAGGAACAGCAAATCTTACTGGGGCCAATGATACCACTTTGAATGTTTTAAACGAATTCTTCGGAGGAAATATACCTAACTCGAGAACCACGGTTAATTTTTGGATTTCTGAACTCTCACATGTGGGGATTACCGGTGCCAATACTACTTCGTTCTCAGGTTGTGAGTCATCATTGAGAAAGGTCGTGGTTGAGATTTATGCTGTCCCAAGCCCAGTAACAATTGTTGATAATATTTTGGCAACAGCTACCAATCAAACAAATCTTGGTAGTGTTAATTTACTTGGAGAGGCGAGCAATGTAAATAGTTCTGGTTATCTCTATGAATATTGTGAGATAGGCGGTAGTTCTGCTAGTCTTGAAACCATTGTAATTAATAGTGGACTTAACAATGAGGATCTGACAGAGACCTATTTTACGATCTATGATGGCGATGCTTCTACAGCCCTGGCGACTTTTGACCCTTCTGATTTGGATGGAAGCAATAATTTGAACCTTGCAGAGCTTGACCTGCTGGGTGCAACAGGCTATGATCCTATAGCTGCGACTTCAGATACATTCTACATATCAAGAACAGATTTTGACAATGCAGTAGGTTCCGATTCTTATCCTTTTACGGGTTGTGAAAGTGATCTGCGCAAATTCATCATCAGTGTTTACCAGATTCCTGCAGCTCCGGTTGATAGTAATTTTAAAGGAGGGGCTGGTAGCACCAGTAGACAAGCTTCGGCTGTGGATAACGAACTGAATTATTACTTATGCTTCGGCGAGGAAGAAGAGTTTATTCAGTTGGAATCTCCGGGACTTACAGGTTCAAAATATACCTGGTATAAGGATGACGGTACCGGTACTGCACCTGGTGATCCGCTCGTGGCTGAGGCGTTTAACGGTCGGTTGATTACCTTGGATGAGCTGGAAGATCAGGGCGTTTTTGATGATTCTGTGAGTGCAACTTATACCTATTGGGTTACTCAAACCAAAAACGAAAATTCATCAACAGACTTCTATGGTTGCGAGAGTGATCCTATGAAAATCATGGTTACCGTATTCCCAGATCCGAGCACCATTGCTTTTGATGAGAGCGGGGTAAGAGAATTGGAGGTAAGCTACTGCGAAGGTGATCTTGGAGGTGTAGGTTTTGATATAACGGCAAATGCGAACGCTTCGTTTGGTTATTATAGTTCGAATGGAGCAGGTACTATTGCTTCTTCAAGGACTTCACTATTTGGAGGGAATATTGATCCTGATGGACAGGTTCAGGTTACGGCTCAATCACTTTTGCTTACGAATGCGATTCAAGGTACTTATTACTTCCTGATTGCTCAAACGAATGATATAGCCCCTAATGGGTCTACTTTCCCTGGTTGTGAATCTGAAGTTTCGGATATGGCATACCTCACTGTTCATGTCTATGATATACCGTTGGCGCCATCGATTGTGGATGCTACTATGGTATATTGTGAAGGTGATGGAATCAATGATGTTGAGGTGTCAGGTGAGGCAGGTTCTACTTTTAAATGGTACTTAGACAGCAATAATGATGGTTTCCCTGATGATGCGTTTAATCCACTCTATACAGAAACTCCATCAGGTACATCATCGGTGGCGACAGCTTCAAATTTAGGTTTGGTTGGAGCCAATGATGGTATATATAGATTTGTGGTAAGTCAGACTCAGGATATTGCTGCTGGTGTTGACGATTTTGAAGGGTGCGAGAGTGCATATACCAAGTTTAGCGTTACGCTGTATTCTGTTCCGACCGCACCTATTGCCAATACTCCGGCTCCTCAGTGTAACAGGAATGTAACTAGTACGTCTACCATAATCAATTACTCTGGTGTAGAGACCACAGCAGGTGAGACCGTATTTAAATGGTACAATGAGGATGATGTTGAAGTACAGCAAACTACTTTGACAAACCCCGTACTTGGGGGGCAATTTTCTGTGAATCTGGAGGGGTTTGTTGGTGATACAACTATTTATGTCAGACAAATAACGAATATCGTAGTGGGAGAATCTTTTGCAGGGTGCATAAGTGACCCTACGCCAATTACCCTCACTGTGGCTCCTGTACCGGTAGTATCTACACTGGCGAATAATCAAAGAATCGATGTGATTCAGGCTTGCGACGAACAAAATATTATTTTGGAAGTAACTCTGGACAACCTTGATGTTAGCCAGGCTTCTTTTGTTTGGTCTGCTGGAAGAACAGCTGCTCAGGCTATTGAGATTGAAACATCAACCCAGACTGATGTAGGTGTCAGGACAAGACGAATTGAGTTTGATCCTAAATCTGTAGGCGCCGACGGACTGGCAGCAGGGGATAATTACTTTGAGGTGAAAGTTACTGACAACAATGCGCCGGCTGGCCTGACAGGGTGCGTTGAATCAGCTTCAAATACAACAGAAATAGGTACAACTCCACAGCCGAAAATGAGATGGGATGGAATTACAGAAGGGAATACGACCACTTTCGTGTTTGGAGATAATAACCCTACTCAAAGTAATAACTATGATATTGCTTTGATTGAGCTGTCCATTCCGGCCTTGGGTGAAGTAGTAACTGTAACTGACATTGAAATTCAAAACAGAAACTCCATCGCGGTTGGGGAGTTCACTTTCCAGGAATCAGGTACTTATGAGTTGGATTTGTTTTATCAATCTACCTCTGGTTGCGTGGCTTCTATTACCCGGTCTATCACTATTTTGGATAGGGTCGTGGTGACTGAGGACATTACCTATGACTTTGAAAATGGAACTTCGGGGTGGTATGCAGATAGTACCACAGTGGATGGTTTTGGAACCCGCTCAAGCCCTGTCTGGGAATTAGGTACTGAGGAAAGTGTGAACTATGCGAGTCCTGCGGATCAGAGTGGAATTAATTCTACTAATTATTGGGCAACTGGATTGAACTCAGCATATGCTTCTGATGAAGATGCCTGGGTTTACTCTCCTGCGTATGACCTATCTAATATGATTCAGCCTACCATTGGTTTTGATCATGCTCGAGAACTTACCTTCACAGATGGTGTGGTGGTTCAGTATTCTACCGATGATGGACTTACATGGATTTTGCTCGGTGATTATACTCGAAATACCAATTCTGCATCTGGTTTGGAGTGGTATAACAGTGAGGAATTAAGTGGTGCTCCTGGGTTGGTAACCTTCAATTCCAGGTCTGACGGATGGACAACCACTTCAGCTTGGAAGTTTTCTGCTCACAAATTACCGTCAAGTTTTGCCGAAGTGAGATTCCGAATTGCCATGGGCTCCACTGCGGGTGATAAAGTGGATAATAATAATAATGTGCTACATGGTTTTGCTTTCGATAATTTTAGAATCTACAACAAGGATAAATTTATCTTGATTGAACAATTCTCAGATTTGGGAGAGTCCAGTCAGGATGTGAGTGCTGAGATCAAGACCCGTATTGATTCAGAGATTAGCAGTGACGCTATCTGGATTAACTACTTCCAGGGAGAAGAGGATGAAGTGAGCCAGCGAAATCAATCAGACCCAGGGGCAAGATCTAACTTTTATGGAATAGATAGTCGACCAAAAAGTTTGCTGTCGGGTAAGAAAACAAGTGACACAGATGTTGTTGGTTGGAGTCTAAATAGTTACAAAGCCAGAGCCTTGGAGGGAGCGCTGTTTGAAATAGGAGACATCATCATCGGTGGAGAATCTGACGAGTTGGTTATTACCGCATCGTTTATTTCAAAAATTGACCTGCCTGCGAAGAGTGAAGTGTCCTTCAGATTTGCTGTGATTGAAAAACAGATTACAGATCCGGAAGTCATTGCCGCGAATGGAGGCCAGCCACTTTATAATGTGCTTAGAAAAATGCTTCCGAGTTCAGCAGGATTGACATATTCGGGAGCAGTTACTGACGGCCAGAGTGTATTCTTCAACGGTCAGGAATCCGTGAGTGTAAGCTGGGATATTTCCAACGTGTACGATGTGAATGAATTGAGTGTTGTGGTTTTTGTTCAGGTTGATAACGTAGGTGGTTCTACAGCGAATGAACTTAACAAGTTGATTCTGCAGGCGTCTGAGAGAACGAATGCGGGAGCAGGAAAAGTGGTGCCATTATTAACAGGACTTGATAACAGACTGGAGGACATTCACAATTTCGCGGTGTATCCTAACCCGGCGGATAAGGTCTTTAAGGTGCAGTTTGAGACCGCACCACTCAATGATATGGACTGGATTCTCTACGATCAGGTGGGTCGAGAGGTGATAACCGGAGCAGTGAAATCAGGAGAGCTTGAAATCGAAATTGCCTCTAAGGAGTTGCCAAGTGGTATTTACCTGATTCACTTCTTCAACGATCAGGAGAAATGGGCCCCACAAAGAGTAATGATCAGGAGATAAGAATAGATCGATTGGAAACAGAAAGGCCCGGTGGTAAAACCACCGGGCCTTTTTGTTTAAAATATTGTCACGTCCTGAAATTAGTCGACTCAAGTCTGACTATTGTGATAATACCTTCTGAATCAAGTATCGCTCAGCGCAACTACAACTTGAACTTTAAATTGTCTGTTATATTCTCCGGTAGAAAAAGTGAAATGCCTTATACCCGAAACCCAAGTTTTCAAAACCCATTTATCCTACTTTATGACTGGTCAACACTTAGATGCCTCCGGTTATTCTGGAATGAGTTTCTTAGTTCATGGGTATGGATCAAAATCTATTTGATGTGTAAATGATGTACATGTTCCCTGATATGATCCACTCTTTTCGTGATGTGTTTGATGAATTTGTTAAGTTCAGTTTCTACAATGTAAACCTGACCATCATAAGAATTCGATCCTATATCGTTTCTCGATTCGGCTGAGTGTTTCTCAATGTCACTTCTGGTTGTGCATTCTTCATGTAGAAAATGAATAAAGTCCTTCAAGCTATAACCTTCTTCAAACTTGGATATTTCCTTCAATGTTTTGTCTATTTCCTTGTCTTTATTAAACCTAGAAGCCTTAGTTAGCCGATCATAAAGGACTGAGTCATAATGGTGAATGTCGTTGAGGAGTTGGATCACGCCTATTCGATAGTCCTTGTCTAAGCAGAATTTGGAGAGACCGTCATAGCTATTCAAGTTGTCAGCTTCCAGGTCCCAGTCGTAGCTAAGTTTATCTATTGTAGCACCGAGGGATGTTTGCTCATTTTCCTGGGCTACTGCCAGGTAGGAGACTATTAGGAATAAAATACCAATGCTGATTCGCTTCATATACCGTTTTTGACCTTTTCTTAACAAAATTCGCACCATTTTGAGATCCAGCACTCAATTAGTGAAAATTTCAGCAAATATTGAATTTCTAAGGCGGTATTAAAAAAGCTTTTCGATAGAACGTATTTAAAAGGTTACGAGCGGTGTGAAGGATCTTTCAGACCTTTGAGGAGATATTCCAGTCCGTTGAGTTTTATTTCATACATCGTATTGAGTAACATTCCTAATTTCCCTTCGGGAAAGCCTTTTGATCTCAACCAAATTAAATAACGCTCGGGAAGATTGCAAATGGCCACACCTTTGTACTTGCCGTATGGCATCCGATAGCTGGTTAAATCCAAAAGAATTGTTCTATCCATAGATCGAAGATAAAACTATGTAATTGATGAATTGGTAATCAGCCTATATAAATTGGGCTTGGTTTTTGACTGATCTGCGGTAAGCCCAAAAACATATGATAAAATTTAGCTCGTTTATTAGTACTATTCTGTTGTCACTCTTAGCAGTTTCACAGCCCAAAAAGGGCCTTGATTTCCCCCTTGGAGAGCAGATCACATTTAAGATTTCTTATGGGTGGTTTGCTCTGGGTGAAGCCACCATGTCGTTGGCCGATTCGTTGATTGTTCGAGGTGATCAGACTTTTTACCACAGTTATATTGATGCACACACCATTGGTCTCTTCAGTTGGTTGGGTGGTGTACAGAATGAATACTGGGGTTATGTGAATACGAGTAATTATAAGACCATTGTTTCTGAGAAGCATCTCGATGAAAGAAAAGGGAAGTTTGATCAGTGGAATACATTTGACTATGACAAAATGCAGACCTACGTCAAAATGATGGATTACACTAAGGAATATCCCAAAAAAGAGGTAACTGTAGATCTCAATGATAAATCTTATGATCTGCACGGCACCTATATGTACTTGCGGAGCAAACTTTGGTCTGGATTTAAACCTGGTGAGTCAATACTTCTTAATACTTACTGGGAGGATAAACTCTATGATTTTGGGATGGAGTATGGAGGGAAGGAGAAAATTAAGTTTGACGGCCAAAGGGTAGAGGTTCATAAGTTTTATGGACTCTTTCCCATTTCGCGCACTTTTCCCAAAGAGAAAGCGGTGGTGGTTTGGGTGCTCGAAAAAAACGGAATGGGAATCCCTCTGGTAATAGAAGCGGATATGAAAATTGGAAAGGTGAGATGCGAACTCAAGGAGTATTCTATCCGAGGGAACACTCAATCGCTCTTTTAGTGCAAAAAAAGCTTGCCCTCGTTTAATTTATAATGCTCTCCATAAAGCTTTACTTTTTTACCCTCTAAGGTCAAGTGAAACTGACCACCTCTTTTGCTAAGCTGGATGGCTTTCATTTTTGTTTTATTGAGCTTGGCAGCCCAGAAGGGAGCAAGAGCGGCATGTGATGAGCCGGTGGCTGGATCTTCCAGTTGATGTACATGAGGCACCAGCGTTCTGCTCACAAAGTCACAATCATCACCTACTGAAGTTACGGCATATCCGAATATGGGTGATCTTCTCAATATTTCGAAGTTAGGACTCATGAATCTAACAGATTCCTGACTGTCGGTAAGAATGATGTTTTTATTTGAGGTTTTAAAATGTCCAAGTATGGGTATTTTTAGCCCATCCAGAAGATAGTTCTCAATGGTTAGTTCATCAATAACTGGTATGGAGGCCAAGGTGATGTAGCACTTTTCGTTTTCTACTCCTCCTGAAATTATTCCATTTTGGAAATGGATCTCCGTGTCTAATATTCCTTTTTCATAGAGATGGGCCACTGCAGCCAGTGATCCGTGTCCACAAAGTCCAATCTCCTGATCAGGCGCAAACCATCTCACATGCCATTGGTCGTTTTTCTTCCATAAGAAAGTGGTTGCTGGCTGCCAAAGATCGGAGGCTATGGATTGCATTTGGACATTGGATAAGGCATGCTCTGTCTCCACTACTGTACTTGTATTCCCAATGAGTCCATTGTCTTTGTTACTAAAAACCGCATAGGTAGAGAATTTTAATTCATCCATATCAATTGAGTTTTCCTCGCTGATTGTAATCCTTTATGACCACATTCAATAGCTTAAAGTCGAGTTTTCCATTTCGTTCCTTGAGGTGATGTACTATGGCCAGGGCCTTGTTCAATCTGCTTTCCGGACTTTTTACTTTGCTTACAATGTAGATGAGGTTTCGTTGTTTACCGGGGGTGAGTTGGTGAAAATACTCATTTCCTTCGGGGTCCTGATCCAGTAAAATTATCAGTTCTTCTGGCATATCCATTCCGTAGGTTGAGTCATCTGGGGATAATTTGACTGTCACCGTATTTCCAATAGCCAAGCCAAGCTTCTTGATGACGGCCTGATTGAGGAGTATGTACCAATAATCTTTGTGAGGCATCAAGCCGCTCCGAATACTGGTGGTTTGGTTGATTTCACAAATGATACGTCTGTTTTCGCCCCTGATAAACTGCTCAGCAATTGGTTTGGGTACTGGTAGATGAAGCTCGTACACACTTGCGTCTTTTCCGGAAAATTTACTGAGTGTCGTTTTGAATTCCATGGTTAATATCCCTGGTTAATGTTAACGAAAAGTTGATTCCTAATACCACCTTTCATGGCCTTCACACTCTCTTCGAAACTCTTTCTAATGTCTTCAAATGTGGTCAATCCAGAGTGATGTGGGGTCATCATTACCCCTGAATGATCCCAGAGCGGTGAATCGGATGGGAGAGGCTCAATTTGATAGACATCTAAAACAGCTTTTCGCACATGACCATTTTCGAGCGCCCACAAGAGGTCGTCTTCCACCAAAGATTTTCCCCTGCCTACATTCATGAAGAAGGCACCGTGCAGTAAACGGAAGAAAGCCTGGTTGAGAAAGTTTCTGGTGGAGGGAGTAAGAGGTAGTGCACTGATGACAATGTCATAATGTTCAAGGTGAGCTTGAGAAATATTCCCCATGGCCATGGTTTGATGAAATAGTGGATTGGAAGTACCCGATCCATTAATGCCATCAATTTTTTCAACGAGATGACCAAGTGCGGAAGCAATGCCTTGCCCGACAAAACCTGTGCCCAGAACCAACACTTTCTTGTTATAAAGCACATTGAGGTTGGTGCGATCCCACAGGTGTGATCGCTGATTATCATGGGTGGAGACTACCCATTTAAGGTCTTCTAAAAGGTAAGCCAGACAATACTCGCCTATGCGCTTATCCATGTATCCAAGAGTGCGGGTGAGAATAAGATCCCGTTGGATAGTGGGTTGTTTTAGGTAGTCATCTACCCCGGCTCCAAAGGCATGAATCCATTTGATCTCTGATAAATCCAGCTTGTCAAACTGGTAGAAACCCGCAATGGCATTTTTGCCCTGCAGATCTTCCTGAACAAGCGATTCTTTATACACACACCTGGCGATATGACGATAAGAACTATTTACCAGTTCTGCCAGCTGCTGGCCAAATTGCCCGCAAGAAATCATGTCATAGACCATTAGTG
Organism: Marinoscillum sp. 108; assembly: GCF_902506655.1. NCBI lineage: Bacteria > Pseudomonadati > Bacteroidota > Cytophagia > Cytophagales > Reichenbachiellaceae > Marinoscillum > Marinoscillum sp. 108. Next base: position 1,187,836 of record NZ_LR734808.1, on the reverse strand, counting down.
ATTGATTTTAGCTTTTCATGTGAAGATACAATAAGGGAATAGATCTCTCCGTTGGTTTTACTACAAACAACAGAATAGGTTATGCAAACAAACAGATCAAACAACGTCAGCCAGAGGGCTGCCAGAAGGTATGAAGGGCTGGGTACCTTTCTTATTAAGCTATTTCGTAAACATCTCGGATTGGTAAAGCCGAGCTAAATAAATGGGCAGTTTTGTGCTAAAACTGCCCTAAATCTTCACAAGTCAGGCAGGCATTGGCATAACTGTCATATTCAGCATACCCCGGCCCAGGCTTCCCCATGAGTGTGATGATTTTATCTAATCTTACTGAATTCCCATTTTCCAGTTCCAGAAAATAACCTTCTGAAGTATTGTTCAGAGTCGAGAGTGGACCTTTTACGTCATCAACCTTGTGTTGATCATTGAAAAAGTGGATTTTACCGGATGACTTAAGGGTTACTTGTGAGTCACAGTACTCTATGAAATCGGGATCAACAGGAAGATATTTGTCTTTGTAGTTCATGATTCGGGTTTAGAGGATGGTGTGCCTGTTAATTTTGGGTAAATTGTTAGAAATTCTCATTCTTAATTGAGATTATTGTCTATACAAATAACTAGGGTAGATGGTTTCAGAGTTTCAGCGGAAAAAGTTAATTCATTTTTTTGGATTACTAGATTCTCACAAAAATGGATTCCTTCATGCGGATGATTTTTCGGAGATTGCCGAGCGCATAAGAATAGGTCTGGGTTATGAGGCAAATGGGCCCAAGCATATTTGGTTGGCGGAGAAATCTGCTAAGTTCTTTCACGCCCTGCTTCTTGAGATTCCTCATAAGGATAACCAAAAAATCTCACAGGATGAGTGGGTTACCTTTGTGTCAGAGCAGGTGATAGCTCAGGGAAATGAGGATGTGTTGGAAGAATTTCAGGAATTCATCATTGGCTTTTTATTCGATTTGTTTGATGATAACCATGATGGTTATATCTCCACAGATGAGTATGTGGATATGTTTGTGGTATATGGAATAGACATCAAATACTCGGCTAAATCTTTCATTAAACTGGACATTAATAGGGACGACAGACTTTCCCGAAATGAGCTCCTCCATGCTTTTGAGACCTTTCTCCTGTCCAATGAGCCCAACCAACCCGGGAATTGGATTTTTGGAAATTGGGAGTAAAATAGTGTTGTGATCTTTTAAATAGTCCACCCCCTAAAAATTCGCTTCCCGAAGAATTCGCTTCGATGGTTATTTACCTTTCTACAGAAATAACCATAATCCAAAATGCAAGAAGTATATATTTTATCCCTTTCCAGAACTCCTATTGGCAGTTTTGGAGGTGTTTTATCGAGTCTTTCAGCCGTGGAGTTGGGGGCCTTAGCCATTAAAGATGCACTGAAAAAGTCTGGCCTGGAGTCCTCCGAGATTCAGGAAGTGTTCATGGGAAACGTGATTTCGTCGAACCTTGGTCAGGCCCCTGCGAGGCAGGCCGCGCTGAAAGCCGGATTAGATGTGAATGTACCATGTACCACTGTCAATAAGGTTTGTTCCTCCGGTCTGAAAGCCATAATGCTTGGAGCTCAGTCCATTGCTTTGGGGCAGGCAGATGTGGTAGTGGCCGGCGGTATGGAGAGTATGTCTAATGTCCCATATTATGTCCCCAGGGCCAGGTTTGGTTACAAATATGGTCATGGTACTCTGGTCGATGGATTGCAGCATGATGGCCTTTGGGAAGCGTACAACAATTTCGCGATGGGTAACTGTGCAGATCATACCGCCAGAGAGATGAAGATCAGTAGGGAAGCTCAGGATGAATACACCGTACGGTCTTATAAGAGGGTAGAATCTGCCACCCTTGAGGGAAAATTCAAGAATGAAATTGTTCCGGTGGAGATTCCACAAAGAAAGGGTAATCCTCTGGTGATTACAGAGGACGAAGAATTCAGCAATGTGAATTTTGACAAGATTCCTGCGCTGAATCCTGTCTTTTCAAAAGAAGGTACAGTCACGGCGGCCAACGCCTCTAACATTAATGATGGTGCATCTGCTGTCATTTTGATCAGCAAGCGAAAAATGAAGGAGTATGGATTGAAACCCGAAGCTAAAATTCTTGGATATGCTGATGCTGCTCAGGAGCCTCTTTGGTTTACCACCTCACCTTCATTGGCTATTCCCAAAGCTTTGAAAATGGCCGGGATTGAGAAGAGCTATGTTGATTATTATGAAATCAATGAGGCATTTGCAGCTGTGGCACTGGCCAATATGGAACTACTCGGCCTGGATGAAGACAAAGTGAATGTCTTTGGTGGTGCGGTGGCCTTAGGGCATCCGCTGGGATGTTCGGGAAGTAGAATCCTCACCACTCTTAGCTCTGTGCTGAGTGATAAGAATGGCCACATAGGCGTGGCTGGCATCTGCAATGGCGGTGGAGGAGCTTCAGCCATAGTGATTGAGAAGGTCATATCCTGATAAAATACCGGGGACAGCAGCTCTGCTGCTGTCCCCGGAAAAATGGTCACTAGTGTATGATTAATTTATGAGTGAGGCGCTGATGACCAGTTTGTAATACCACAGTATAGATTCCGGGTGTCCATTCACTTAGGTGGATTCGTTCATCAATTTTGCCTGCCATGGCTTTTTGATAAACGACCTTGCCGGAAAGGGAGTAGATTTCAATGACTCCAGGCAGATCATCCAGATCTGAGGTTACGTGGAGGAGTTCGGAAGCAGGGTTGGGAAACACCCTGAAGCCTACTTGATTTGATTCGGGTGTAATGCCTTCAGCAGCCAGTCGGGAGGAAGACCCTGTGCTGATGGAGACAATAAATCCAACGTCAAAAGGTGAATACGAGATATCGTCGTACCAGAGGTTTCCGCCACTGTATACATTGGAATATGCATATTTGATAGAAGCATTGGTCAATTGAAAGGTATAAACCGAGTTGTTGGATACCGATACTGGTTGACTCAATGTGATGGTTTGCCATCCACTTCCTTTACTCACGCCGGATTGTTGATAGATTGGGGTGTCGGTGGTGGTGTTACCACTAAAAATCTTCAGGGTGGATCCACTAATGGCGTAGACGAGGTTTGCTTCAATTTCGATGATCTGGCCGTTGGCTATGGCCGTGAAGGACTGCCCCATATGGTGCGCATTTCCATAGGTGAATATACCCGTTCCTGTAAGTTGTTCTATAGTCACCACGGTAGCTGTTCCGCTTGTGGTAGCACTCACAGCTGAGGTATAGCCTGAGGAGCCATAGGAGTTTTGTGCCTTTACTCTGTAGTAATAGGTGCTTGATGGGGTTAACCCTGTATTTGAGTAGCTGGTGCTATTAGCGCTGAGTGTGGCGATTACCGAATAGGATGATCCGTTAGTGGAGCGTTCCACTACAAAGTTATTTTCGTCTGACGAGTTATCCTGCCAGGAAAGACCAATGCTCGAAGTGGTAATGCTCGTAGTTGCAAGCCCTGATGGTGCCGGAGGGTTTGAGGAGCCCCCTGATGAAGTAGTAGCACTTACGATTCCACTGCTGGCTGTATTGCTGTTGGCATCCTGCACCACAATCTTGTAATAATAGGTAGTGGAGGCAGCCAGGGCAGTATTGGAGTATGAGGTGGTATTGGGAGCCAGTGTGGCAATGGTGCTGTAAGTGCCACCAGAAGAAGTGGAGCGTTTAACCAGGTATGCACTTTCCGTCGATTCATTGTCCGTCCAGGAGAGATTAATCTGAGAAGATGAAACGGCAGTGGCTGATACGTTGGTGGGAGGAGAGAGTGAGATCGGTGGAGCTCCTGTAATGCCAAAGAACTCAGCAGACCAGTAAGAAGAGAAGAAGTTGACGTCAGAAGCATACGAGCCTGTATTGCCACCCTGGGTTGCTCCGCTGCCCGGATCGATGGCAATGGCATGTCCCATGCCGCTGAGACTATAGGTGACTACTACAGGGTTGCCTGAGCCATCCCTGTATTCTTTTCTGCTCACTACACTATTGCCCTGAAAGGCACCATTTTCCGCATCGGCTGTTTGATCTGTGCCGTGTACGTTGGTCCATTGCTCCATGATTTCATTTTGATTCATGTAATACACGGTGTAGTCAGAAGTACCATGAAAAACGCCAACCGTAGGCCAGGGTCCGGTGTGGCTGGAGGCATTTCGTACGCTGTTTCCAAGCTGAGTGGGCGTTTGGTTGACATTGCCGTACATCGCCTGAAAAGCTGAATTACTGCTGGTGGCTACTTTGTAAGGCAGGCCAGACATCACGGCTCCCGCGCTAAATACGTCAGGATATGCCGCCAGCATCACGGTGGTCATGGCACCACCCGCCGAAAACCCTGTAACAAACACCCGACTGTTATCAATAGAGTAGTTGTTTTTCATGTAATCAGTCATGTTTTTGAGGGAGGCTGCCTCACCAGATCCCCGGTTGATATCACCAGTTTCAAACCAGTTGAAACATTTGGAGGAGTTATTGCTGCTTTTTTGTTCGGCATAGATCAGGTGAAACTTGTAAGTATCGGCCAGACTGTTCCAATCGCTTTCGGAAGCGTACGTACTCGCTGATTGTGTACATCCGTGTAGCACCAGCACCAATGGAGCATTTGCTGGTATATTCGCTGGTGTATACCTGTACATGCTCAGGTTTCCCGGATTTGATCCAAAGTTGGAGACAAGTGAGAGCTGTGACTGGGCAGACAGGAAGTATACGCCCATCATGATGGAAAGGAATAATTTTTTCATTGGGTTGGTTTTTTGGTTAATGATTTTACCAAGTTTTCAATTTATACCCATGAAAATTATGATTTGATGAAAAAAGACAAGGTTGACTTTTCGGAAAGCCGCGCCTCATTTTCCAATCAAATGCCGATGTATTTTGAGTGATTGCAAATTGTTACTCAAAAAATGACATGTCGACTATGTAGAGGAAGGAAAGGTGGTTTTGAAATTTTATCGACTGAATTGAGTGTTTTTTGTATAAATCATAATTTGCATCACAATAATGGCTGCTCACTTACGATAATTCCATCCGCATCGCTGTACACATACTGTCCGGGAGTGAAATTCACTCCAGCAAAGTTTAAGGGGATGTTAATCTGTCCTTCGTTTCTTTTGATGCTTTTCACGGGGCAGGTGTTAAGTGCTTTGATTCCAATCGGCATTCGCCCAATTTGAGCACTATCCCTGATGCTCCCGTAAATGATTAACCCCGACCATTGGTTGTCTAAAGCGAGCTGAGCAAGCAAATCTCCAACCAAAGCGCACCTTGTGGAGCCACCACCATCAACGCAGAGAACCTTTCCCTGGCCATTGGTTTTCAATAATTCTCTGACGAGGCTGTTGTCTTCAAACAGCTTCAGAGTCACTATTTGCCCATGGAAGGACTGGACCATACCATAGCTCTTAAAAACCGGCTCGGCACATGCCAGCGCATCGCCATGAACATCCCAAAGGTCTGAGGTGGTAAAAGTCATGATCGTTTTTTAGGTAAAATTGACGGAGAAGTAAGGATAAAAGTACCTCTGGTTGGAATTTGGATGGTATGACTATTGGTATTGAACTGGACAAATCTGGCCTGTGGATAGCTCATTTTTGTGCTTATAGGTACTCTATGGACGGTTTTGCTGATTTCTTTGAGGTCTGGACTTTTATCCTGGTCTTTTGAAAATGTGCAAATGAGCATTCAGTCGCCTTGAATCACTGTTTTAAAAGTCGCGGCTACTTTATTGGCTATTAAGTATCTTATTAACAGTTAGATAGGTGTTTCATGTAAGTGAATATCTTCAAAAGTCCAGAGATGTTTAATGAAACTCCATTCTGGTGCAGATTTTCAAAATGGTATTTTTAGCCAATCAATTTTAAAAATTTCTAAATGGAATGGCTAAGTGATGAGTTGATCATAAGCCATTCATTAAATAACCAAGAGATATACATGAGCAAATTAAAGAATAGAGTAGCCATTATAACAGGAGGCGCCGCGGGTATTGGCCGGGCAGCAGTGGAGAAATACGTGCAGGAAGGAGCCATAGTGGTGATTTGGGATGTGAACGAGGCTGCCGGAAAGGAGTTGGCAGTGACGTTGAGCAAGGATGGTCATCAGGTGAGTTTCCGAAAGGTCAATACAGCTGATCCGGAGGAAACAGAAGCTGCAGCACAAGAGGCCATTGCGCAGTTCGGGCGGATTGATATCCTCATCAACAATGCTGGGATCACACGGGACGCGACCATTCGTAAAATGACCTTTGAGCAATGGAGCCAGGTACTGAACATTAACCTCTCCGGTGTATTTAATTGCGTGAAGGCGGTGAGCCCTTTTATGATTGAAAAGGCTTATGGGCGAATCATTAATACCTCCTCGGTGGTTGGTTTGTACGGGAATTTTGGCCAGACTAATTACGCTGCCACCAAGTCCGGAGTAATAGGTATGACCAAGACACTCGCCAAAGAGCTAGGTAAATACTCCATTACCGTCAATGCGGTTGCCCCAGGTTTTATTGCCACAGATATGGTGAAAGCAATGCCAGAAAAAGTGATAGAAATGATGACAAGTAAAACACCCCTCGGAAGGTTAGGTACCCCAGAAGACATAGCTAATGCATATGCCTTTCTAGCCTCAGAAGATGCTTCATTCATAAGCGGAGCGGTAATCAGTGTAGATGGAGCAGTAACGATTTAAGACCAGATTCATGAGAAAAGCAACAATAACCGGAATAGGCTCCTATGCCCCAGAACAGGAGATCCCCAACAGCTATTTTAACACCCTACTTGGCGAGGACGTGGACACATGGCTGAGACAAAATGTCAACATTACCACCAGAAGGTGGTGCAAAGATGATGAGTCAGTGGCTGACCTCTGTGAAGAGGCGGCTCGCCAGGCCATCAGCGAGGCAGGATTGGTGCCGGAGGACATCGATCTGGTGATATTATCTACAGACACTCCCGAGTATGTTTCTCCATCTACGGCTTCTGTTATTCAGGATAGGCTGGGATTGAAGAATGCCGGGACTTTCGATCTGAATACCGCATGTGCGGGGTTTGTGACTGCCATGGACGTAGCTGCGAAATACATTGCAGCGGATGAGCGCTACCAGCACATCCTGGTCATAGGCGGATATGCCATGAGCAAGTACCTCAATAAGCATGATAAAAAAACGGTAACGCTTTTCGCGGATGGAGCAGGAGCGGTGGTCATGTCAGCCACCACTGAGGCGGGCAAGGGCTTTCTGGCCAGCGACCTTAAAACGGAAGGTCAATACAATGGCTGGATGGGAATATATGCCGGAGCTACTCACCAGCCCGTCACCGAAACGGTTCTGAAGAATCATGACCATCAGCTCAAGTTTGTTCATAAATTTCCGAAGGAGTTGAATCCTAAGATGTGGACAGAGATGGCCCGGGATATCTGTGAACGGATAGGGGTGGTTCCCAATGAGGTGGATCACTACTTCATCACCCAGCTCAATTTCAACTCGATCAATGAGACCATGGATAATCTGGGGGTAAGTAGGGATAAGGCCCACATGGTCATGGACAAATTTGGCTACACCGGATCCGCGTGTATACCCATGGCCCTGCATGATGCTCATTTGCAAGGAAAACTAAAAAAAGGTGATCTTTTGCTTTTTATAGGCTCAGGAGGTGGATTGGCATTCGCAGCGGCAGCCATTCGTTACTAACTTGTACCTCAACCCAAAAATTGATCAATGAATAACCTGGCTTCTTCAGAACAGATCTTTGCAACCTGGATCGTAGTGATTCTTTACATGCTCGTCATCCTCTTTTTTGTGATCAGGGGAGCTTTGAAGGTCAAGAGCATGAGTGATTATGCGATCGGCAGCATCAGTTTTTCACCCCTGGCTGTGGGATTGGCCCTGGCTGCCTCTATGACCAGCGCTGCCACTTTCATTATCAATCCCGGATTTATAGCACTGTATGGATTAAGTGGCGTCTTGTCCTTCGGCGTGGTGATGCCTCTGGCTATCTTTTGTTCACTGATTTTACTAACCAAGAAATTCAGAAAGTCCGGGAGCTACGTGAAAGCACTTACCATGGCACAGTGGATAGGCAAAATGTATCAAAGCCAGAACTACGCCATTTTCTTTGCCTTCATCTCGCTGCTTCTGGTCACTTTCATTGTGCTTATCTGTGTAGGGTTAACTCAGGTACTCGCCAGCACCCTCAATGTCGAACCGGTGATAGTACTGCTATCGGTGATAGTGTTCGTGTTTGGTTATATGATGTTTGGGGGAGCCAACTCCATGGTGTATACCAATGCCATTCAGGCCACTCTGATGTTGGTAGTGGCCGTGATATTGCTCTTTTCAGGGATGGAATATTTTCAGGATGGGATTGGGGGTTTTGTGAAAAAGCTGGAGTCCATAGGGCCTCACTATGCCAGCCTGACGAATCCTGACAGTTTTCTTTTCAGAGACTTTTTCGAAATCATATTTTGCCAGGCCGTCATCGGTGTTGCCATTGTATGTCAGCCTCATATTATCACCAAGTCGCTTTTGCTAAAGGATGAAAAGGATGTCAATAGGTACCTGATTGTCGGTATATTGGTGTTGTTGGTCTTTTTTCAGGTGGTGTTTGTTGGCCTTTTCGCCAGACTTCATTTTCCAGATCTCACGGTCAATGGCATGCCCATCCCCATGGATGGTATTGTTTCCGCTTATGTGGTTAGTGAGTTTTCTGTCTACGTGACCATTTTGGTAGTGCTAGGGCTGATCTCAGCCGGGCTGTCCACATTGGAGGGGCTCATTCAGTCGCTGAGTGCCACACTTACAGCGGATTTGTTCAACCCTCTGTTTGGTAAAATATATGATCCCGTCAAAAGGGACAAGCAGGAGATTCTGGTCAATAAGCTCATGATTGTGTTTTTGGCCATTATCAGCTTTGTGCTCTCTTATCGGCAGTTGAAATCACCCAATCTCAGTGTGGGGATTTTTGCACAGAATGGCGTATACGCCTACTTTTCATCGGCATTTGTTCCTGTTCTGTTTGGGATGTTTCTCAAAGACGTAAGATTGAAAACCGTTTTTACATCCTCTATTGTGGCCTTTCTGGTTCATTTCACAGTGTATTATGGTCGCTTTTTACCTTATATGAAGGAGACCGTTAACAACCCTGCAATTGCCAGTACAGCCGCTTTGATCGTTTCAATGATTGTTGGGTTATCTATGCATCTTTATCTAAAACCTTCTCAAAATCATGTATAGAAAGGATTGGGCATCGAAATGGGCAGAATACACACCCAACAAGGTGGCAGTGAAAGAATACCGACCTGCCAGGAGCCTAACCTATCAGGAGCTGAATAATCAGGCTAATTCGCTCGCTCATTATTTAGTGCATGACCTGAAAGTAGGGAAGGGAGAGCGCTTAATGGTGCTGGCTGAGCATAGCATTGAGTACGTGGCGTTGTTTTCCATGACTCAAAAAACCGGTATAACACTGGTTCCGGTCAACTTTAGACTCTCAGGGAGTGAAATTGACTATCTCATTTCGGATAGTGAGCCGAGGCTTTTGATTGCGGAGCGAAAGTTTGCAGACCTGGTATCTTTCTTAAAGGCCAACATAGAAATATTGTGGCTGGATGATCTGTTTCCTCAATTGAACAATTCTGAGCACCAAAGATTTGAGGCAGTGGAGCTGGAGGAGGATCACCCGGCGTTTATTCTGTATACCTCGGGTTCTACGGGTTTCCCGAAAGGAGCCATCTACTCTCACAAAATGCTCCTCTGGAATAGCCTCAACACGAGTCAAAGTCTGGAAATCACTCCGGCCGATCTCACAATCAATTGTATGCCTCCTTTTCATACGGGGGGCTGGAATGTCCTGGTGACACCAATGCTACATCGTGGAGCGACCATAGGGCTCATGAATAAGTTTGATCCTGATTTTTTACTGGAGTTGATGGAGCAGGAAAAATCCAACCTCTTCATGGGCGTACCTACCATGCTCAAGATGATGGCTGACAGTGAAAAGTTCAAATCGGTAAGTTTGGATGCCATGCGATACTTCATAGTGGGTGGAGAAGCCTTGCCGCTTGAGGTGATTGATACCTGGCATCGAAAAGGTGTGAAAATCCGACAGGGTTATGGACTGACCGAGGTGGGTCCGAATCTAACTTCCCTCCATCAGGATGATGCAGAGCAGAAAATCGGTTCGATAGGAAAGCCCAATTTCTATGTGGAATATAAGATAGTGGATGAGCAGGGACGCAGAGTTGAACCTAATGAAGTAGGAGAGTTTTGTCTGAAAGGACCAATGGTCACCCCGGGCTACTGGAGAAATGAGGAGGCCAGTCAAAAGGCGATTGTGGACGGGTGGTTCCATACCGGTGATCTGGTGAAGGAGGATAATGATGGTTACTTGTACGTGGTGGATCGCAAGAAGTGCATGTTCATTTCCGGTGGTGAGAATGTCTATCCAGCAGAGATTGAGCGGGTGTTGAGAGCGGTGTATGGTGTGGATGAAGCGGCAGTGATAGGAGTGAAGGATGCCAAATGGGGTGAAGTGGGAAAAGCTTTTGTGACAATGAAACCAGGCTGCTCATTTTCTGAGTCGTTGCTGAGGGAACATTGTGCCAATCACCTGGCCAAATTTAAGGTGCCCAGATACTTTGAGGTGCTGGACGAGTTGCCCAAAAATGGAAGCGGAAAAATAGATCGAAAAAATTTAGCCTAGCAATTATGTGTCAGTTTAGAAGAATACTAGCCATTTGTTTTACCGTGATACTGCCCTTTTTGACACATGGGCAAAACTCCACTAATGTGAGCGAAATGATAGCTACCTACAAGTACCCCGTGCAGTATCTGTCGATCAATTCGGAGACAGAAGTTGCTTATATTGATGAGGGACAAGGAGATCAAACCTTAGTGTTTATACATGGTTTGGCTACCTACATCCCGTCATGGTATCCTATGGTAGATCATTTTCGGAGCCAGTACCGATGTATCGCCATCGATCTGCCGGGATATGGCCGATCCTCCAAAGGTGATTATCCGGCCACCATGAGCTATTATGCCGGAGTGGTTGGTCAGTTGATTGACTCACTTGGGTTGAAAAATGTGGTACTGGTAGGGCACAGTATGGGCGCACAGGTAGCCGTGACCACCGTGTTGAATCTTCCGAATCAGTTTGAAAAGCTCATTCTTTTGGCACCAGCTGGTTTCGAGACATTCAGTCCTGAGCATGCCAGTCTTCTGAAAGCGACAGCTGTCACGGAAACTTTTCTGAACGCCACTGAGGCGCAGATTCGCGCCAGCTGGGCGATGAACTTCTATCAAATGCCCGAATCGGTGGAGTTCATGATCCAGGACAGGATCAATATGATGGAGGCCAGTGACTTTGAGCGCTATTGCCAATCTGTGGCAAGAGGTGTGCATGGTATGCTGGATCAACCCATTGCTGATCGATTAGGAGAGATCAGGCAGAAAACATTGGTGGTATATGGAGAGGAGGATGCCCTTATTCCCAATCGCTACCTGAACCCCGGCCTGACCACTAAAAAGGTGGCGGAATCCGGTGCTTCAAAAATTCAGGAGGCGGTACTCAAGTATGTTCCGGCCTGCGGTCATTTTATATCTTTTGATAAACCTGCCGAGATTAACGAAATTGTGGATAGTTTTCTGACCAACTAGCCAACAACCTATTGAAGACCAAACTCAAGAAATTCACGGCCTTTGCTGCGGAGATTCTGCCTCACGAGGCAGACTACCTCACCAGTATTCAGCAGTTTGAAGATGCCGAGAAAGAGGAAATTCTGAAGCGAGTGAGTGCCAATGCTCACGGCCAGCAGAATAAGATGCCCTTTAATACCAAAATTGACAAGCGCAAATACTCCAGCCTGATGGATTGGATTCAGAAGCGCCTAGATAACATCGATGTTGATAGCTATTTCGAATGGGTCAATGACATGGACCGCAAGGTTATTACCGATGCTATTAGTCATGAGGAGGAGAAGGTCCTTTTGAAGCGCATCAAAAATTACGAGCACCCGGTGCATAACTTCATGAAATTTTATGAGTTGGTTCAGAATTACCGGCATTATCTGCTCATTCGCCTCAGACACAAGGACTATCAGGAGGTCAATGATTTTATCGAGAAATATAAGGCTGACTATGAGTACTCCAAGGAGGTAAACCAAAAGCTACATCAGGCAACAGTGGATATTATCGAGCAGTTTAACCTCAAAAAGGGGGACTCCAAGCAATGGGAAGACTGGCTGCTTTCGTTATTCAGAAATGAAAATCTGGATGGGTTCAATCGTTACATGGCGGTAGTTCGGCTTACTTTTCTTTATTTCAATAGTCGGGAGTTTGAAAAACTGAAAGAGGTCTACGACCGGTTGGACGAGCTGCTGGCCAGAGGCATTTTTTATACCCGCCGGATCTTGTATAACTACTATGCCAACCGGCTGATGCTTCACTCCAAGTTTGATGTACTGCAGCAGGCTGAAGAATACGGTTACCTGTCTATTCGTCAGAAGAACGCTGATCATGTGCAGTATCTGAGTAATTTCAGCTCCATTCTCATCCGAAGAGGTAAAATAGAAGAGGCGCTGAATCTATTGAAAGAGTCCTTCTCGGAAGTTCAGAAGTCCTCCAATTTTTACCATAAGATTGGCTTCATCTCTTTCTATATCAAATGCCTCAATCTTAACAATCAACCGCAGCGCGGAGAGATGTTGGCGGATAGTTTCCTGAGGATCTACAAAGATGAGATTCTCAAGGAGCGTTGGTACTCTTTTTTTACGGCTTATATCCAGGGCCTGATCAAGCAGGAAAAATATGATAAGATCCTGCAGGTGTTCAGGCGCTATAATCTTATTGCCAAAGACGAAGAGGACAGTAACAAATCTATTTACCTACCCACCATCCGGTGGTATTATGAGATCGCTCTGCTCAAGGTAGGTCGTCTGGAAGCCAAGGAGCTGGTTGAATCTATCGTGGATTTCTCCCAGGAGCATGTGGCTAATCCACACAAATCCTTTATTCTCAATCAGGTATTGTCCGAACTCGAATCCTACATCCCGAGGACAGTTATCATGGCCAGAACCCGGCTATATCAGAAGTAATTAGAATTCAACTTCTTGATTCCCGACTTATATTAATCGCTTTTAGTGGAGATACTCACCAGACATCTTCGGGAAGTGTTTAATCAAATTGTATCATTACGGTGTTGGTCAATTTTTTCCATTGAGGAAGGATCCTATGACCGCACGTCATGAAAGATTCATTTCAAACTGGCAAGTGCAGTAAATAACCCTATCCGGGGCTTTTTTAGTATTTAAAAAGTCAGGGTGTGTTTTTTGAATTGTATATTATTGATATATAGTTAGTTATGTGATTTATTGAAATTTTGCGCATCAAAAGTCATGACCTTTTATAATTGCGATATTCACATTCTTGTTGGGCACTTTTCTATGTTTATTGAACAGGATTTAATCAAACAACCTAAAAACTTAAAAAATGAAAAAAACTTATACCATCTTAATCGCAAGTCTTTTCTTCTTGTGTTTTGAGTCATTCGCCCAAAATGTCGTGAGCGGAAAGGTGATCGACGCAAAATCAGGAGAGGCCTTAATAGGGGCGTCGGCTATATTGAGCGGCACGTCTAAGGGAGCGACTACCAATGTCGACGGATCATTTGAAATATCAGGGGTGGCCGATGGCTCATATATCATTAAGGTATCCTTTGTAGGATATGAGGAGCTTTCACGGTCAGTGAACGTGTCAGGTGCTGATGTTGACCTGGGGAGCATTGGTCTGGCTGAGTCTATTTTCTCATTCGATCAGGTGGTGATCTCGGGATCCCGCCAACCAGAGAAGATCACACAGACACCAGCTACCATAGAGATTATTTCCAGCAAAAGCCTTGATGAGCTACCTTCTTTTAATCCAGGAGAACTACTCTCTAGGATGAAAGGGGTCGACTATTTGAGAGCTGGAGTAGTGGGCACGGGCATCAACATCCGTGGTTTCAATAGTAACTTCAACTCTAAGAACCTGCAGGTAAACGATGGTCGATTCTCTACCCTTATCGCTACAGGCTTACCTATGGGACCACTCACCACTCAGATCAAGGAGGACATTGAGCAGGTAGAGGTGATCTTGGGTCCAAATGCAGCACTTTATGGACCCAATGCCCACAATGGATTAGTACATACGATCACTAAGGATCCCCGATCCTCTGCGGGTACCACCGTGGCGCTGGGTGTAGGGAACCAGAGCATGCTTTCTGCCAGGGTGCGACATGCTCAGGTGCTCAATGATAAGCTGTCATTCAAGGTAAGTGGTGAGTATACTAAAGCGGAAGAGTTTGAATTTATGGACTCAGTATACATAGACAGAAACGCCGATGGTGTGAAAGAAGGATATGAAGAGTACAAGCTTGATAATGACATTGAGTTTCTGAGAGCAGAGGCAGCTCTTTACTATAGCGTCACTGATAATTCGGACCTTATTTTTAGCTGGGGCGGGAGCAACAGTACCTACCTGTCTCCAACCAACGTAGGACGAAATCAGATCAAGGATTGGAAGATGAATTACTTTCACCTGAGATATGTCTCGGACAAGTTTTTTGCGCAGGTTTACAACACCACCAGCTCTACTGAAGATACCTACGCCATTGATCAGCGTACCAAAAATTACTACGCAGCCATAGACGGAGGAGCCACTGAAGCCGAAGCGGAGGAAAGCTCACTGGGCAATGGGGCCACCTTTGCTGATGACTCCAAAAGATGGAATGCTGAAGTGCAGTATCACGATACTTTTGGCAAAGCCAAAGTGGTAGTAGGTTCACAGTGGCAAAGGGATAATGCGAATAGTAACGGCACCTACTTGCTCGACAATGGTGGGAAAGATCCGATTATCATCAACCAGATCGGTGTGTATGGACAGCTGGATTATCAGTTTACAGAAGCTTTCAAAGCCGTGGCTGCTTTCCGTGGAGATAATCATGAAGTATACGGTTTCAACTTTATTCCCAAGGCAGGTCTGGTATACAGCGCCGGAAATGGAGCCTTTAGACTTACTTATGGTAAAGGGATAGCTACTCCAACTATTTTGAACATGTATGGTGATCTGTTTGCAGGACTTATTCTTGGAAATGCGGAAGGATTCACCCTGACTGATGGCTCAAAAGTGGACAAGCAAACTGTGGAGAAGATCCAGACTTTCGAGATTGGTTACAAAGGTGAGCTGGTACCGCAGCGATTCTTTTTGGATGCCAATGCTTACTACAACATCTCTGAGGACTTCCTGTCACCAGCCACAGTGGTGGGTGTAGCTACTCATCGTGGAGATACGCCTATGAGTGAGGTACAGAGTGGTTATGGAGCCTACGGTGGCCTGGTAGCGTCTTATGTCAATTTTGGTCGGGTAGATACCTACGGGTTTGATATCGGAACCAACGTATACCTTAATGACAAGATCAACTGGACATTCAACTATTCCTATTTCGACTATAGTGTGGATGAAGATGACCTTGAAAACAATGACTTCAACAAGGACGGTGTAGTGAATAAACTGGACATCCTCGTCAACGCACCGAAGCATAAGTTTGGAACCGGACTCTACTTCAGAGGTGATAAACTTTTTGGAAATGTATATATGAGATGGGTACAGGAGTATGACTACTTCTCCAGCTACCAGATTGCTGCTAAAACTCAGGATTTGAATTGGAGGGGTACTCCGATCAGGGAGAATGCCCGAAGCACAGACACATGGAACTATGGTCCACTAGGAGGTTTTGTCAATGTAGATCTGGGATTGGGATATAAAATCAATGATATCTTCCAGGTAGCTGGTCAGGTGACCAACCTGTTCGATTCAGAATTCAGGGAATTCACAGCAGCACCATTTACCGGCAGGCTGTATTCCATAGAAGTAAAAGCTAAGCTTCCAGCTGTCAAAAAGTAAATATTTCTTATCAATTGATTGAGGAAAAAGACCGCCAGATTGGTGGTCTTTTTTTTGGTTAATACTGAACTTTCACGCTTTGGAAATGGGAGGAGCCAAGCTCACCAAATAGTTTATTGCCGAGCGCATCAGGATCGTTACTCTTGAAAAAATCCATAGCCGCATGCACCAGCTCATCAGTACTGATAAATCCATCACCATTTAAGTCCATGGCTTTGAAGCACTGATTGGCAAAGCGAACTTCCACCCGGAAGGACACAAAAATGCTCATAAACTCAAGACGGGAGATGAGCTGATCTTTGTTTTTATCAAATACACTCTGCAGGCGGTTGACAATCAATGTGATGTTTTGATCCAATACCTCGTCATCTGCCCCAAAGAAGAAGTTTTCCATAAATTCAATCCACTGTTTGGAGTCAATGTTTTGGAGGTTTGGCTGCTGAAAGTAGGCCTGAATAAAGCCCCAAATCATATTGCCTTCTTCCCGAAGCAGGTTGTCATGGTCATCATCTTCAATGATCCCTGTGAAAATGGCTACATTGTCTGCAATGCTTTGAAAATCGGATTTTTGTAGGAGACCATTGTGATCAAAGTCAATGATGCGAAAGAGGTGTTCCAGTTTCCTGATTTGTAATTCTTGGAGCATAGCGTTGTTTACAGGCATGAAGTAACCACTTTTTGGGCAATGAATCAATACTATCCTTTCAAAATACCATAAAAGGGGGAGCCGGAGGGGTCTTGAAGCCCGATTAGCTTTTCCGCTTGACTCCCCGCACTGCCTCCGCACTCCACGGGTCATCCGGCCAGGAGTGTTTGGGGTATCTTCTTTTCAGGTCTTTTTTCACTTCAAAATAGGCATTGTCCCAAAAGCTGCGCAGGTCAGAGGTAATCTGTACCGGTTTATAGCCAGGAGAAAGCAGGTGCATAAGTACCCCATTTTTACCACCGTTTACTTTGGGTGTGTCTGCCAGACCGAAGACTTCCTGAAGACGCACGGCCAATATGGGAGGCTCACCATCGGCCCTGTACTGAAGGGAGACGTAAGAACCACTGGGAACCTCTATTTTTTCAGGAGCCAGCTGGGTCAGGAGCTCCTGCAGCTCCCAGCTCAGGCTGTGGTGGAGTACTTTTGTGAGATCTATCTTTTTCAGGTCTTCAGGTTTCTTCACCTGATCCAGATAGGGAGTTAACCATTCACCATTGGTCATGAGAAGGGTAGGAGTGCTCACATCGGGCCAGTTGCCCTGAGGATTCCATTTTCTTAATGACAGCACCCGATTTTGCCATTGCTGCACGCTTTCGTTGAAATCCAGCAGATGGCCCCCTTCTTTTTTGAGCGCTTCAGAGATGGCCTGCACCAGATGAGATTCGTCAGGATCGGGGAGTGGTTTAGATTGGAGAATGATACTGCCAATTCTCAGGTCTTTCGTGGCAATCAACCCGCCTCTTTTGGTATCCCAGGTAATTACTTCGCGCTCCTTCACCAATGGAGCCAGATCGCGGGGATTGAGCGGTGAGGCCATGAAGATTTTGCCCATGCCATCCCGGGCATCCATGTGCGCAATAGAGAGCCAGGGCTCATGGGCCAGATCATCCTTGTGCCCGGCCATGGCATATTTACCGTTGGAAAGCTGAAACTGTGCATTGTTACCCGGGCGAGCAAAAGCAATTCTTTCCGGGTAAGCATGTGACAGGATGAGTCCGGTTTCGAAGGGGTCTACAGGGCCATTGTCCACTTCAATATCAAACATGCGGCGATAGGATTCTGCTACCTTTTCTATTCTCGCGAACTTCCGACCAAGGCGGTTCTCATCACGGAACCGTCGCAGTGTTTCTATCCTTAGATTAATGTCGATGCCAGCTTCACGCCCAAGCGGGTCACGCTCCTCCAGCAGAGCAGCCACATCTGTGGCCAGCTCGAGCATATCGGCCTCCTCGGCTTCCAGCAGCATGTGTGCGATTCGTGGATGACAGGGAAGTTGGTGGATCTTTTTCCCGTGGGCCGTGATGCGGCCGTGTTCCAGGGCATTGAGCTGATGAAGGGTTTCACTTGCCTGTGCCAGAGCGCCTTTTGGTGGAGGTGTGAGCCAGGTAAGTTGGTTGATGTCCATAATTCCCCACTGAGCCATGTCCAATACCAGTGCTGCCAGGTCGGCTTCCATGATTTCGGGGTTTCTGTGCTCCGACAGTCTGGCTTGTGTGGCTTTGGACCACATGCGGTAGCATACACCCGGTGAAAGCCTTCCAGCCCGTCCTGCGCGTTGGTCAGCTGAGTCTTTGGAGATCTGCACCGTTTCCAGTCTGGAGAGTCCAGACTTGGGGTCAAATTTGGAGGTACGACCAAACCCAGTGTCCACCACTATTTTGATGCCCTCTATGGTAAGGCTTGTCTCCGCGATGGAAGTGGCCATCACCACTTTGCGCTTGCCCGATTTATCGGGCATGATGGCTGCAAACTGTTTTCCCTGAGGTAGCTGACCATAGAGCGGATGTAATGCAAACCCTTTTAACTCCTTTCTGAGGAGTTCTTCACATTTTCTGATTTCACCTTCACCGGGAAAAAATGCCAGCACGTCTCCCAAATGCTCTTTGGTGGCTTTGATGATGGTGCGGGCGGTCATCTCTGGCAGGAGCATCAGGTCCTGCTCCCCAACGTACTGTACCTCAACGGGGTATTGGCGTCCCTTGCTGACCACAGAGGGAGCTTTGAGCAGCATGGTGAGCTGGGGCATGTCCAATGTGGCGGACATAATCATAATCCTCAAATCAGGGCGGATCACCTGCTGGGCCTCACGGCAAAGTGCCAGTGCAACGTCTGCATGAATGCTGCGTTCGTGAAATTCATCAAAGATCACCAGTCCGACCCCCTCCAGACTATTGTCTGCATGAATCATGCGTGTAAGGATCCCTTCTGTGAGAACTTCTATCTTGGTGCTTTCTGATACTTTATTGTCAAACCTCACCCGGTAGCCAACCCTTTTACCCACCTGATCCCCAATGAGTTCAGACATGCGGCTGGCGATCGTTCTTGCAGCAAGCCTTCTGGGTTCTAACATCAGTATTTTTTGGCCTTTGAGCCAATCCTCCTGCATCAGCGTCAGTGGCAGCAGGGTACTCTTACCAGCTCCGGGCGGGGCATTCACAATCAAGGTGTTATTAGCAGTGAGATGAGCCTTCACTTCATCGATCACTTCTGTAATGGGCAGGTCTATCTTATAGGGATCGAAAGACAATTTGGGTATCGGGATTTAGTGAATGGCGAAATTAATCGATTTGAATAAAAGGTGATGACTTTAGTGATCGATCCCCTTCAGAATGCGGTTGAGGCTTCGAAGTGTGATGCCCAGATAGTCAGAAAGGTCCTGTTTTGGGATGGTGTGAAACAGGTCGGGGAATGACTGCTGCAGACGAAGCAGGTTATCGGCGGCAGGGTGTGATTGGTTGTGGGCATGCCGGAGGGCTTTGTAACGGACTTTGTTGGCGAGTGTCTCCATGATGAGCGTATTGAATCGGGGATCGGTGTGGAGCAGATTATGAAAATGTTCCTGATTCATCCTGAATGCTGATAGTTGAGTGATCGCCTCTATGCTACTAAAGCTTAGAGATTGACGGATCAGTTCTATCTCTCCGAAGAGTTCGCCAGGGCCGAAAAACTCCTGAACGAAGATCTTGCCGTTATTCTCCCGATGAAAACACTTGGCGATACCCGCAGTGATCACAAAGGCGGCCTTCACATTTTTCTCCTGACTGATGATTTCCGTTTTGGGATGGAAATCGGTAACCGTCACAGGTCCATTCGACTGGTGCAATTGTGCAAGGTACTGGAGAAGGGCTGGATTTTCCCGGATCATATCATCTATGGGACAAATGTCCTTTACTATTAGGGAAAGTTGAGGTTCTTTTGTGAAGCCTAAAAGTAAACTGGCAAAAATTATCTACGAATCAAATGAATACAGATAGACTCACACAGCAGCTGGCCTTTATCAGGGAGATAGATAAGCTGAAGTACATACAGCGAAAAACAAGACTCTTTAACAGTCAGCGCCATGAAAATGATGCAGAGCACAGCTGGCACCTGGCCATGATGGCGATGGTGTTGGCAGAGCATGCCAGCACGGAAGTGGATCTGTTCAAGGTGATGAAGATGTTGCTCATTCATGATATAGTGGAGATAGATGCCGGGGACACTTTCCTTTATGACACCACACAGAGTCATGTGAACACGGAGGTGGAGTTGGAGGCAGCCAAACGGATTTTCGGGTTGCTCCCAGAGGAGCAGATGCGGGATTTCATTGCGCTTTGGGAGGAATTTGAAGCTGGAGAAACCCCCGAGGCGCGCTTCGCTAAGGCTTTGGATAGGTTGGAGCCGATCATGCAAAATGCTTCCAATCAGGGGGGCACCTGGGCAGAGTATGACGTGCCTCTAAGCCGGGTGTTGGAAAAGGTGCAAGGGATTCGCAAAGGATCAGATAGCCTTTGGGCGTACACAGAAGACTTGCTGCGTGAGAATGTAGAGAATGGTAATTTGAAGGAGTAGGGGTTAAATTTTCCCGCGCCATTTTTTCTTTTCGCTGTGTTCTTTTTTGGCTTTTATGCGCTTGTTGATAGCTGATTTGGAAGGTTTGGTTTTCTTTCTCGGCTTGGGCACAAAGGAGGCTTTGGTGAGTATTCTGTCTAGTTTTTTAAAGGCCAGTTCTTTGTTTTTCAGCTGCGACTTATGACTATCCGCGGTGATGATGAGGGATCCATCGCTGGTGAGCTGGCTTCCGATTTTTTCTTTTAAACGTGATTTCTCTTCCTCCGTCAGATGTCCTGACTCCAGAACATTGAATCGCAGAATCACTTTGGTTTCCACCTTATTCACGTGCTGGCCGCCCGGACCACCACTTCGTGCAGTGGTGATCTGGATATCAGGCTTGATCCTGGATATGGGAATGTAGTGGCTCATGGGGCAAAGGTAGGGATAGCCAAGAGAAGTACTGGCAGGTTGGTGGGTGCGGATTTGTGACGATCCAAATGAAAGGGTGGTTCCGAGTATTAGGTGTTATTTCAGTTTTCTAATGCCAATTTAATCATCTCAGAGATTTAATTAATCCCTACTTCAATACCTTAATGTCCTTTGAGATGAGGATTGGGGGGTATGTTTCTATGATACTTTCTATTTCTATGCTTATCGTGTCTCCTTCGTTTACTTCAATATAGTTCCCATTGGGAATGCTAATGACCGTAGTGAACTCATTGTTATTCTGATCCTTCAGATGCAGGGTCTTTCCGTCCTTTTCCTGACTGATTTTCGAGACGTAGTAAGCCTCTCTGGATCCGCTTGAAGGGTTGCATCCAAAAAGAAGGGCGGCGAGTGCGAACTGTAGAATGGTTTTCATAGATATTTTAGTGGAGCATAAAAGACATCAAACGACGTGTTTTGGTTGGTAATGTTGTCGAATTTCTTTTTGGCCTCATGATCTATCTGCGGATAGTATTTACCTTGCAGTTCACAGGGATAGTGGAATCACACACTGGAACTCAAAGATCCCAGGCTTTTTAAAGAAACGCTAATACATAAATTGAATGAATAAACTCATGTGGGTCATTATGGCCTTTATCTCAGGAGCCTTCCTGCCCATACAGGCTGGCCTCAACACCAAACTAGGCAAGGCAGGAGAAAGCCCTGTACATGCTTCCACTATCTCGTTTGTGGTGGGCACAGTGGCGCTATTGCTCTATATTCTATTCACTCAGCAGTCGGTATCCTGGGAGGGCATCAAATCCGCTCCCGGCTATGTTTGGATAGGTGGGGTGCTCGGTGCTTTTTATGTGACTGTTATCATTCTGGCTTTCCCGCAACTGGGCCCTGGCCTCACCTTTGGACTCGTTGTGGCTGGTCAGCTCATCATTTCAGCGCTTTTGGAGCACTTCAACGTGCTGGTGGCTCAGCAGCAGTCCATCAGCCCCATGCGCGTATTGGGCATTGTGCTGGTGGTGGTTGGAGTGGTGATTGTGCGGAAGTTTTAGGAATCAGGCGAATTCCTTTGTGGAGATTGCATTAAAGATGGATTGTGAGTTTGTGATCTGATACCTTATTTACCTCAATCCAATTGATTGGCTACTTACCTTCATTTTCTTTGCTTGCCCCGGGCCGCGTAGGCAAAGAAAACAATTGGTGGTACTACAGAAGGGCACCAACCTAGCCGGTCGCACGCAAAAAATCATTTCGACTCATCTGGTTTGAGCTTTTTTGAGGAATTTTTGGAGTCAAAATGATTCACACTTGTCCCGGCCGGGCAAGGCTTGGATGCGCCGCCCTCCTTTATGTCTCTACTTTTCTGAATCCAAAGTGGATTAGTTCGGTTTTGCAATATATAACTCTAGAGACCCTACTTAATGACTTCATCCAGTTTTAGTGGCTGTAGATCAGGCGGTGATCTTTTGCTGTGGTTTGAAAATCTTGGCGTCTGCATAGAAGGTGCCAAAGGGAACCAACGACGCACCCAGCGAAAGTACGGAAGCTTTGATGCCCCAGCCATGAATGAAGATGTTCTGAATACAAAACAGCACATAGAGAATGAACAGCCAGCCGTGGGTCATGCCTACATATAAATTGGGTTCGGGGATTTGAAGCCAGTATTTCAGTGGCATGGTGATAGCAAAAAGCAGAAAGCTGACACCTTCCAGAATGGCCAGTACTCTTAATCTTCCGATGGGTGTTTTGAGGTTCATTGAGTCGTCGTTTTGGTGCTGCGAAATTGGGCCAGCCAACCCGGTTCTCCTAGCAATGACCCGAAATAGTGATCATTTTTCTCTGTTCAGAGCATCTTGAGTAGCTCCGCTTTCGACAAGAGCTTGGCTGAGGCACTGTCTTCTGTAATGAGCTCCCCGGAGAGTTGCTTCTTGGTAGTTTGTAGCTGTAAGATTTTTTGCTCAATGGTATCAGGGCAGATGAGGCGTATAGCGGTCACGTTGTTTTCCTGGCCGATCCTGTGTACCCGATCGATGGCCTGGTTTTCCACAGCAGGATTCCACCAGGGGTCTACCAGGTAAACATAGCTGGCTTCTACCAGGTTGAGGCCGGTACCGCCAGCCTTGAGGCTGATGAGAAACACCCGGATGTCTTCATTTTGCTGAAAGGACTCCACAACCGCCTCACGATTTCTGGTGTTGCCAGTGAGAAGGGCATAACGAATACCCCTGGCGTCCAGTTCCTCCCGGATCAGCTCCAGCATGGAAACAAACTGAGAGAAGACCAGCATCTTATGATGTGGAGCGTTGTTTTCTATTTGCTCCATGAGTGTATCGATCTTGGAGGAGGTCTTCTTGCCCAGGATTTCGTCACTTTTCAGCAGCTTGGTAGAGTTGCAGATCTGGCGCAGTTTGGTGAGGCCTTTGAGCGCATGCATTGGATTTCTTTCCAGCTCTTCCGCCTCTGTGACCGAAATGTAGTCGCGAAACTCCTTCTCATAGGCGTTGTAGGTTTCCCGCTGCTCCGTCTCCATGGGGCAGTAGAGGATCATTTCGGTCTTTTTCGGGAGCTCTTTGGCCACCTGCTGTTTGGTTCTTCTCAGCAGGAAGGGTTTGATTTTTTGCTGTAGTTCCTTAGCTCGCCGGCTGTCTTTGAAGCGGTCTATTGGCACGGAGTACAGCTCTTTGAAGTGTCGTTTGTTGCCAAACAGGCCAGGACACGCAAAGGAGAACTGACTGTACAGATCGAAGGTATTGTTTTCGATGGGCGTGCCCGTGATGACTACTTTGTTTCGAGACTGAAGGAGCCGTGCCGCCTTGTAGCGCTGAGATTCAGGATTTTTGATTTGCTGGGATTCATCCAGAAAGATGTAGTTGAACTCAAAATAGCGGAGGTAGTTGATGTCTGTGAGCAGCGTGTTATACGAGATCAGGATGATGTCAAATTTTTCCAACCCATCGGTCCCTTTTATTCGGTCCGCACCCTGAAGGGTATACACAGATAGGCTGGGTGCAAACCGGGAGATCTCCGCCTGCCAGTTGAAAATCAGCGTAGTGGGCACCACCAGCAGGTTGGTACTGTTGGGAGTTTTCTCCTTTTGCAGGAGTGCAAAAGCGATGATCTGAATGGATTTGCCCAGTCCCATGTCATCAGCGAGGCACCCGCCAAAGTTGTACTCGTCCAGAAAGTTCAGCCAGTTTAACCCTTCCTGCTGATAGGTCCGCAGGGTGCCTTGCAGTGTTTTGGGCACTGGTACGGGCTGTATGCTGGTAAAGTCTTCCACTTTCTGCTTCAGCAGCCGGATGTCCCTTTTGGTGGTTTCGTCCAGCATTTCTTCATCAAAGAGCTCTTCTATGTCGGAGAAGTTGATTTTTGGGATGCTGATCATGTCTTCCTCGTTCAGGTCTCCGGCGGTGAAATAGGCCGCGAACTTCTCTATCCACTCCTGAGGCAGTATGCCCATCGTACCATCGTCCAGCTGTACATACTTGCTCTTGTTTTTCACGGCCACCTGGATCTTTTTCACAGAAGCTTTCTTTCGGCCAAAGCGGGCACTGATGGTGGCGTTGAACCAGTTGAGACCACTCAGTACTTTGATGTCAATCCGGGCTTTGTGTGGGTTGACCTTGTTGCCTTCCAGCTCATTGAATCCGAGTACTCTGATCCCGGCATGCCCCCAGTCTTCAAAGGCGGGGAGAAACCAGTCTTCATTCAAAAACTGTCGCTTGTGGAGGTAAAAGTGATCCAGTTCGTTTTCCAGCTGCTCCCGGAAGTCGGGGTGCTGCCTGATGAGGAGGGCAGTGAGTTCTATTTCCGACTGGGTGTCCCGGTCTACCAGAAACTCACCACCGTTTTCGTCCTTGCCAAACACCTGACGCTTGGTTCTCACAGGTATCTCCACGTCGTTGTAGCGCATCACAGGCATGATCATCACGTGGCTGCCAAAATCGGAAAGGTAGATGATCTTTTCTGTGTCGGAGACATATTCGCTGGCTGCCAACTGGCGGGGGGAAGCCTTTGCGATGAAGGTGTACTCAATGTGGATCTTATCGGCCACCTTGTCCAGAAACTGTGCTTTGAACTCACGGAAAGCGGAGGCGTAGATGAGCATCCGGCCCGACTTCTGTTTGAGTAGCTGCACGATGGAGAGCACGGGAAGCTTGTCTATGAAATACCAGACCTCAGCAATCACCAGAAAGCATTGCAGTCTGAGGGACAGGTCAGCTACCTGGTGCGTCACACCATTGATCGATACCGAGGCGTAGATTTCATAAACTCCTTTGCTTTCGCTCACCGTCAGGGTGATGTCCTCCTGAAGCCGACGTACTTTGATCGGTAGTAATGATTTGGGCGAAAGGCTTTCTGAGGCGCTGGCCTGGTGGTAGTAGAAGGGGTAGTTCGCCGGGTTTTGGATCACCGCTCGCAGGGCGGTGATGTCCCGTGTGCCCAGACGCTCCTCTGTGCGGTTCTTGAGCTGCCCGACGCCCATCAGAAACTTAATGTCCCCGGGACTGGACGTATGCCAGATGGCTGCCTGTGTGTCGATGGAGCGGATAGGAGCCTTTATTTTTCCTTGCTGGGTATGAGGCGCCGCGCAAAGCTCTGCCTGCAGACCTTTGTAATATTTGTGTTGCCTGAGGACTATGAATTCGGTTTCAGCCTCAGAATTGGCGACTGGTGCTGTCGGAGGCTCCGGGGAGAGGATGCTGTTTCTGAGCTCGGCCAGGTGCTCGTGGGTGACGGCCGTGAGCGCCGGGTTCACCGGATTGATCACCAGACGGTTTTGATAGAGCTCCAGTCTGAAGTGCTCATCCAGGTCGGGCTCGTTTTCCAACCCATAGTCATAAGCCACTCGCTTGAGCCGTGCATGCCTCAGCTGGTTATCGAAGAAGAGCTGCAGATCCTCCTGCCTGGTCAGGGCAGAGAGGGCTCTCGCCTGATGGAGGCACATTTGGTTGGTGTTTTCAGCGCATTCGCAAAAGAGGATGGTTTGGCTTTGCTGCTGAATCACTGACACGGAAAAGGTGGCGTTGTTGGCCTCAATAGCAAAAAAAGCCTCGTTCAACGTGATGCTGTAAGGAAACAGGCTGCCCCCGGAGATGGTCTCTGAGGTGTCCATGCTCACATGCTGATAGAGGATGCGATCGGTGATTTGATCTACCGGGGTGTCAAGGATGAATCGGTGGTTTTGGATGGAAGCGCTGATGGATACCGCAGTTTATGTGGTCAATGGATCAAAGATACTATGAGCGCCTGATGTGTAGGTGGTTTATTCACTTTGAGTTACTGTATTCTGGATCTGCCCGACTGGTACTGCTGAGCAAAAGCCGAAGGAGTGAGCTTTGTCCATTTTTTGAAAAGCCGTGAAAAGTAGGCGTAATCCTCGTATCCCAAATCATAGGAGATCTGCGAGAGTGAGGAGGTGCCATGCACCAGCATGCGCTTGGCCTCCAGGAGTATGCGCTCGGTGATGAGTTGTGTCGGTGATTTATTCAGCGATCCCTGGGTCAGTCTGTTGAGATGACGCACTGTCATGTGCAGCATGTTGGCATATGCCCCAGGTGACTTTTCGGTACGGAAATTTTCTTCTATCAGTTTTTCCAGCTTGCGCAAATGCTCGGAGTGCACACCTGTTTTAGAAACCTCCATTTGTCCCTGAGCCAGGTATAGCCGACTGAGCTCTATGTAGGTAAGGCTCAGCAGAGACGAGAGCTTCTGGGTGGTCATGAAGGTGTTTTTGCCGCTGTACTCCGTGAGTAATTCATTGAACCGGGCCGCCATTTTATGGGTGTCCGTGGTGTTCAGCTGCAGCACTGCGGAGTTCAGCTGAGAGTAGAAGAAAGGAAAATCATAGACCGATCGATCGGTAAAGGACAAGTCGAAGAATTCCTGAGAATGAAAGAAGATGAGCCCTTCAATGTCGTCAGACAGCTCCCAGTAGTGCGTTTGCCCGGGTGAGAGGAAGAAGACACTCCCGGGTGTTACCCGATATTTTTCAAAGTCAATTTCATGGAGGCCACTACCGCTCGTGAAAAGCACAATGAGAAAGAAGTTGTGTTTGTGCGGAACCGTGATGGCGCCATGGTGCGCTTGCAGGTGCCTGGTGAAGGTGTTACAGTGAAAGTCTATCGGGTCTCCGTGGCTTTCAAATTCGGTCAGGTCCAGTACATTGATGCTCTTCATGATTGGGGGGGATGTCTCTTTTGTGCAAATATTGGAAACTTTCGTTTAATCGATCATTGGTGATAATCCATCAATTTTGCTCATAATTATTTGAGAAATGCAAAACAGGCTTAAGGGAGTTTTTCAGGAGAAATGTCCGATTTGTGGAAAAGGGGAGGTCTTTGAGACCAAAGGAAATGTGCTGCTGATGAAAATGCCGCAGATGCATGAGACCTGTGCGCACTGCCACCACCGGTATGAGATAGAGCCGGGGTATTTCATGGGGGCCATGTATGTGAGCTATGGGCTGAACATTGCCGAGATGGTCGCTGTGCTGCTGGTTTGTCTGGTGATCGGCGTGTCGCTGGATTACATATTGTACCTGGCCATTTTCACCGTATTGCTCCTGTGGGGGTTCAATTTCCGCATGAGTCGCGTTATCTGGATGTATTTGTTCAACAAAGGGTGAGCTGACCCAAACTCCAGGGCCAGGAAAGGGAACAATCCGAAAACCCGTGGGGAGATTGCTTTGAAGATGATGGTGAAGTTGTGATCTGATACCTTATATAGCTCAATCTAGTTGATTGACCACTTACCTTCATTTTCTTTGCTTGCCCAAAGAAAACGAAGCAAAAGAAAAGGCACCAACGCAAAAAATCATTTTGACTCATCGTATTTGAGCCTTTTTTAGGAATTTTATTGGAGTCAAAATGATTCACACTTGCCTTGGATGCCCCGCCCGCCTGAACGTTCCTACTTTTCTAAATTCACGTCCATTAATCGGCTTTAAAAAATATAGAGTTACCACACACAAATATTGCTTGATCCCAGGAGAGCGGGTTACCCCAGTTTCTTGTTGCTGAACAGTCCGTTGATTTCGGCATCTATTCGCTCCACGATGAATGAAAAGTCTTCCGGTCTATTCACGAAATCCAAATTGTTGACGTCTATGATCAGGAGATTGCCCTGGTCATAGTTACCGATCCACTCAGCGTAGTGTTCGTTGAGGTTTTTGAGGTAGTCCAGGCGAATGGCACTTTCATATTCGCGCCCTCTTTTCTGAATCTGACTCACCAGCCTCGGGATGTCAGCCTTGAGATAAATCAAGAGGTCAGGCGCATGAATGTGCTCAATCATCGAGTTGAAAAGTGCCAGGTAGGTTTCGTAGTCCCTTTCATTGAGCAGCTGCGATTTTTTCAGGTTCATGGCAAAGATGTAGGCATCTTCATAGATGGTACGGTCCTGGATGGCCGACTGCTTGTTGTCCTGTATGGTTTTGATCTGAGAGAAGCGACTGTTCAGGAAGTGGATTTGCAGATGGAAGGCCCATTTCTCCATGTTTTCGTAGAAATCAGCCAGGTAGGGGTTGTTATCTACGCTTTCGTAGAGCACGTCCCAGCCGTAGTGATGTCCTAATTTTTCTGCCAGGCTCGTCTTTCCCGAACCGATATTTCCACAAATCGCCATGTACATGCCGCAAAAATAGGGGACACGAATGACCTGGGCAGCAGAAGCGGAAAAAGTATTTTGAATGGGAAGTTTTTTGAGCTTGGGGGAATATTACTGGATCAGGCGTAATTTCTGTAGGGAGATGGATGGTGATGATCTGATACTTTATTTACCTCAATCCAAATTGACTCCTTACTTACCCTTCATTTTCTTTGCTTGCCCCGGGCCGCGTAGGCAAAGAAAACAATTGGTGATTCCACAAAATGGCACCAACCTGGCCGGTCGCACGCAAAAAATCATTTTGACTCATTGTGTTTGGGCTTTTTTTAGGAATTGTTGGAGTCAAAATGATTCACACTTGTCCCGGCCGGGCAAGGCTTGGATGCCCCGCCCTCCTTTACGACCCAATTTTTCTGAATCAAAGTGAATTAATTGGGTTTAGCAAAATATAAATATATAGTGATGCCCTAACAAACATTGCTTGCCCCGGGCCGGGTAGGCAAAGAAAATGAGGGTTAAGAGCTTACCTGTTTGAATGGGCCATGGATGTGGTGTTCGATTATTGTTGCTCCCTTACATCTTAATGCAGTTTTCCCTTCGGGATATGCCTGATCGATTTCCATGAACCTCACTATTTATTCAATTCTTTTTGCCTCCGGCTGGTATCCAATCTTTCCTTTTATAATTTCGCAGCAACCCTAATCCATAGAAATCCATTGCTGAAGCGACTTGTTACATTTTTGCTGCTGGCAGGCAGCTATCTTACCCATGCCCAGGAGCACAAAAAAGTAATGGCCGTGCAGGGCGATGGGATCTACTCACTCCTGAGAAACAGCGGCCTGGAGCCCAAGAAATACCTCGCACCGTTTATCGAGCTGAATAAGGAAAACCTGAGTTCAGAAAATGGCCTGTTCATCGGCAGGATCTACCTGCTGCCCAAGCCGGAAGAAAAAGTGGAAAAGGCCGATGAGGAGGTGGTGATGCCCGATAGTGTGGACATGCAGACCGTGAAGGCCACCAAAGTGCTGGAGAAGCGGTACTATGGCATATTCGGGGCAGACTATGCCATGGTCTCCATAGAGAGCCGACAGCTGGAGGGCGCGGTGTTTTACCTCATCTCCGGCCATGGTGGGCCAGACCCGGGAGCGGTGGAGCACTACGGCGGCCAGCTCCTGGCAGAAGATGAATATGCCTATGACGTGACCCTGCGCTTGGCCCGCAAGTTGATCGCCAATGGTGCGCTGGTCTACCTGATCACGCGCGACCCCAATGACGGCATACGGGATGCGCGCCTGCTGGAGGTAGATCATGATGAAGAGACTTACCCCTCCAAACGCATTCCTCGCAACCACTCACTGCGCCTGAAACAGCGGGTGGAGGTGGTCAACGAGCTTTATGAGCGCCATGCCGCGAAACCCTATCAGCGGATCATTGAGACCCATGTGGATAGCCGCAGCAAAAGTGAAAATATCGACGTGTTTTTCTACTACCATGAGCTGAGCAAGGATGGGCAGCGACTGGCACAAAACCTCCAGCAGACTTTTAAACAGAAGTATGCCCGCTATCAGCCCAACCGCAAATACTCCGGCACTATAGAGCCACGAAACAGCCTGTACATCATCAAATACTCCAAAGCACCCACGGTGTATGTGGAGATCGGCAATCTGAAAAACACCCGCGACCAGCGGCGCATCCTCGACTGGGAAAACCGTGATGCCATAGCCATGTGGATTACCGACGGAGTGATTGCGGACTTTAAGGAAAGGTAGGGGGGATGGAGGCCGCCTTCTCAGGCTAGATCATGATAGAAACGTTGCGTTTTTGCTTTGTCACACTGAGCTCCGTCGAAGGGTGAGACAGCAGTGGGATTCCCTATAGCCAACAATGGTTTGATCGGGATGGAAAATCTGTTAGATTTGGTAACGTTATAAGGCGCATAACAAACCATTGGTGGTTGTTAGCCGGATGTTATCTCTCATCACCGCACAGAATAATGATCGAACAACAAATACAAGAGCTTCATGATGCAGGTCTTGAGCTCAACAAACTAAAGACATCTTTCTTTAACAAGATCACCGCATTCTCTATCGGTCTAACTGGGTTACTCATAGGCCTTAAACCAGCAAGTATTTCAGTATACAATGCTAAGATTGCTTTTCTAACATCCATAATATGTCTAGCATTATGTGCTCTTTTCTCATTACTTGCTCAACACTATGAAATTAACTTCTCCAAACAAAAAGAAGCTATAATCAGAAAGGGAATAGAGTCTAATACTCAAGGAATTGGATGGATAAACAAACCATTAATTTATAAAGCTGCCGAATCCTTAACTTATATCTGTTTAACAATCTCAATTCTAACATTGATTGCTTACGTTTATTTACTAGAATTTACAAATGGACCCATATAAAACGATATGGTTTGCTCCCAAGCGAACTTTCGAGAACTTCTTTCAGAGTGAATCCAAGCAACCCGTTTACTTTCTTCCATTCTTAATATTTGGGGCATCCTTTGCGATTGAACAATCATACGCTATCGGTAACCTTTTTGGTGATGGTGCTCTCATTTGGACTGCCTTAATAATGATCCCTGTTGGCATAGGTGTGATTTACCTTGTTTTTGGACTCTTATTACCTGGACTAACTCACTGGATCGGTTCAATTTGGAAAGGAGACTCAACTCCTCGTCAAATGACGAACGTTTATTCAATATCCATAATCCCGTACTGTATTCTACTCATATATCAACTTGCCTTGTTTGCAACCGGTACAGAGCCAACAATTGAAAACATGAACGGTCTAACTCAGTACATCATCCGACTATGGACTTTTGCACTTTTGATCATCGGGATAGCTAGAGTTCAACGTTTTAACTACGGGCTTGCGCTCCTTAACTTACTTCTAACCTATCTGCCATTTCTTTTAATTGCATTAATGATAAGAGGATAACAAGAGATAACAGTTGCTAAGCGGCATTTGTCAGCGTGCTATTCACAGCCTGATCTGCAACTGTCCCACTTTGGTGCACCTTCTGATAGTTGAGAAGCCTTAGCAACTGTCTTGCTTCTGGCATTTATCTTTCACAACGCATTTTCTTCGGGATAGCTTTTGAGGGGTGGCGCACCTTCGTTACTTTTAGTACTTTCAAGCTAAGTGTGGACAAACCGCCGCTTAGCTGGACGTTGTAGCACATTATCTTCATGACGAATAAGGTTTGGTACGAAATGGTTGATATGAAATATGGCGAACTGTATTTGAGTAAATACATTGGCTTTCAACATCGACTCAGAAAAACCTTTAAAATCATAACATTTATCCTTTCTCTGTCTGGGATTCTTGGCTGGAAATATTTCCAAGATTATGCTTGGGTCATTCTGTTGATCATTTGCGTCATGCAACTTCTTTCTTTGGTCGGTAACCAACTTGTTCGGTCTGATAAAGAAGTAGAGGAAATATCTGCTCTCAAAATGATGTACACCAAGTACTTCAACAAACTTGAACGCCTTTGGGACGAACTCTATACCCAACGCATTAACGATGATGAAGCTCTTGAACGGTTTTACGAACTCCGAACTACTGACTGGGAGAACATCGAACAATTGGATTGCAAACTTGACATCAAGAGATTTAAACGCCTGATGAACAAGACCGAAATAGAAACAAACGATTACATTAATAAATATCATAATTATGAGTAAGAAATCAACACCTTCAACTCCGCCACCAAAACAGGTGAACATTATTCAACCTGCTGGTGATGTAGTGCCTTTAGGTCAGGTTCCAAGAATGGTTAAACCACCGGCACCACCAAAAAAGGGAAGCTAAGGAGGACTTGGAGGACTTTCCATTCGGGGAACCCCTAACTCGGACGAACACCGTGAACATTTTCGGTGAACGGTCAACTTATGCCCAATGAAAAAGCATAGTGAACGTGCTACAACAAATGCTATGAATGAATGGGGTTTCATCGGTCAGTATATTTTAGTGGGGATTGTAAAGTCCGCCACAAGTTTTAAATTTAAATCAAGGCGTGGCTATGTGCGAGACGAGAGGTTAGTGCTTTCTAATCCCCACTCATCATAGCTGGTCTTGTATGCCATTTGCTAACCTCATAAGTCAATCTAATAACATGGACTTTAAAAATCTTAAAACAAAAAATCTTGAGAAAGGAACTTTGCTTTTAAGTCCTGGGCAAAAATGTAACTATGGGTACAGAGTAATAAGTGGCTGTCTTAAAAGCTACGTTTTAGATAGTTCTGGGAAAGATCATATCTTACAATTTGCTCCTGAAGGATGGTTCATTTCTGATTTGGAAAGCTTCACAAAACAGACTCCCAGCAAAATATTCATTGACGCCATTGAAAACTCAGAAGTTCAAATGATTGGTAAAGAAGTTGTGCCGAGTTTTGAAGAATTGAATCATGAATGGCAAGTAGAATTAGGACTAAAGTTTCGCAATAATCTGATTGCTTCAAATAACCGATTGATTTCTCTTCTGAGTGGAACAGCTGAAGAAAAATATCTGGAGTTCACACAAACTTACCCTGCTCTGGTGCAACGACTACCTCAAAAGCTCATAGCCTCATATTTGGGAATGACGCCCGAACACCTCAGCTATACTCGCGGTAAACTAGCCAAAAAGAAGTAGCAGCGTTTCTTAAGATATCTTATTTTTTATCCATCCTGCCTTTTGGACTTTTGTCTTATAAAATTTAAAGACATGGAACAAAAGAAAAACAACAAAGCAATGCATATCACACTATGGATTGCAAAAGGATTATTAGCAGCGATGTTTATCATGGCTGGGTTTATGAAAGCCACGCAACCAGTGGATGCGTTGGCCGAATCACTCGTATGGGTCACATCCACTCCTCTCGGATTGGTGAGGTTCATTGGCGTTAGTGAGTTACTAGGAGGAATAGGTCTATTGCTGCCTGCCATTCTACGAATCAAGCCATTTTTAACGATCTGGGCAGCACTAGGTATAGGCGCTATCATGCTCTTAGCAGCCATATTTCATGGATCAAGAGGCGAATTTGAAGCAATAGGATTCAATGTATTCATTTTGGCCATAGCTCTCTTCATCGCTTGGGGAAGAAGTAAAAAAGCACCAATCTCAGCAAAATAAATAAAGGTTTCTTCATCATTCGTGGCTCATGATGAAGTAATTAATTTAAAATATAAGACAATGAAAAAAGCAAATATTCTGACAGCATTAGTAGCAGTCATAGCACTCTCAGCCTTCACAATCAAAGCATCAATAGATTGGAAGATTAGTGACGAATTTTCCATCAAATTCACAAGCGAAGACCCTACTGGCGTCTTTACCAAAATGGATGGTGATGTTTCCTTTGATCCGGACGATTTGCAGAGTTCAAGGTTCGACGTAAAAGTAGATGTAAGCTCCATCAACACTGGCAGAGGCATGCAAAATAAACATGCTGTAAGTGACAAGTGGTTCGATGCAGACAATTACCCTACCATTGATTTCACTTCTAAGAGCTTTGCTAAAACAGCTACTGGATATGAGGTTATAGGTACACTACAAATACATGGTGTAGCTAAAGAATTCACCATGCCCTTTACTTTCGAAGATGACGTATTTAGTAGCAGTTTCACCATAAACAGGCTTGAGTACAACATTGGCGACATGAAGGGAATGTCAAAAAATGTGCCTGAGGAGTTAACGGTAGATATTTCAGTTCCAGTAACTAAAAAGTAAGTCGATGAAAAAGATATTTGTACAAGGACTGGTAGCGGGCGCACTTTCGTCATTGGCTGGTGTTGTTTACTTCAATATTTACCAAAGCACCCTACTCACGCAGTTTGATAGGATCATCAACACGGGATCTATTATTGGAACCTCTTTCATTGGCAGTATGCTCATAGCGCTAGGCTATCTAGCCTTGTACAAATTCAATAAACCCAACTTCCAAGGCTGGCTTAATGTATTGATCTGTCTTCTTTCATTTGTCAGCATTATAAGCCCTGTAGGAATGGCCTTGCCGCTGGATATCGAGTTCCCGGAACTTTTCCCTGGCTTAGTCGTGCCCATGCACTTCTTTCCCGCTCTGGCCTACTTCACAATTCAACCATTTTTCGAGGTAA
Source organism: Marinoscillum sp. 108 (assembly GCF_902506655.1). Taxonomy (NCBI): domain Bacteria; kingdom Pseudomonadati; phylum Bacteroidota; class Cytophagia; order Cytophagales; family Reichenbachiellaceae; genus Marinoscillum; species Marinoscillum sp. 108. Next base: position 1,153,235 of record NZ_LR734808.1, on the reverse strand, counting down.
GAAAAAGCTGAGTAATCTGATTAGTTCACTTTTCAAAACACGACTCATAGCATATTCATATGAATCGGAAAAATTTTTTAAAAACAATCCTAGGTGCTTCGCTTTTTACCTCTATAGATGGATTTGCATCTATCGCACACATTATTTCAGATATGAATAAAGAACAACAGACTTCAGAGAAGTTTGCTTCATTTGGAGCCATACATCTCAACATTACCCATCTCGAAAAATCTACCCGATTTTGGACCGAAATCGTAGGCATGAAACTGCTAAGCACTTCCGGCAATACTGCTGAATTGGGTACGGACGTAAATACATTGGTAGTGCTTCATGAAACGGTCAAAAAGAAATTTCAAAAAGGATACAGTGGCCTATATCATGTAGCTATTCATGCGCCTAACATTCAGGAATTTGCCTCCATGGTTTACCGACTGGCGCTGAATAAGTATCCGTTTTCGCCTGTAGATCATACCATGTCTAAGTCAGTGTATCTGGATGATCCGGATGGAATAAACATAGAGTTTACTTTGGAAACGCCCGAACGATTTAAACGAGTAGTTACCGATAGAGGTCTAAGCATAGAAGATGTGAATGGCAACATTCGCAGTGCATCCGATCGCCTAGATCTAGACGAAGTAATGAGTCACTTAGGAAGTCCAAATATTGATAAGATCATTTCGAATGAGACCTATATTGGTCACCTGCATCTTTATGCGAATAACGTGGCAAACTCCAACAGTTTTTATCAAAAATTGGGCTTTGAGTCTTTCAATAATTTGCCTCAATTCATGTACGCAGATGTTGGAGCAGGAGGGTCTTATAAGCATCGTATTGCTATGAATTCGTGGCATGGAATGAATAAGCCAATGGCTCCAAGCGATAGTGCAGGAATGCGACATTTCAATATCATTTTTAACAACAAGGAAAAATTTGACTTGGCCTTAAATAACCTGACTGGTGTTGAGACAAAAGACGATGGCTACTGGTTCCTAGACCCTACGGGAAATAAAATTTGTTTGACGTTTTCCTGATTTATTTGAATTTGAGCTGGTAAAAAAACGGCATACAACAAACGTAGCTGTTGCACAACCCCTCCAAAATCTAAACATGATCGGTAGACTTGTGCTGGGAGTTAAAATACTCAAGTGAACTTATGATAGCCGGGAACCCCGAATACGTGCCAAAAATGAGTCTTGAAGTCCTCTATCAAGCTAATTATTGAATAAAGCCACTGTAAAGAAGGCTGTCTAATCCCTCCATGAGCTGGTTAAGTACTAAACCACGCAACTGCTCACAGCTGAGACGAGACCGATATCTTTCATAATCCTTCGGATGCAAAACCTACCAGTAAGATCTAACTCTCAGCTATACCCGACAGCCTTTCAAAACCCGTCAGGCATGGAGGCCGCCTCCTCAGGCTAGGTCATGATAGAAACGTTACGTTTTTGCATTATTAGCCTGAGCTCCGTCGAAGCGTAAGACAATGCTTCCCTTATTGATGATGAATGGAAACTCCGGTCTGAGTCAACTAAGGCCGACCCCTCGAATTTTAATTTTCCTCTTGGCAAAATATTGAGTGCTATACCGAATTTAAGGTATTGATATTAACCACTTATTTGATTTTGTTTGCCCGAACATATTCGTACCATTAAACCATTTTACATGTATTTAGCTCAACACATTCGATCCATTCAACTATTCAAATATTCTTTAGCCATTAGCTTCGTTCTGATTGGCTTTTTTACCTCCTTGGCCACAGTGATCACCGTGGATAATAATGAAAACTCAGGCGCTCTGTATTCAAGTATTCAGGTAGCCATCGATGATGCTACCGTGGGTGATACCATAATAGTTGCAGGTTCTGAAACTACCTATGATGGGTTTACCTTGAACAAGAAGCTGGTGTTGATCGGGGCTGGCTACCAGTCTACAGAAGATGCCCAGTTTGGTTTTACCACCAAAGTAAACCACATGGTCATTAAAAATGAGAATCCCGCCTTGGATCTGAATGCATCCGGATCGCATATTGAAGGCTTTTATGTAAATGGAGTGGTAACAACGGCCGGTGGAAACTACCGATACATCTCTGTTGGCTTTGAAGGCACTGAAAGCAACACCCTCACCAATGTGACATTTACCAGAAATAGATGTGAGTCGGTTCACCTCAGCTATTTTAGCAACATCAAGATTTACAATAACATACTAGATAACATAGGTTATGCACCCAACTACAACAGTGTATATGGGGATTACCCATTTGGTAGTAACCTGCTTGTGGCCAATAATATTTTCACCGGTGGCGTGGCACGGGTCAAAGGATCTCAGATTTTCATCAACAATCTCTTTATAGGAAGTGATCAGGTCTATGATGTGTTTTTTAGTGGTGTAGGCATTACCAACCAGGCGAGTGGTATTGTCTTCAGCAATAATATTCTTTGGGGGAGAGCTACAGGAGGTGCCAGCAATGTGGCGCTCACGCACAACCTGGTACTGACCAGCGAGGGGGGTGAAACCTTCGATTATGGAACCAATAGCACTGGCAATAACCTTGAGAATGTGAATCCTAAATTTGTGGATGTACCTGAATTCGCATTGGATTTCAGCTATGACTACAGACTGGCGGAGGATTCGCCATGTAAGGGCACAGGATCTGACGGTACCGAAATGGGGATTTTTGGTGGTCCATACCCGTTTCCAAGTGCCGGAGATGTACCCAATGTGATTGTGACTGAGAGCAGGATTCCTAAAATAACTGATTTTAACATTCGTTCGGCAGCAGTGCCAGAGGGCAGTTCTATAGAAATAGATTTGAAAGCCAGAGTTTCCAATAATCAGTAATTACTTAAAGCGATATAGTGATGAAAGTTATTAGAAAACTAGGTTTTCTGACGCTCCTATTTGTAATAATCGGTCAAAACGCCTACGGGCAGGTTGATCTTAGCAATGGTCTGACGGCCTATTACAAAATGGAAGGCGACATGACTGACGCCTCAGGAAACGGATACGATGGCATTTACGCCAGTGGAACTAACAATTATGAAATTTCCGACAGGTTTGGACTTTTCAATACCCGCAGATTTTCAAAAGGATCTGATGGAAGTAGTGTCACCCCGGCCTACACCTCTTCAGATGCGGCCTTACGAAGCTCATCTTTTACCATTTCCTTCTGGTATAACATCGTCGATGGTTTTGATGATGATTCAGGAGTTTTGGATCTGGGTACCATGATCAATGCGGGTACTTTGTATACCATTTCAGTCGTCAATGAGGGGTTGAAATTCACCACTGCAGATGGGAGCGGAAATACAACTTCTTTTACCACCAATAGTGGCAAGCCAGGGATTTATCAAATGGCTACTTTGACATATGATGGAACTACCCTGAGTGCTTATTTAAATGGCGAACTGAAATCGGAGCAATCTGCGAACCAACCTGCATTGGGTTCTGGAGCCATCACCGTGGGATATCCCTTTGAAGGGGCCATAGATGATATCCGAATCTACAACCGGGCGATCAGTGCTGAAGAAGTGGATGCATTGTATAGTGAAGTGCTATTTCCGGATTTTTCGGTGGATGCTAATTCGGGAACAGGCTCATTGGATGTTGCTTTTTCAAGTAGTGCGTCCACGGCTGACGCCAGCATTGCGAATTATGCCTGGAGTTTTGGAGATGGAGCTACTTCTACTTCAGCCAACCCGAGCCACACTTACACTCAGCCAGGTAGCTATACAGTACGTTTGACCGTGACTGATGCCTCCAATCGTTCAAGAGCGCTAACCAAGCAGTCCTTGATTTCTGTTGCTTCCGAGGTAGCCGCTGATGTCCAGCTACAGTATGTTGAATACTTTTTTGATACCGATCCGGGCGTTGGCAATGGCACTTCTATTTCGTTTACCCCCTCGGACTCTGTGGAGATTATTGAGCAAATAGACTTATCCTCATTGTCTGCAGGGTTTCATCAGCTAATGGTGAGGACCCGGGATGGTCTAGGTCGGTGGAGCTGTTACATCAATCGGACTTTTTATATCATGGATCTAGCGGAGGCTCCCGGGGCTACTACTGGCACGGTGACTGCTGTGGAGTACTTTTTTGACAATGACCCGGGTATTGGCAATGGTACGAGCGTTGACGTCACTGCCAGCGACAGTCTGGATTTGGTGGCAACCATTGATGTTTCTTCTTTGTCAGCGGGATTTCATCAGTTGATGGTCAGGGTAAAAGACCATCTGGGCGTCTGGGGGATTCCATTTGCCCGTACCCTGTACATCATGCCGCAAACTTCCGGAGCGAACACTTCTGAGCTGATCGTAAGTGCAGAATATTTTATTGGTGATGATCCAGGAGTGGGGCAGGCTACTGCGCTGGAGTTGGGTGCGAATGGTGCTTCTATTGAAGCGCAGCTGGAAATAGGACTTGGTGCTTTAGTAGAAGGGGATTATTTGCTTTCCATACGGGTGAAGGATGATCTGGGAAAATGGAGTATTGCCGAGCGAAGGATGTTTACCATCTCCAATGGGCCAATCTCTCAGGACAATACCTTGTCTGTGGAGGAGGATTCAATATTGACTTTTGTGGCTGATGACTTTAATTATTCCAGCCAAAATGGCTCTACTTTTAGTCGTCTTCAGATCAATCTGTTACCGACTTATGGGGAGTTGACACTAGAAGGACAATTGGTTTCAATTGATCAGGAGATAGCTGTGGCTGACATAGAGCTATTGGAGTACTTCGGTGGAGCAGACTTTGCAGGTGAAGATACTTTTGACTTCACAGTGGGTGATGCAAGCACCTTTGGCGTTAGTTCGTCTACCATGACCATAGAGGTTACCTCTGTCAACGATGCACCTGTGTTTTCGCTATCAGGAGATGTAAATGTTGACCAGGATTTCACAAGTACAGAGGTGGTGACCGTAACTCCAGGTCCGGTGCCGGCGAATGAAGTGGAGCAAACAGTGACCTATTCCATAGCCCCGGCTTCAGTTGCGTTTGCAAATGTGGCCATAGATGCTGCAACTGGTACCGTCACGATCACCAGTGTTGCGGATGGGTTTGGTACTCAGGAGTTCACCGTTACAGCAGATGATGGTCAGGCTGTGCACAATACAGCCAGTTCCACTTTTACTTTGACCGTTACGCCTTCAAATCAAACTCCTCAAATAGCAGATCAGACTTTTACGCTTGATGAAAATAGTCCGGCAGAAACTGTGGTAGGAGATGTGGTGGCTACCGACCCGGAAAGTGACCCTATGCTCTTTTCCATCCTGGCTGGCAATGATCTCGGGGCATTCGAAATTGACGAGTCTACCGGGAGTATCAGTGTGTTGGACGGATCAGTTCTGGATTTTGAAACGATTCCGGTGTTTGAGCTGGAAGTGTCTGTAAGTGACGGAGCTTCAGAGGTAACCGCATTGATCACCATTGAGCTGGTCGATGTGAACGAAGTGCCTGTACTCTCTGCAGGGACCTTCACCGTAGCTGAAAATGCAACAGTCGGTACCTCTTTGGGACTTATATCAGCTTTTGATCCTGAAAATGAAGCCTTGACCTGGGCGATCACCTCGGGAAATTCGGATGACGCTTTTGCAATTGGTAGCGATGGAGAGTTGACCGTAAATAATGCGGCTGCCCTGGATTTTGAAACCCGGCCAGAGTTCTTAATAGGAGTGGAGGCTTCGGATGGTAGCAATAGCGGATCCGTGGACGTCACCATCACCGTGACTGACGATGGTAATCAGGCACCTTCATTGCCTGATCAAACCTTTACAGTTGACGAGAATTCTCCTGTAGGTGCGGTGGTAGGTACATTAGCTGCCAATGATCCAGAGGGTGATGTGTTGGAATATGTCATCACTTCCGGCAATGCGGGTGATGTTTTTAGCATGAGCATAGATGGGGTAATTACAGTAGCTGCAGCTGATGCTATTGACTATGAAATCAATCAGGAGTTCGCACTGAGTGTGACCATATCTGATGGTGATTTATCCACTGTGGGTAACGTGACCATCAGCGTGGTGGATGTAAATGAAGCGCCGGCTATCGTAGCGGCCACTTTTACTGTAGAAGAGGAATCAGCGAGTGGGACCTTAGTAGGGGTGTTGGAGGTCTCTGATCCGGATTCTGACGCCTTGACAATCTCCATTACGGATGGGAATTCTTCAGGGGCTTTTACCATTAGCAATGGTGTAGAGTTGACTGTGGCCGATGCCTCTCAGTTGGATTTTGAGATTCAGCCCGCTTTCATATTGACCTTGGAGGTGTCTGACGGCACTTTGACTTCATCAGCTGTGATCACGGTTAGTTTGATTGACGTAGAGGAGCCCTTGACCTTGGGTGGAGTTGGTCACGCCGATCTTGTGGTCTATCCAAACCCGACAAAAGGGATACTGAACATCAAAGGAGTAGGTGTGGAGCGAGTGAAAATATTTGATGCTTCTGGCAGGTTGGTGATGACCCATACCAGTGCTCAGGTTGATTTGACAGATCTCAAAGCGGGTGTTTATATGATCGAACTATTGGATCAGTCAGGTCATGTAAGCATGCACAGAATTATACTTGAGTAGTGGTAGTATAGGCGCTGTGGCATAGCTGTAATTAGGTGCCGAAAAGCGCCAGCTACATCTTAGTTTTAAATTCGAGTTTGTGTGTGATTGACTGAATCACCTATGCAACTTTAAAAAAGCCATTTCGAGAATCGAAATGGCTTTTTTGTTATCCATAGGTGTAGGTCGGCTTTTATCTGTTGAATAGCAGCTTGTTGTCTGTACGGGAAAGGACGTCATTCCCAGGCGGTGGCAATCACATTGCGGTCTTGTTTTCCGAAGGAAAAGCATCTCTCATGAACCTGTCTGATGGTTCGACGGAGCTCACCATGACAGGTTCAGACTCATCATGTCGGCTTGAGATGGCGATTTAGGGTTTTACAGGCAACTCCAGGAAGGGGTTGGAGATTCCGGTATTTGTCCGTCGCTGTGCTTGTACAAAGCCGGATGACGGAGCGGAAAGAACGTTGTTCCGGTTTCTGAGGCACGAAGAATACCGGAATCTTGTCGTGCAGATGGTTAGCCAGGCTAGCCATGACAGGTATAGTGGAGCAATCAGGTCAGGTGTATTCAGGAAAGCGAAACGCGTAAATCTTTAGTTTGAGGTAAGCATATCGGCCAATTTTTAGCCATAAAAAAACCTCCGTCAAAACTGACGGAGGTTAAGGTTTGTGGGCCCACCTGGGCTCGTCCCGATAGCTATCGGGGCAGGGACCTATTGATATTTAATTTTCAGCAGATTTTTTGAGGTTCTCAACTAATCGTTAAGCTACCTATCTTTGAAGAGCTTAGGTTATGGCAACTAAGGTATGTTTAATTAGTCTGTCTTTTTTGGGAAGACTTTATTGTTAGTTTGAAATGATCTATCATTGTTTTAAAAAAAAAATCAAACAATAGTTTACAAATACTTGTCTTGAGATTTCTGGTAATTTTCTGCGTTTTACTATCGATACTTTTTACCTCCTGCAAAGAGAAGGATTCTGGTATAATTGCGCATAATAGGGAGTCAATTTCTGACTTTACCTTTAAAGGCGCAGAAAACAGGTTTGCTGGATGCATGCATACATCTGAAAGGAAAGTGAAATTGAGTCTTTGGGCCGGGAATAACTTTTCTGTAAATAAGTCTTTTGCTGTTTATCTGAATAATGGAGACCATCCAATTATGGAAGGAACATTACCCTTGATAAGAAACGATCTTGAAATGAACTTCATGCTTGCATATACTGGATTTAATAATTTAATCATTCATTATCCTGATTCAAAAGTGACCACTCCTGTGGAGGTTGGAATCCGTATTAATGAATCAACACATTCAGTTTATTTTGACGACACTTATAATGGATATTTGGATGTCATTCTCGACTCGGATGAAAGCCTTCATTGTCCCAAGGTCGATGGTAGTAGTAGTGTGTTATTTTGGGTGGATTATGATCCGTTATGTGGAGCTTTTAGTGTTGATCTTGGGAATCAAGGATCAAAGAACTTAACTCGATACTATGAAACCCGTCCCGGTTGTGGAGCACCGGGTTGTGCAACATTCGAAAATCTAGACGCAGGCATCTATGCTTATAAGATTCATTGTGGAAACGTTGAATATAATACTGGAACGATTGAGGTTTCAGGTGGGCCAGAGTGTAAGCTGGTTAAGATTTCTTAATAAGCTTATAGGTTAATTTTTTTCCATTTCGGGTTTCAAGTTTAAGAATAAACATTCCATTTGGAAGGTCGCTTAAATCAATCGAGGCTTTATTGTCTAGCAATCTGATTATTTGAATAATTTCTCCTGTAAGACTTTGAATTTCTACATTCAAAATTTCACTGTTTGATTTAATCATTAAATCCTTTGTCACTGGATTCGGATAAAATCTTGGTTCGCCAATCTCATTTGCTTCTAGAGGAGAAGATATTTCCTCAAATGGAGCGAATTCTGATGCGTTCCAGGACTCGTCAATGGCTTGAACGCTCCATTGATAATACGAACCCTCTTCAATGGTTAAGTGAAATTCATTTTTTAGAAACGCGTCTCTAAATAAAACAAGTTTCGGAATCCCAGAGTCTAAACTAGACGCCCTAAGAGGTATGCCATCCTTAAGTACCTGAAGATTATACAGAACATTTGAATGATCATCAGTAGACGGTTTCCAACTAATCTTTGCGGTATTTCCTGAGAGTGAGGTCGTGAGTTGTTCTGGTCGGGTAGGGGGGGTGTTGTAATGGGAAATATTAAATCTGTTCTCATAAATGATCAAGTTGGATTGCTCATTGACCCGGCCTGATACGACAACAATATCAAGGTCGTTATCATTGTCTATATCACCTATGTCCATAGATCCGTTTGCAAGGCCTCCTGATAGTCTATGTGATGGGTCGGGTTGAGATTGGAGGAATATTCTGGTTTCGGTGTTAGACTCATCAATGCCATAGAGTATTTGGTCTACTTCTCCATTATTGTCTAAATCAGCGGAAAGAAACACAGGCCTTGAAGTAAATTTTTTAGTTATTAATGATGATTTGTATTCTAAAACGTTGTCTCCTTTGTTTACATAACATTTGAAGTTTCCGCCTACTCCGCATGGGTTATTTCCGATGGAAGCGATGTCCATTAAATGATCACCATTGATATTTACCCAAACTATCTCGGCATTATCCCCATCCGGAACATTAATAACGGTTTCATATTTCTTAAAATGATTTCCCAGATCATTGAGGAGCAACAAGAGTTTTGCGTTACATTCCTCACCAATTACAAGGGCAATATCAAGGAACCCATCATTATTGAAATCTGCAAAGGGTTGTCTTGAATTAATCCTCCCTTGGTAGTGATTTCTTGTTGAGGTGAGGGTCCCATTTTCATTCTTGATCACTCTTACTGCAACTTCATCAGACGAGGGTGGCTTGAAATTTCCTATTAAATCCCAATCTCCATCATTATCTATATCTCCCCAAGCATATTGAGGATCTACCTGTGGAGAGCTTATTTCCCAAAGAGATATTCTTTCAAATTCAAAGTTTCCTAAGTTTATAAGTACAGTAGCATCGTACGGCACACTATTCGAATATACAAAGGCATCCAGGAGCCCGTCATGGTTCAGGTCTACCCAAGAGATGTTTGGCGAAAATCCCGTTTCATTAACCAGCCTGGATTTTTCGATAAAGTTAGTGCCGTTATTTTCAAAAATAACAGGATAATTCTGCAGTACGAAAAGGTCAAGATCTCCATCGTTATCAAGATCCACCAGTTTGGGAATATTTACCTGTCCCTCTAATTTATGGGTGGGCCAATTGTATTGAAACAGTTGAGCGGGTATTGTGTCATTGTACACCCAAACGGTATCACTTTTTATATTCCAATTACCCGCAAAGTCGCGAAAACTATTTTGCTCAATCCATATTTTTACCCATCCACTATCCAACGGATCCACGGTTAGCCTTCCTGGTGTCGCAGATTGTTCTAAAAACATTCCATTTTCCAAACCAAAACCACTATTTTTAATTTCCTTGATGGGTTCTGAAAATGAATACTGGACATCAAAATTCGTAACAATCGTTTGAGGCGCAGTAAAAAATAGCTCTGGGGGAGTTATATCGTAAATAACCTTTAGTGTGTCGCTACCCAAATTACTGTTTCCAGAGAGATCAAAATATGAATCTGGTCTAATCCAGAATTGCATTTCTCCCTCTGCTCCGGGAAGTACCACTAATTTAGCCGAGTCACCGATCATTTCAATTTCTTGAATTTCTGCATTCTCTACTACCAGATCACTTTCATCAAACCCCTCAATCGGCTCATGGAAAGAGATAACAATTTCAAAAATGCCATTTACTGCTGTACCAACTGAGATCAGTTCTGGTACAGGTGAAACTCCGTCAACTATAATTTTGGATATTGAGAGAGAATTCTGGGAATATGGATCCGGCAGAATTCTATTTACTGGATTATTTAAGTTGTATATTTTCCCATGATGCAGCATGGCGAATGAATTATTTATTTCCAATGGGTCCATTTTGATACCTTCTTCGACTACCAGTTCAAAGGTCAGAATCGAACTTCCGGACCCTGATTTATAGGAAGCTTTCATTTCATTGTTATCCCCCAGTATTAAGAAAGGGTCATTTTCGGCAAACACTGTATCTGTAAATGCAACATAAATCAGAAGTGTATCCCCTATGCCATAGTAATCTGAAACACCATGTATTGAATCTACGGTTATTGGCGTATCGGGAATACTATTTGAACGTTTATATAAGGATAATTGACCGGACCAATTACCGGTTGGGAGGTTCTTGTTTGGAGCGCCAGCAATCAAGGTGTTCTCACGCAGTGAAACACCATATCCAAAATCCATCATTTCATTCTTGACGATGGAATCGGCTAATGTGTATCCCAATCCGTCATATGAATACAAGTAAATAATATCTCTGTTATGATTGCCAATTGCCAATACATCCGAGTTAATGTCAAATGAATTGTCCCATGGCTCTATTTGAAAAGGAGTATTGACCATGATTTCAGGGACACCGTCATGAATATTAAGCAAATTGTAGATTCTCAGGTCTTTTGAGTAGGTAGCGGGAGCATATAGGAAGCGTTCATTGATCTGTAATAAACTAGGAGCACAATAAAAATCAGTTGAGTTAGACAGTTCCTTGACAATTTTCCAATTATCTCCATTTCTTTTAAACACATGCAAGTCAGCTCCCGAACTTCCCGAACTTACCGCATAGTTTCCGTAGATATCAGCACCCACCTCTCCACCTCCTCTCGAGGCAATCTGAGTCTTGTATTTTTCAACCCAACGCCCGTTCTCCAAATGATAAATGACAGTAGTACGCTCATAAGATGGGGAGTTATGACCCAGAAATCCAACCATTATCATTTCATTATGGTGGAGATCCACAGAATTACCGAAGACTTCACCCTCAGTTGAGGTTTCGGGTTTAATTAGTTCCGTTCTAAGGCTGCCTTCCCACTTAAGTTCTGTATCCTCATAGGTATACATGTAGACCCCATCATTGCCACCTGAGCCAGGAGCACCTACTGAAAGATGATTTTCGTGGACATCAATGGAGTAACCAAATATCCCATTGCTTACTGGGTTTGGAGGGTGAAGTTTTCGTATTAGTGAAAGTGAATCGCCAAGTATTTTATAGATATATACCATGCCCTGGTTTGAGAAAACATCACCTTCATAGGGAGATCCAGCAAAGACATAACTGTCACTTTGAGCAATTACTCTTCCAAAGTTCGTGTTTACCGTTGTGTAGTAGGGTGTAGTTATTGTATCAACTATTGCCAAAGGTGGATTCTGATTGATTTCAGGTTTTTCATAAACCAATATTTTGTTTTGAGAGCCATTCAAAATCTGTTGATTGTGTACTTCAATCTTTTGTCCAAATAAGGGATTTGTAATTTGAGTGGTTACTTCCCCGATCAGTTCTATACGACCTTCGTCATTAATAAAGAAATTAAGGGTCTTATAACGATCATCGTTGTCATACGTCATGAGAAACTGATTCGTAGAGAGAAATTTAATTTCTACCACTGAAAAAGGCTTTTCGAGCGGTATTGAATATATGTTAGAGGGCTGATTAGGATCACCCGTTGTTAATTCTGAAAGATCATAAACCAAAACATCCAACTTTTCCCCGTTATATAAATCCCTCACATAGCTGATTAAATATTTCTCATTTACATCGAAATGGGTACCAAGCGCGAACCGGATCTCCTCGCAATCATGAAAGAGGGCATAGTCCTGTTCAATCTTACCTTCCCAATCATTATTTTTATCATATACGTATATACCACCTCCATCAGGGCATTCTCCCATTTCATCCCCGGGGGCGGAAACGAACAGGTAGTTTTTATTTGCCTTTATGGATTGACCAAATTGGCGTGAATTTCCCCATACAATATTTAGACTCAATGAGCTTCTTAAAGAAGCTTTCAGGATCGCTTCGGATGCTCCAAGTTCATATACAAAAACGTTCCCATGAGCACCTGAGCTAACAAATAACTTCATACCTTCAAGATGTAAAGACGCTCCGAATCTCCTTGACGAAATTGTATCTGAAGGATAAATGGTATATTGTTTAAAAGCAGACCAATCGTTGGAGGAGCGGGTAAACACGTGCACCGTACCCACCATATGGAGATCATTAAGATTTGACTCAGGTGCTCCAATCACGATGATTGAATCATTCATTGCCATTCCAAGAGAAAATCCTCGGATGTAAGAATCCTCTGAGTATAACTCCTCTGAGTATAACCTTGTTTTCTGTATCCAACGCCCACTCTGGTACTCATAAAGAGCTGCCGACCCGCTACTATACTTTCCATTTAGCGCTCGGGGAGCACTTACTAAAAGGAAGTCTTTGTAAACGATCATGTTATTAGCGAAATCAGCGACTAAATCAGGATGTAGGTCTGGAGCTACAATATCAGTTTCGATCCATTCCTGCGCGACCAAAAAATGAAGACCAATGAAAAAAAACAGGATGCTGACGGTAGCTTTTATTGACATTTCGATTCTTAGTTCCCAACAAATATAGTAGGCTGCGCAATAGGTAGAAAGTCAAGTATTCTAAAAAACGGTGTAATTTTTAAAAATGAGGTTAGCAGCAACTCATGGTCGCTCTAAATACTCTGCACGATTGTTGTTTCCAAAATGAGATTATAATGTGTTTCTACATAGAGCTTACACCTTACCGTCCCCTTTACTACGTAGTGACTTAGTCTCGGCAAACTTTTCGGATCAAGTAATCTCTGTGCTTGATCCGATATTCGGGTATTTGTCCGTCGCTACGTTCCGCCCAAAACCGGAATGAACTGAGTTGATGGTTCACCAGGCTAGCCATGACAGGTACAATGGAGTAAATCGGGTCAGGTGTATTCAGGAAAGCGAAACGCGCAAATCTTTTGGTTGTGTTAGGCTTATGGGCCAATTTTTAGCCATAAAAAAAACCTCCGTCAAAACTGACGGAGGTTAAGGTTTGTGGGCCCACCTGGGCTCGAACCAGGGACCACCTGATTATGAGTCAGGTGCTCTAACCAACTGAGCTATAGGCCCTACAGTTTTTTTCTATTCGAGATGTCAGCTCGAACCAGCACTTTCTCGCTTTCGGCTCGATGCACTGTAACAAAAAACAGCCTTACGACTGTCTTTGTTTTGGAGGTGCAATATTAGATATTTGCCGCTAATTAAACAACGAAGTGCCAAAGAGACTATCAGAAATTGATACAATTATTTTCGACCTGGGGGAGGTCATTGTAGACCTGGACCCACAGGCCGTGATTGAGGAGTTTTCCCGCCTGACCAGCGGTCGTGGCAAGGACCTGAGGGAGCTGATTGTAGGTTCCCCGTATTTGTACCGCTACGAAACAGGCCAGATCGACGATGCTCAGTTTGTCGATGAGATCAATCAGCTTTTTGATTCTCAGATTTCCCTCTCAGACTTTGAGTATGCCTGGAACCTGATGATTAAAGGAATATCGTCCGGTCGCCTGGAGCTGATGCAGAAGCTCATGGAAACTCACCGGGTACTCATCCTCAGCAACACCAACGCCATGCACGAACGATACTTCGACTCCATGGTGATAAGCCTGGCAGGCAAGCCAATGAAGGACTTTTCCCATACGGCTTACTATTCGCATTTGATTGGCTACCGGAAGCCCAATGCCGACATTTACGAGTTCATCATAGAAGATCAGGGTTTTGATCCGAAGCGGTCACTTTTTCTGGATGATAAAATAGAAAACATAGAAGCAGCCAGAGGAGTTGGTATCAATGCAGAGCAGGTACAGTTCCCCGATCAGATATTCGAAATTCTCATTCATGATTAAAAAACACAAGCAGCTTCTCATTCATATTGGGCTTTTTTTACTGACGATCATCACCACCACACTGGCTGGCGCCGAGTGGATGTACTCCAAATATGTACTGTGGGTGGACGAGGATTTATTGATGACCTGGGACGAATTCATGGGTGGCTTTCAGTTTTCCATCCCGTTTCTGCTGATCCTCACGTTTCACGAGTTTGGCCACTACTTTACGGCACGCCATCACAATATTCGGGTTACGCTCCCATACTACATCCCCATGTGGCTGGGTTTTATTCTCTCCCCATCTTTTGGAACCATGGGCGCATTTATTCGAATCAAGGATCATATTTATAGCCTGAAACATTATTTTGATGTGGGGATTTCTGGTCCGCTGGCTGGTTTTGTGATTGCCATTGGGGTGATTTGGTATGGTTTTGCCAATCTGCCTGAGCCAGAGTACATCTATCAGGTGCATCCGGAGTATGAGCAGTATGGACTGGACTATGCCGATCATGTGTATGACAATGACAGCACAGCCTCATTTCGGTTTGGCTCCAATGCTATTTTTTGGCTCTTTGAGGAATATGTAGCGGACCCGGCCAGGATGCCTCATGACAATGAGATTATCCACTATCCCCTGTTACTGGCGGGCTACCTGGCACTGTTCTTTACGGCACTCAACTTGCTACCTATTGGTCAGCTGGATGGTGGACATATTCTGTTCGGCCTGATAGGGGCCAGGCGGCATGAAAAAGTGTCGAAGGTCTTGTTTTCCATCTTCTTGTTTTATGCAGGTCTTGGGCTGATTAGTATTCAGGATATGGCCGATGTAGGACTGGAGAGTTCCTTACACTTTCTGATCTTGATAGGGGCCTATTTATATTTTCTATTTATCTGCTCTGCCAGCATGTTTAAGAGCAGGCAGGATCGGTGGATGTTTGCGGCCATTATGTTTTCTGCGCAGTTTATTGTGCATTACCTCTTTCAGTGGGAAGGCTATAGTGGCTGGCTTTTGTTTGGCTTGCTCCTGGGCAGATTTATGGGGGTAGTACATCCTCCGGTGCTTGACAATACGCCCCTCTCTACAGAAAGGAAATTATTGGGCTGGGTAGCACTGATCATTTTCATATTATGCTTTAGCCCCCAGCCCTTTATATTGGATATACCAGAGTTGATTACTGAATGATGAGCTTCTTCACCACAAAGGTTTCTGGTGTACGGATGGAAATAAAGTAAATCCCTTTTCGCAAGTGATTGAGTCCAATAGCATGAGCGCCACGTGTAATAGTTTGCTCATGTGTGAGTTTACCAGACGTATCCCGGATCTCCAGCATTCCGCTCTCCTGACTGAAAACATTGACCAGGTCTGAGGAGGGGTTTGGGAATACATTGAAATACTTTGATTCATCATCCAGTCCTGTTACCACAAAGGTCTCCTTGGTCAGCTCAGCTGTTTCACACTCGTTGGTCACAGTGAGGGTTACATTAAAGACTCCATATTCGAATGTATGAATCGGGTTCTCCTCATCGGAGGTGCTACCATCCCCAAAATCCCAGGAGTAGGATTGGGCGCCAGTACTCTCATTGGTGAACTGCACGGAACCCGGTGTGGTCTCCTCAAAGCTGAACGCTACCTCCAGAGGTTCTCCCTTGATCTCATAAGAGGTAGGAAAAGTGTAGTGAATGGTACCATTGGTCTCCGTGATTTTACATCTCAGAATATCTCCCTGGTAGTTATTTTGAGCCATGATTTTTAGCTCATTGGTTTGAGCGCCACTCACTTGATCGTTGTTCGTGAGGTTGACATATGTCTTACCGTCAAACCGCTGCCATTGATAGGAGTTGGTAGTGCCTGTTGCGGCCACCACAAATGAGAGTTCTTCATTCTCACACCCTTCCATATCGGCAGGGTGAGTGGCTATGATGTCCTCCTCCAAATCGAGCTGTAAGACAAACAGTCCGTTGTTCATGTCGGATACGATGATTGTGCCACTTTCGAAATAGGGGTAATTGCTCCAGGTACCGCCAAATTCAATGGCATCAGCGTCTGGGTACGTGTCAAAGAATGCTCGTTCTCTGAGTTTGCCATCAGCCACCTGGGCTAAATCCAGTACCCTCAGGCCACTGAAATAATTGGATTCAAAAGCCAGTCCATTGTGGGTATACAGGTTGTGGTCTATGGCCGCCGCATTGTTATAATATTCACCAATAAGCACCGGCGCATCCAGATCTTCTATATTCCAGATGAGTGTGCGTGGGTTGAACCCAAAAGCATTTTCATCTAACTCGTCATTTGATAGGAAAAAGCGATGATCCTCTGAGAGCCATCCCTGGTGAGTATAAGAAACCTGATCATATCCGGTGCGGCTGATCATTGACATGTTGTCCTTGTCATCCACATTCACAATGGTAAAAGTGTCTTCGTTGGAGTTGAAGCATATTTCCTGACCCTGATAGTCAGCGTCTGGTCCCTGGTAAATGACACATTGGGCATCATGGGTATATCCATCAGTGCTAAAGCAAGCCACAAATGCAGGATTCTTGGGGTCGTTGATGTCAATGACATGCAGGCCGCCGCTGCATTTTGTGCCACCATCAGATACCCCGACTACATAGGCAAAACCGGTTTCCTCGTTGATCACAATGTTATGCGCAGATCCGAATTCTTCATACTGGGCATCAGCTTTGAATTTTACGGTGGTGCTGCCATCCAGTCCCCTGAGTTTGGTCAGGTCCAATACCTGCATGCCATGCGCTCCATTTACGTCGCTGACTATGAAGGCGTGATTTTTGAAAGTTTTGATGTCACGCCAGCTCGATTTTCCATGTTGCACATCTCCAATTCTGCTCACTCGTCCATTGGAGGTGGCACTCTCCTGTAACTTGCCTAAGTATACAGGGTTGGTAGGCACGGTCACATCCACAAAAGCTACTCCGTCCACCAGGCCAACCAGTGCATATTCACTCCCGGACTCAGCGTCTGTCCACCCCCAAATGTCATTGAGGTAATTTCCATGATGCTCTACAGCATCTATTTCCTCTGGTGCCAGATGGCCCATCAGTGTGATTTGATTGCAGGGGTAGGTGCCGTCTGACATGCCGTTTTCACAAGGAAACTGTGCATAGGCCGAGGAGCTTGCCGCTATCAATGTTACGATCAATAAGTTCTTCATTTTTGGTTGTTTAGGTATGCTTCTATGCCTCCGATGAGTGATCTCACCTGTCTGAAGCCCTGTTTGGAGAGGTATTTTTTTGCCTGATGACTTCTGGATCCGCTTTTGCAGTGCACGATCACTTCTTTCGTCTTCAGCGGTTCCAGCTCTTTGAGCCTGAGGGGTATACTCGCAAGAGGCAGAAGCTCGGCACCAATATTGGATTCGTCGTATTCCCAATCCTCTCGCACATCGAATAGGGGTAGGGTTTCACCCTTTTCGAGTCTCGATTTTAATTCTTCCGGGGTAATGTCATTCATTTCCTGATGATCAGTTTTTGGGTAGTAATGGAATTGTTGCTGTTTATTTTTAGCAAATATATCCCATCCTCCAAAAATGAAAGATCATAAGATGACCGCTTATCAGATGAATAGACCGTCTGGCCTGAAAGATTAAAAACAGTTAGTTGATCGAAGTTCCCATTGATGCTTAGGGTGCCCTTGCAGGGATTGGGATAGGCCGTGATCGCAGGGAGTGGAGTACCGGGGGTACTGAGGATAAAAGTGGAATCAAACTCAAATACGGGCCGAATCATGAGTACTCCGCTAAGTCGGGTATTCTGCTCCCAAACACCCGTTACGTTGGTGTAGATATTGTTGCTGGCAATGGCATTATTCCTATCAAATCCCACACCCAGGTAATTGTCCGTAAACTGCTGATAGCCCACATATACAGTATCTCTGGTGAGTACCGGCTGGCTGAGTTTGATTCGGGTAAATTGGTTGAGTCCGGTTGGACTTTGGATTGTATAGGGTTGTCTGGAAAGTATCCTGGCATCGTCCAGGCGATCCCAAACCAGGATGTCCACGGAGCTTCCGGATGGGTCAGGTGCAATGTTAGGAAAGTAGATATCCACATGTGTAAGCGTGTCAGCTGCTTCCAGAGCAAATTTAACAGCTACCTGCCCCTTTAGCAGGTTGATGGCAGCGGAGAATTCTGCAGTACCATCATCATAGGCATAGTGATTATGCAGCGTATAGCGGGTGCGTATGGTGTCATTCACTTTCAGATTGACAGGCAGAAACACCGTGTCTACTCCATTTACTACTTCAAACAGGTTCTTGTCGCCGGTTTCGTAATAAAACGTGGACATGATCACCTGAGAGTCCAGCGGGGTATTGTAAGCCTCAATGTCGATATCAGAAGGTCCCAGGATGTTTCTGTATTCCAGCGGATCGAGACCACCAAGGCCCCCGTTTCCCATAGATGATAAGTCATAAACTTCACCTGTGGTAAGGTTTTCCAGTTGATAATAGTAATCCAGCGGATGGCCCACGGCCGTTTCTGCATCCAGGTTGGTAGCCAGTACACTTTGTACACTCAGGTATTTGGCCGGGTCTCTAAAGAAATGATCTGCGGGAACTTCGTAGTAGGGCGAAAACAGGGGCGAGGGACTTCCCGACAGACTTCTGTCGAAATGTGAAAGATCGTTTTCATGTCTGTCCTGATTGAGGTAGACATAATCAATGTGCCAGGTGTCAAAAGGGCCTTTCAGGCTGCTGAATGCCTGAAACTTGAACTGAAATCGCTCATGAAAAAACTCATTACCTGAAACCGGGATGATCACCTGCTGAAAGTAATCGGATACGTTCTCTGGACCTCCAACCTGTACCCACTGGGTCACCCATAGAGAATCCACAGTGGTAAACTGTACACGAATGGAGTCCTTTTCGTCAGGGAGCTCCCCATTGCCTTTGGCCTGCCAATAGAAGCTGAGATAGACGGTGGTCTTTTTGAAATTACTGACTTGACTGAGGTCAATGGGCTGAGAAATAAGGCTGTCTGCTGGCCCGTTGAAGCCATTGGCTATGTCGTGCGCCAGGCCGTTTCCTTTCAATCCATCAAACGTCGCCACCCGATAAGTGGGCGGATTTTGGCCCAGGGTGGCATTCACAAAAACATCCCCACCTGTGATCCACAGGAGCGTATCTGGTGTGCCATCCGAGGTGGAAAAATCATCCCAAAACGGAAGTGTTCGCGGGTATTCGGGGGCAGTTGTTCGGAGTGGACGATGATGGGAGTTTTGTATGCCCTTGATCGCAAACTGAGCCTGACCGGCACTGGCCAGTATGAAAAGGATGCTATATAGGTAGATGCGCACTATTGATCCAGTAGGGTAGGATTGGTATTGAGCGAGTCCGGACTGTAGACCCAAAGATCTACCATCTGACCCAGACGCATGCGTATCCCGGCGCTGGGTCTTTGCTTGAATACTGCTCCCGGAGATACTTTTTGTTCTTTGTAGGTGAAAGTTCCGTCTTCCATTTCGGTCTCTATAACGGCCACACCTTCCTTCTCGTACTTAGTTTCGCCTATTTTTAATCCGGAACCGACTATGGCAAACTGAGCACTTTCCAGATCCAGTCCGATCAGGTTGGGCGATTCCAGCGACTGTTTTCCTAGCCCATCACCCACTACAAGATCGATGATGGAGCCTTTTGGGATGCGCTCGCCCTCTAGTACCTCACGCCCATCCGTTCTTTGCTCCAGCACATAATTAAGGGCCAGGTCTGGTACATAGGTAATTTCTCCCAGTTCCAGGTCGTATGTTTTGAGTACCAGTTGAGCATTTTTTACCGATCCGCTTACAAGTTTCGGCATTCTTACCAGTGGAGCCCTTTCGGCATTCAGTGTTACATAGATTTTTCTGTTTTCCTTCACCTTGGCATTGGGCTGAGGAAATTGCTTCAATACTGCCAGCGGGGGCAGATTGGCTGAAAATCCCGAATCTGCCGTGACTTCATAGCGAAGGTCACGCATTCCCAGGAAGTCATCCAGCTCATCCAGTGTGATGCCGCGTACATCCGGTACAGTGATGGTCTCCCCGTGATTGGTGCTCATAGGAAGGTAGATAAAAAAGAAAATGAAGATGAAAACAACCCCCAAACCAATGATGATGAAAGCGTGGAGCGCCAGGTCTTTCCAGGAGTTGACTTTAAAAATGGACATAGATATCTATAAGTTCTGGTCTTGTTGAAAATCGAAGATAAACAAACTGTAAATCTTTCATTGAGGGCTTATCATTTTTCCACCTGATGTCTGGCAAACCCATATTGAATGATTTGGTCTATAAACTCATATGGTTTCATATTATTGAGTGCTGCCTGATGAAAAATAGCGGTGGCGGGTGTCATGCCGGGCAGCGAATTGATCTCAATGATGATGGTGTCTGCTTGCTGTCCAGAGATTCGCACAAAGGCGTCGATCCGGCAGTAGCCCTCTACCTGAATGGTCCTTGCCGTTTTCTCCAGGGTCTCTTTTACCGACTTGGCAATGGCCGCATAACCTTCCGCTGTGTCTGCAAATCGGGCAGGGGTGATGTTTTGACCTTCACCAGCCAGAAATTTTTCCTCGAGGGAAAGCACTTCGCCGGATGCCAGGGCTTCAGAAGGCTCAAAAACTTCGTAACTCAGACTACCATCTGGCTGAAGATGAGTGAGCATGCCACCTGTAATCTCCAGAAATTTATCCGCGCCTTCCGCACTGATGAGTGACTCTACCAAAAAGAAGTTTTTCTGAGGAAACTCTTCATTGGCCTTGAGGTTCAGGGTTCTCATTGGTTCAGGCAGGAAAGCCTCCTGCGTTCTAAACATCATTTCAGCGAAAGCGATCAACTCTTCACGGGTTTTGATCTTCTTTACGGCAGAGGAGCAACCATCATCTGCTGGTTTGGCAATGAGCGGCAGACTAAATCGGGAGGTGATGGATTCGATGATTTTCTCAGGGTTTTGTTGATATTCTTCCTGATAGACCAGCATGTGATCGGCCACCAGGATCCCATTGGCCCGGAGGAGCTCATTCGTGTCGTATTTGTTGATGGAGATCTTGGAGCTTTCCACTCCGGATCCATTGTAGGGGACGTCTCTCAGTTCCAGTTGCTCCTGCACCGCACCATCTTCTCCGGGTCTGCCATGCAAAGCGATAAAAGCAAAATCTACACGCGTTGCCAGTTCGTCATAAGTGAGAGATTCCAACTGCAGGGCTTCCTCATAGGCAAACTGCTCCATGAGATGATGTGCTTTTCTTCTGATCTCAGCAATGACCGGGTGTGTGACCTCACTGTGATGTGTGATTTTTTCACGGATATCATCGGCATTGTCCTTCAGCATGATGTTGATGGGGAGCTGATAGAGCAAGTGTTTGGTTTCATCACCAGTCAGGAAAATTGGGATGGGCAGGTATTTGCCTGATGAGGCCAATTTTTCATAGATGTTTCGTCCACTCTCTACACTGATGTGTCTTTCAGAGGAGAACCCACCCATGATCACCGCTACTTTGATTTTCTCACCCTGATGGGCAGCGGCCTGTTGCAGGCTGGTGCGCAGGGTTTGTGCCAGTGTCAGTAGGTGATAGATCTTTTTCCCGGCATTCAGTCTAGCTGATATACTTCTGGAAATGATATAGGTCAGAAACTGTGATGGATTGAAGCCGATTTCCGCTGCCTGATGGAAAAAGAAGGAAGACGGCAGCATACCCGAAGTAGTGTTAGGATCGTTCAGAAAGATGTCACCCTCAGCCGTGAAAAAGCCATCAATTCGGGCATATACCTGGCTGTGCAGGGCGGTGAAAAGGGCCTCAGATTTCCTCATGATCCTCTCAATGTCCTGATCGGGCAGATCGATTGGCGTAATCTTGCGGCTAATTCCGGGCAGGTATTTGGATCGGTAATCGAAAAGGTCTGTTCGTTTTTTGATTTCCGTAGGTGGCAGGGCCATGGGAGCGCCAGTCTCATCTTCAATGACAATACACGAAAACTCCCGGCCTTCAATGAATGATTCTACCAGTACGAGTGCTTCTCCATTGGGAGACTCAAGTTTGAGGGTGCTTTCCTTACTTTGATCCAGTAACTCCCAGAGGTTTTCAGGATGATAGACCATCTTTCCATCAACCAGAACCGGGAATCCGAGACCTTCTCTGATGTCCGTAAACGTGACGAGAAAGTTGCGTTTTTGCTCATCTGACTTAGCTTTCCAGCTGGCTATGTCGATGCTTTCAATGAAAAACGACCGATTAAGCCCGGCGAGCAAAGAATTCTTGTCTTGCGCGATGCTTACACCTATGGAGGAGCCCTGATGGGGCGCTTTGATCACCATCGGGTAGCTAAACTCTCGCTCCAGGTTTTGGATAACTGCACTTTGGCTGTTTAGCCACTGGGAACGTTCGATGGAAGTACTTTTTGGCGTTTCAAAACCGGCAGTTTTCAGGACACGTTTTTGTACTTCTTTGTCAATGCCGATGCTGCTGGGTAATATGCCTGCTCCCGAATAGGGAATGCCGTACCACTCCAGAATGCCTTGGATGTTTCCATCTTCACCATAGGGCCCATGCAGGGCCAGAAAAGCGAAATCTATGTGCTTTGAAAGCTGGTCAGGGGTAATTTTCTGTCCAACAGCCGCCATGCTCTTCTCCAGTCGGTCTGGCTCATTCTGCAGCGACTCGGAGTATACCTGAAAGAAGTGTGGGCTGTGAGGTAGATGCTCGGCAGATGGATAGAAATCCCTGATGGTGCCTTTGTAAAGGTACTGCCAGTCAAGGAGTATGAAGTTGCCCAGACTATCAATGAATATGGGTACTGGAGTAAAAAGTGTTTTGTTTAGATTATCGTAGACGGTACGTCCGCCGGCAAATGAAATCTCTCTTTCGCGAGACTGACCTCCAAAAATAATTCCTATCCTCATGGGCGGTAAAATTAACCTGATTTGGGATTTCTATTGTCTGATAAACAATCTTTTGGTGTAGCTAATCTCCTGGCCGGTTACATGAAGAATGTAGAAGCCACTTTGAGAGGGCGCTTTGAGGTTGATTGTTTGGTTGATGATGTTGCTGAAGTCCTGATCAAATAACACTTTACCGCTAATGTCTATGAGCTGGAGGTTAACCTTTTGCCTTTCCGGAAGGTTAAATGCCACATTAAATTCTGTAGTAGCCGGATTTGGATAAAGCTGTACCTGATTTTGAAACTCCGGGAGTCCCGGGTCATTGGTGGTGAGCACGTTGATATTGTCCAGATAAAGTCGGTTGCCATTTCCGTTGGAGAAGACCAAGGCAATTCTTAGTTCGGGCCAGTTCATATACTCCGTGATATCAATAAAGGCAGTTTTCCAGTCTTCCCTGGATTCGGGTACCCATTCGGTATTGCTCACCTTCACTGCCAGCTGCTCGGAGTTGAGGCTGAGGAGCTCTTTTTCAAAAGTTTTTCCACAATTCAGGGACAGGAGTACTTTCAGGTTGTCATTAAATCCCGTACGCTGTCCATAGGAGTAGTCGAACCGAATGGCTCCCTGGTTGTAAGGGCCGGTTTTGAGGGTGGGTGAAATCAGATAGCTCTTACTGACCGTTTCATTGCCGTAGCTCATAGAAGCAAGTACGGTGTCTCCATTCACCCGCAATACTTCGAAGAGGGGTACCCCGGTGGGGTCCACAACGATCCAGCTTTGATTTTCAAAAGTTTCCTGAACGGGGATGGCATCTTCTGTGTCATTCACCAGCCCATAAAATATTTTCTGATCATTGGAGGCCTGCTCGTCCTGCCGTCCGTTGACCTGACTAATGGTGAAGATAAACTCGTTGGACCCGTCTGTCATAAAATCAGAGGTGTTCACCATAAAGGTTTCAGAATGCCCTGAAGGCAAGAAAAGGTCGTGAAATTCTTCCATAAAGGTAACTCCATTCACTTCTACCTGAAACTCAATGTCTCTCACGTTTTCATAGCCATAGTTTTTAATCTCCACCAGGGGGAAGGCCGACTGTTCACAGCTGACCACAGGCAGGTTTTCCACAGATTTGATCCCAATATCATACGCGAGGAGGTTGGCTGATGTCACTGATATGTTGTCCAGATAGATGTTATTTCCTCCACCATTGACCCCAGCAAAGGCTATTTGCACCTGCTCTTCTCCGGCAAATTTGGTCAGGTTGAGGTTGACACTTTCCCAGTCCGATAGCTCGTCCGGGATGAAACTAAAATCACTGGTGCCAGCGGTGCGCAGGTTTTTGCCATAGCGCTCAAAAACCATATTCTGCAGGAGAAAGTCCTGGCCGCAGTTGGTAGAGACTAATACAATCAGCCCGTCCAGGTTTTCCGAAAAACGGGAAGCATATGCGTAGCGGAAGTCCAGCTGTACCGATGTGAGTGCGGAGAAATCCAGGGTTGGCGTGATCAGGAAATCTTGATAGCCGAAGTTGGCTGTCTGATTGTAAAAAGGAAGCACGGCGGCCTGATTGGAAGGCGTAGAGTCAGGGGCGGTGGTGTACATCCAGGCAGATTGCGCTCCGGTTTCTGTAATCTTATAATAATTGGTGCTTTCTTCAAAATCCTCAAAAAACGGAACCACTTTGGGGAGAAATGGTGCAATGGTAACTGTGAGGCTGTTGTTCTGATCGTTTCCATCGGGGCCGCCATTTACCTGAGTGACTACAAAAGTGAGTTCGTTGGCATCCTGGTCATCTAAAAATAGGGGTGTGAAATTGATTTCAGTTGTTTCGCCGGTGGTCAAAGGGACGTTGGAGGTGAGGGTTTCCTGAAGCACACCCTCATGGAAAAGAGATACTTTGAAAGCAGTGATGGGGTTGAGACCGTAATTTCTCACCTGTACGCCCGGTGTTACCATACTGGTACACTGTGATTGGGTGGGGGCTATGGCCGATCGTATGCCCAGGTCATTATTGGTCAGTACAGGCTCTTTGAGGCCAGGAGAGGTGAGGAGCGAAGCCCTTCTCGGACTCTCTTCCAATACCGTGTGCATTCTGAGTTTTTGGCAGGTGGTGAATAGGTTCATGCACACATCATCTGTGTAATCCATGAAGTTTTGGATCATGTCTTTCGTTTCGCAGGAGATCTTGTTTTTGGGACAACCTGTGGACGAACCTGAGGCAGGAGGGGTGTCTTCACAGAAGTCATCAACGCCACAGCCTCCATCCCCCCAAATGTGTCGTAAGCCAAGGTAATGACCTATTTCGTGGGTGGCTGTGCGTCCTTTGCTATCAAAGCTGCCTGTGTTTTCATTGTTGCCGGTCCAGGCATAATCCAGCACCACACCGTCTGTGGACTTATAGTTTTCCAGCTCTGAGGCGATGCCCGGGAGGTTCGAAAATGGAAACTGAGCATAGCCGAGGTTGCCCTGACTCAAATCCGTAACATAGATATTGAGGTAGTCATTTTGAGGCCAGTAACTTTCTGAGGTCAGCAGCGCATCCTCTGAAGGGCTGTAGGTCGACTTGGAGCCCTGAAGTCTCACTATGCCACTGGTAGGCAGGCCTTCAGGATCTTGTTTGGCCAAGATAAACTCGATTTCAGCATCAGCGGCCACATCCTGATACTCAGCGGGTGTTTCAGAGGCGTCTGCATTTGTTCGGTTAAAATCTTCGTTGATGATCTGCAGCTGCTCCAGTATTTTATCGTCGGAGATGTTGGAGCCGGAGCCTACCGGACTACCATCATGTATAATGTGGAAAACCACCGGGATTTGATAGGCCGTGGCTCGTCGTGGGGAAACAGCCTGTTGTGCTTTCTTTTCCTGAATCCGCTTTTTCAACCAGCCTTCAAAGTCGGATTGAACTTCCGTTCGCTGGACATTGGCATTCAGTTGATTGGTAGCACATCTCTCCTGTCCTTTACTTATGCCAAAGGAAAACAGCAGCAAGAACAGTAGTAACCCCCGCATTTTACATCATTGTTTCAGGTAATTTGGCACGGGGATCGTCCGGGGTGGTGATGTTGATGGCCTCAACCCCTCTGATCTCAGGGATCGCTCTTTTAATAGCCTCTTCCACTCCGGCCCTGAGGGTCATCGTAGACATAGGGCAGGAACCACAGTTGCCCAGGAGTTCGAGCTTGACGATTTGTTCATCCGTCACTTCCAGTATTTTCACGTTACCACCATCGGCCTCCAGATACGGTCTTATAGTGTCCAGTGCAGACTCTATTTTTTCCAATAATTCAAGATCAGCCATGTTTTAAACGTTTATTTCTACTTTTTTAGTCTTTGCTTCAGAAGCATTTCTGATGGCCACCTGCTGGGCCAACGATTGAGATAAATCTCGGAATGCCTCAGCGGTCACATCATCTTTGAGTACAGCCGGATAGCCTGCATCTCCACTTTCGCGGATGCTTTGCACCAGTGGAATCTGCCCGAGCAGCGGAATATTGAATTTATCAGCCAGCCGCTTGCCTCCATTTTCACCGAAAATATAGTACTTATTATCGGGAAGTTCCTCAGGAGTGAAATATGCCATGTTCTCCACTACGCCCAAAACAGGTACGTTGATCTGTGGTTGTCTGAACATCGCAATCCCTTTTTGAGCATCGGCCAAGGCTACTTTTTGAGGTGTGGTGACCACAATGGCCCCGGTGACGGGTACGCTCTGGACGAGGGTAAGGTGGATATCACTTGTGCCTGGAGGTAGATCGATCAGGAGGTAGTCCAGGTCACCCCATACGGTATCTCCAAGAAACTGCTTCAGCGCAGAGCTGGCCATGGGGCCTCTCCAGACTACTGCATTTTCTGGTGGTGCCAGGAAGCCTATAGACATTAGTTTAACACCGTACTGCTCGATGGGGATGATTTTATTCTGACCATTGACCTGCGTGACGCTGGGCTGTTCAAATTCACAATTGAACATGGTAGGTACAGAGGGGCCAAAAATATCGGCATCAATCAATCCCACAGAGGCTCCGGTTTTGGCCAGAGCCACAGCCAGGTTGGCAGCCACAGTAGATTTACCCACACCGCCTTTGCCGGAGGCTACGGCTATAATGTTTTTAACTCCTGGTAACATAGGCGCATTCTGACGAACAGTGGTCACGGTACTGGACATCTCTATCTCCACCGCCACTTCTTCACCAAAATGCTTGGTAATGGCTTTTTCGCAATCTTTTCTGATGAGTTCTTTCAGTGGACAGGCGGGAGTGGTAAGCATCACAGTAAATTTGATTGCTTTTTCGCCTGTCTGGATATTATGAATCATATTCAGCGTGACCAGGTCTTTCTTGAGATCCGGATCCTGAACTTCACTTAATGCAATTAATATATTGTCTCTGCTTATCTCCATTACCTAACTTAAGAATTCTGGTGCAATGTTAATCAAGGGATTTCTGACCTCAAACTTATGTCTCTCTTCATTAATGCGTTTCTGTCTTAAATAGTTTTATTGAGGACAAATACCGGGAAATTCTTGTTGGTTATCTTTAAGGTCTCCTTTGTACTGATGTTATGATTTATCTGTGGTTTCATTTGCTTCTTTATGCCGCACCCGTGGTGATCGCTCCTGGTACGCACGAGCTGCAATTGAAGATCAGGGACATAGAGTTTTACGAAGACCGGTTTACCACACTCACCTTTGAGGATGTGTCTGCGACAGATTTTCAAACCAAGTTCAACAAGAACCTGAATTTTACCCCTCAGGATTACAACACAGGATCTGCATACTGGATGAAGATCAAATTGGTCATCCCTGAAGGGGAAACCAACTACCTGCTGGAATTTTTTGATCAGACCATCGATACACTGCAGGTGTATTTGAGCCATGAGGGGAAGCCTTTTAAAGAATATGTCATGGGTGATATGCTTCCTTTTAAGGAGAAACCCATGGCCCACAAGAACTTTGAAATTCAACTGACCGGATCGGGTGAGTATCTGCTGTATTTCCGGGTGGTGAGTCATGAGTATGCAGACATTAGGGTGGGCATCAGAAGCTACAATCGGTTTGTGGAATATGCGCTTGCAGAGTATTATCTCTACGGTATTTTTTATGGTATGATTCTGATCAT
Source organism: Marinoscillum sp. 108 (assembly GCF_902506655.1). NCBI lineage: Bacteria > Pseudomonadati > Bacteroidota > Cytophagia > Cytophagales > Reichenbachiellaceae > Marinoscillum > Marinoscillum sp. 108. The sequence goes on along the minus strand of NZ_LR734808.1, from coordinate 1,124,897 downwards.
CTCTCTTTATAATATGCTGATCTATTCGGCCATGAGGGAGATTAAGTACTTGTACTACACCTTTTATATCATCAGTGTGGGGGTGTTTGCCATGAGTGTGGATGGGGTTGGGTATCAATACCTGTGGCGCAATAGTCCTGAATGGAATCAGGTGGCTCACGGGGTTTCTCTGTTTGCCATTATTTTCTGGGCGATCCTGTTCTCCAAGAAATTTTTGAGCCTCAAAATCAGGGCCCCAAAAATCAATACCTTATTGAATGTGGTATTTGGTTTGAGAATTCTTCTTTTCGGCTATGCGCTCTTTTTCGATCATAGCATATTTCAGAATCGAAACATCGAATTGATTCCCCTGATCATCATTTTCGCAGGAAGTATCTCTGTATTCAACAGAGGGTATAAGCCGGCCCGCTTTTTCATTGTTGCTTTTGGAGTTCTCTTTCTTGGGTTTATCCTGAAGGCCATGCTGATGCTTTCCTTTATCCCATTCACCACCCTGACTTATTATAGCCTTCATATATGTTTTGTTTTTGAGATGCTCTTCCTCTCGTTTGCATTGAGCGATCGGGTGAGGATTTTGAAAGAAAATCGGGACCGGGCGCATAAGCGAATCATTTTGCAGCACGAGGAGAATGCAAAACTGAAAGATCGTATGAATGCTCAGCTGGAGTCGTTGGTGGAGCAACGTACTGCAGAGCTGAAGGAGAAAAACACGCTGCTCTCTCAGCAAAAAGTGGAGATCTCCGAAATCAATTCCCTACTGGATCTGGATAACTGGAGACTTAGAAATAACATTAAGTCCATACAGATGGAGCGTCTTCAAAACAAGGAACTCACTTATAGGGAATTTATTGAAGTCTTTTCTGACAAGAACGATTGCCTGAGGGCCTTGAGTAATCTCAAATGGAGAAGCCACTATAGCTGTGCCAGGTGTAACAACACGGTATACAGTGAGGGATCGGCCCCATTTAGCAGAAGGTGTTCTAAATGCGGTTATCAGGAGTCGCCCACCACCAAAACGCTATTTCATGGGATCAAATTTCCCCTGGAGAAGGCCTTCTACATCCTTTACGATAGTTTCAATAAAGACCAATACTCACTGGTAGAATTTGCCGAGATGCTGGAATTGAGAAGAAACACCATTTCAGATTTCAAAAAGCGAATTAAGGCACTGACTGAAGAAGAAAAGCGCACCCTTCATGAAATTTTCAAAAACCTTGAGGATTTTGTTTCTAGTCAAAAATAATTATTGGATTAAATAAAGATTTTTTTTGGTGGGTTATGATTGTGATCGAAACGATCTTTGGATTTGTAAAAATTGTTTTTGATTTTTTATCAAAATATTTTTAATGTGATTCAAGCGATACGCTACTCGTTTTTTGTGATTGATATTTTCCGTTAATTATTGTATTATTCATGGATGTGAAAATGATAATTTTTTTGAAATAGCTAGAAAAACCTCTAAAGTTGCATAGATGCAATCGTTATCTCATTGACAACTTTATAATATGAGGCAGTTTACTAAGCTATTTATTATCATTATCGCAATGGTTTCTGCATCCAGCTATACGGATGCACAGGATTTTAAAATTAGTGGGACACTCCTGGATTCTGAGACCAAAGAAGCGCTGATCGGAGCCACGATCATTGAGAAGGGGACCACCAATGGTACCGTAACGGATTTGGAGGGTAATTATCAATTGATGGTCTCCGGTTCGGAGGCTGTTTTGGTTTTTACCTATTTGGGTTATTCATCCAAAGAAGTGCGGGTGAATAACCAAAGCGTCATTAACGCTACATTGGATATAGATTTTTCTGAACTGGAAGAAGTGGTAGTGATGGGTTATGGATCGGTCCGCAAGAGTGACCTCACGGGAGCAGTGGCCTCAGTGAAGGGCGAGGATTTACTCAAAGTGCCCAATGCCAGCCCGGTTCAGGCCCTTCAGGGAAAGGTATCGGGACTTCAGGTATTGAGTCCCAGTGGAGATCCTGGAGCCACTCCGGTGGTTAGACTGAGAGGGGTAACTACCCTCAACAACAACAACCCCCTCTTTGTGGTGGATGGTGTGATTATAGAGAAAGGGGTTTCTGATAACAGCGGCTCCGGTACACCGTTGGATTTCTTGAATGCCAATGATATCGAGTCAGTAGAGGTGCTGAAGGATGCTTCGGCTACCGCCATTTTTGGTTCGAGGGGTAGCAATGGGGTGATCATCATTACCACCAAGCGGGGAGCGCAAGGTGCTCCGAGAATTAACTTTAACGCTGAGCTGGGTTGGCAGGTGGTTGCCAATAAAATTGATTTGATGAATGGTAAGGAGTTTGGTCAGTATGTCAATGACATTGACTTAACCGAGCCAGGCCCATATAACGTAGATCAGCTCTCCTCTACCGACTGGCAAGATGAGATTTACAATGACTATGCACCCATTCAGTCCTATTCATTCTCTTTTGGGGGAGCTAGTGAAAAGGTAGATTATTACTTCGGACTGGGCTATTTCGGACAAGAGGGCATTTTGCCCAAATCAGGATTAGAACGAATCACTACCAAGATCAATACCAACTACGAGATCGCCAAGAACTTAGATATTGGGTTGAGCCTCTCAGTAGCACTCAAAGAAAAGCAAAACAGTCCTGGAGTTGTGAATACGGCACTTCGGGCCTGGCCGATTGATGCGCCCTATACCACTGACCCAGCGACAGGGGAGAAAATTTTTGCCGAAGTTCAGGGTGGGGGAAATGCCCTGGCGGCAATTGAATACACCAACAACGTCAATAAGAGTATAGAAAGTGTAGGAAACGTTTTTGCCCAGTATGCTTTTCTGGATGGCTTCTCGGTGAAGTCCAGTTTACAGTTTTCACTGGGAATGAGCAAAAACAAGAGTTTCACACCCGAGTATTTCGTAGCTCCCTTGCAGCAAAATGAAACAAGCGATATTTCACAGAGCTACAATGACAACAGTTTTGTGCTTTGGGAAAACACCATTTCCTATGTAAAAGAAATAGGTGTTCACCGATTCAATACCGTGGCTGGTTATACCACTCAGCGAGTGAAATCTGAATTCCTATCGGGTTCTGCCCAGAATCTCCTTCGTGATGGGGAATCCTTCTGGTACATCGATGCGTCAGATGGCGACCCATTGCTTCAGGATGTGTCTAACAACGCCTCTCATTCTGCCATTCAGTCCTACTTGTTTAGGTTCAATTATAGTTTGATGAATAAGTATTTATTCACCGCCACGTATAGGAGAGATGGTTCTTCTAAGTTTGGCCCTAACAACCGATATGGAGTATTCCCATCGTTGGCACTCGGCTGGAATTTATCAGAAGAGGCCTTTTTTCCCGATGTGAGTTTTCTGGGTAACGTGAAGCTTCGAGCGAGCTGGGGGATTGTAGGGAATGATAAGATCAGCTATGATGCCCAGTTTCCGCAGATTGATCAGTCATTCGGGGCTGTATTTGGTCAAAATGAACAGTATGTGGCAGGGGCCGCGTATGCGACCGGAGGCAATCCCAACCTGAAATGGGAAGAGACCGAACAGTTTGACATAGGGTTAAATTTTGACATGTTTAACGGTCGGTTGGTTTCCGAAATGGATTATTATGTAAAGACGACCAATGACATTCTGGTTAACCTGGAACCTATAGGCTATACAGGACTCGGAGCTTTCCAACAGATCGTGTATAATGTGGCTTCTGTTGAAAACAAGGGATTTGAGTTTAGTCTGAACTGGCAGGATGATATCGGCAACTTCAACTATAAGCTTGGCTTTTTGGGATCGACTGTGAAAAATACGGTGCTGGAGCTTGGACAAGACATTGGCGTAGATTCACTAATAGTGGCAGGTGACTTGGGCAATGGCCAGCAGGTGTCCAGAACTGCCGTGGGGCAGCCCATTGGTTTTTTCTATGGATATGATGCGATTGGCGTATTCCAGACACAGCAGCAGGTAGATGCTACACCTCATCTTTTTGGGCAGACGGTCGGTGATTTGATCTACCGGGATGCCAATGAAGATGGTATACTGGATGGCGATGATCGGATCATGCTCGGAAATTCAATACCCGGATTGGTTTATGGATTCAATACGGAAGTAGGATACAAAGGCTTTAGGGTTGGCCTTGACTTTCAGGGGCAGACAGGGGTAGATATCTACAATGGCAAGCAAGCCGTGAGGTTTTCGCTGCTGAACTATGAAGCCAGGTTTTTGGATCACTGGACTCCTTCCAACCCTTCCAATGAAAATTTCAGAGCTGTTTCGGGCGGAACCAATTATACACCTTCCAATTATTTCATAGAAGATGGCTCTTACCTGCGCCTGCGAACGGTCACTTTGTCTTACAGTTTCCAGCAGGCCGTTTTGAATAGTGTGGGCGCACAGTCACTCAAAGTGTACGTTCGTGGCACCAATCTTTTCACCAAGACACAATTCAGCGGATATTCTCCCGATTTGGGTGCATCCAGCGCTCTGGATGGGGTCATAGACAAGGGGGTTTATCCCATTACCAAAGTATATAGTGTGGGACTGAATTTAACTTTTTAAGCGATGAAATCTTTAAAATATACATTCATAGGTCTTGTTTTCTTCTTTTCTGCGTGTGAAGAAAATCTGGAAAAACCTTTGCTGGGGAGTCTGACTGCAGGCACTTTTCCCCAGTCAGAATCTGATGCCATACTGGCGGTAAACGGAGTATACAACTCCCTCCGGGTTTGGAACATCCATACCGGTGGTTTTCCTCTGCTGGATATCATGAGCGATCAGATGATCAAGGGAAGTAATCCTGGAGATGGTACCGCCATCGCTCCGTATGATAACTTCAGCCATACGGCCACAGAGGGCTCAGGTGACAGATGGTATAAAACACTTTATCAGGCAATCCGCAGAGCCAATCTTGTGATCAATGAGGTGCCCAATGCGGAAATCGTGATGGATGAGGAACTCCGGGTGCGAATAGTAGCAGAGGCCAGATTTTTAAGGGGATATTTTTATTCTCAGCTGGTTCAGGGTTTTGGGGCAGTACCTCTGGTATTGGTGACGGATCCGGCATTGGACCTGACCAAGACCTCAGCAGAGGAGATTTTCAACCAGGTGATTTATCCTGACCTTTTGCATGCAGCAGAGTTTCTCCCTGAAAAATCTGAATACTCCGCAGATGAAGCCGGCCGTGCAACAAAGGGAGCAGCCAAGGCCCTACTGGCCAGACTTTACCTGTTCAATGGTGACTTTGTAAATGCCGAGAAATATGCATTAGAAGTTATTGCCTCTGCCCAGTATGAGTTGGAGCCAAACTTTGCCGATGCCTTTAGTTATGATCATGAGTTTGGCGTGGAGTCGATCTTTGAGATTGGGGCGTTGCCTTTTCCATTTGATCAGGGTGGCAATCAGTATGGTAATACCATGGGGATTCGTGGTACGCCTAATCGTGGTTGGGGATTTGGCAGACCTGCCTACCCCTGGATCCTGATGATGCAAGCCAACAACGACCCAAGGATGGATGCCAGTATTATTTTCCTGGGTGAAGTGCTGGATGGTGTGGAGACTGGCGGAGACGCATCTACCCCTGACACCACCAGAGTAGATGGAGATATTGTAGAGATAGAAGTGTACAACCAGAAGATCTGGCATCCCGGACCGGGCACCAATGAGTCTTTTGGTCATAATAAGCGAATTATTCGATATGCTGACGTGCTGTTGATGGCGGCTGAAGCGCTCAATGAGAACAATAAGCCTGCGGAAGCGCTTGTTTATCTCAATGAGGTTCGTGAGCGGGCCAGGGGTGGTAACGCTGGCATTCTGCCGGATATCACCGTGACCGACCAGGCAGCTCTTCGGTTGGCCATAGAAAATGAAAGAAACTATGAGTTGGCGTTTGAGGGGTTGAGATTTTGGGACCTGGTGCGTACCAATAGGGCAGAGACCGTTCTGGGACCTCTTGGTTTTGTAAAGGATAAGAATGAACTCTTTCCTATCCCCCAGTCTGAGGTGGATATTTCAGAAGGAAGGATCTCCCAGAATAAAGGCTATTAAGAGCATTCAATAACAAGTAAATAGAAGTAAAAGAGGATTATTAAACCTAAAATGAAGTAAGTATGAAAACAATGAAGTTATTATTGGTGCTGGCGCTAATGGCCAGTGCGATGGTTTTTATCAGCTGTGGCGATGACGAAGGTCCGGGTGCCCTGGCCCTGGTGAGTGTGTCTGCCACTGGTACTGATGTGCTATCAGGTGAAGCGACCAGCGTGGATTTGAATGGTGCCACTTCGGCAAGTGGAGTACCGGTAGATTTAGTAGTTACCCTTACTTTCTCTAAGGAAGTGGACGCGGCTACAGTGAGTGCTACTTCAGTTTCTATCAGCGGTGTGACTGCCGATGTAACAGCGAGCGGAGCTACAGTTACGCTTACTGCCACAGAAGAATTAGCCAGAGGAACAGATTATACCCTTTCGATTGGTGCTATCGTGGCGTCTGATGGGGGTGAGTTTGTAGCCACCAGCAGATCGTTTTCTACCGGTGGTGTAGCCGAGGTAACTCCGCCAAATGCGGACGCTCAGGTAGCATACTGGAAGTTTGATGGCGATGATACCGACGAAATGGGTGCTTTCAATGCCGATAGCCGTACCAAAATTACTTATGTAACGGATAGATTCGGACAGGCAGAAAGTACGGCTTCTTTCGATGGAGACGAGAGTTTGATCCAGGTGCCTGGTGCGGATGCACTGATGGATACTGATGACTTTACCCTGAGTTTTTGGATTAAGTCTGACGGATCTGATGTGAATGACAATGATGAAACCCGCGGACAGTTTGTAATGGGTTTAGGCGCGTGGAATGGCTTCCAGTTCGAGATCTTTGGAAACTACAGCGGATGTAAACTGGCTTCTACCTATGCACTAGCTGGAGGAACCACTGGTGTTCAGGATTTGTGGTGGTCTACCACTGGTAACCTCGGATGGCAGGGATGGACTTTCGATCAGGATGTTTCTGCATCAGGGGGTCTTGCCGCAATCATTAAAGACAAGTGGGCCCATGTAATCGTGAGCTACGATGCAGCAACCAAAATTGGTGCGATTTACATCAACGGTGAGTTGAGAAAAAGCCAGGATTTCAATCTTTATGGAGAGACTCATGCCCTGTACAATGCAGTAGGAGTGGCCTACAATGGCAATGATGCTCCAGGTAATAAACTTGCATTTGGCTTTATTCAGGGTAGCGAAAACAGAGTGGTTACAGATGATTGGGCAAACCCTGTTGGTTTCCCGGACAACAATCACTTCAAAGGACAAATGGATGACGTGCGCGTATTCCATGCATCTTTCTCTGCTACTCAGGCAGCTGAGCTTTACAATGCAGAAAAGCCTTAATTAGGTTAGTGGTTACATAGTGGTTGAGTCAGGAGTCGTTCTCATAGGCTCCTGACTCTTTTTCTTTTAATTTAATTCTTATCTGGCTCCTTCAGGAGCATTTTACTGACCCATGGATTCATTAGGAATCATAAAAGTATTTCAGATCATGATACAAAAAGGTATGCATGTCGTCGCGCCTATTATATTGGTTGTCCTTTTTGTTTTTAGTCTGGCTGGTTGCGGAGACGACTCCACAGGGGGTGTCACACCTGCCACTATGCAATTGACTGCTTTGCGGATTGGGACCAGTAATTTGCTGGCAAACCCTGAGGCACCTCAGCCTGTAGATAAGAGCATCATTCTCAGTTTTTCTCATACTCTCAGTGAGAGCACCGTTTCTTCCAGTATTACCCTCACCGATGAAAATGACCAGGCCGTCGAGCTGGCATTTTCGCTACTGGACAGTGATAAAACCATTTCTATCACTCATTCTGAAGAGTTGGCCATCAACTCCACTTATACCCTTAGTATTTCCAAAGACATTAAAGGCGCCGAAGGTGAGACGTTTCAAGGTTTTCAGGTAACCTTCCTCACTGAGAACCCACCCATGGTATTATCGAGCGTCACCATTGATGGGGTATCCCCCGATCAAAATCAAAGAATTATTAACATCAGTCGTCTGCCAGTTTTTCAGCTGACGTTTTCTGATCCGCTGGACCTGGAAGAGCTAAAAGACAACATTAACCTGTCAGGTGGTAGCATTCCGGCGACATTCAATGTCACCAATGGTGCATCCGACAGCACGTTTACCATGACCGTTACTGAAAACCTGGAGGGTTATGAGCGGTATTCACTCTTCATATCTTCTGCACTCACCTCCATTTCAGGTAAAAAATTTGAGAGCTACCAGCTTCCGTTTTATACTGAACTCGATTCATCGCTGAAATTCCCCGAGATTTCAGACGAAGCCCTGCTCACCAAGGTACAGGAGCAGACCTTCAAGTATTTCTGGGACTTTGGTCACCCGGTGAGTGGTTTGGCTCGGGAACGAAATACGAGTGGCGAAACGGTCACTTCCGGCGGATCTGGTTTTGGTTTGATGGGCATCATCGTGGGAATAGAACGTGGTTTCATTACCAGAGAAGAAGGAGTGGCTCGCCTGAATAAGATCATCACCTTTCTGGATGAAGAATCTGACCGGTTTCATGGTGCCTGGTCACATTGGCTGAATGGCACCTCAGGAAAAGTAATCCGTTTTAGTAGCGACGATGATGGGGGAGATCTGGTAGAAACCTCTTTTATGGTGCAGGGCTTGCTTACCGTAAGACAATATTTGGACAGCATCCACCCGGAAGAAGCAGACCTGATCGCACGGATCAATTCCCTGTGGGAAGGGGTGGAATGGGATTGGTACACGCAAGATGGACAGGATGTCCTGTACTGGCACTGGTCTCCCAATGTGGGGTGGCAGAAGAATCACAAAATTTCCGGATGGAACGAAGCCCTCATGGTTTATGTGCTGGCGGCAGCTTCACCCACACATCCCATCGATCAGGAGGTATACACTGCAGGCTGGGCCCGCAACGGTGCCATGGTGAATAGCTCGGGAGCGTCCTATTATGGGTATCAGATGGACCTGAGGTCAGATAAAGGTGGCCCTCTTTTCTTTGCCCATTATTCCTTTCTGGGATTGGATCCGAGAAACCTCATGGATCAATATGCTAACTATTGGAATCAGAATGTGAACCACACGCTGATCAACAGGGCCTACTGCATGGCCAACCCTAAACGCTTTGTTGGCTACTCTGCACAAAGCTGGGGACTTACCGCCAGCGACAACCACGAAGGATATAACGCACATTCTCCAGATAATGACCTGGGAGTGATCACACCCACGGCAGCCATTTCTTCCATCCCATATACACCAGAGGAGTCCATGGAAGCCATGAGGCACTTTTATTATATACTGGGCGATAAGCTATGGGGCGAATATGGATTCTACGATGCTTTCAATATTTCAGAAGGCTGGACAGCCTCCTCCTATATCGCCATTGATCAGGGACCTATTTTGGTGATGATCGAAAATCATCGAACGGGATTGCTCTGGAACCTCTTTATGTCTGCACCTGAGGTGCAAAGCGGACTTGATAAACTTGGATTTAGCTATGAATAATTTGTTTAAAATAGGGACACTCATAGTACTGGTAATTATGAGTGCATGCAGCTCTAAACAGAAGGAGCAGACAGCTACCACATTGATACGGGAGGACTCCCTTTTGGATAAAGTGCAATATCAGACTTTTCAGTACTTCTGGGATGGTGCTGAGCCCAATTCAGGGCTTGCCCGGGAGCGTGTCCACATGGACGGTATTTACCCAAGCAACGATGAAAATGTAGTTACCTCTGGAGGATCCGGATTTGGTGTTATGGCCATATTGGTGGGCATAGAGCGTGGGTTTATTGAGCGGGAGGAAGCAGTCCGCAGGTATGAGCGAATTCTCGACTTTCTGGAAACGGCAGATCGCTACCACGGAGTGTACCCGCACTGGTGGTATGGAGATACCGGCAAAACCAAGGCCTTCAGCAAAAAGGATGACGGTGGAGATTTGGTGGAGACCGCCTTCCTGATACAAGGACTACTGGCGGTGAGGCAGTATTTCAAAGATGGCAACGAAAAAGAAAGAGCAATAGCAGAGCGCATCGATACCATTTGGAAGGAGGTAGAGTGGGATTGGCATACCAAAGGTGGTGAGCATGTTCTTTACTGGCACTGGTCACCCAACTATGGTTGGGACATGAACTTTCCTGTGGGAGGGTATAATGAAGCACTCATCATGTATGTGTTGGCAGCGTCTTCACCTACACACCCTGTGACTCCAGAAGTGTATCACAAGGGCTGGGCCCTTGACGGTAACATAGAATCAAATGAAACTTATTACGGGTACGACCTGGTGCTCAATCACTATGAGCATGATGAAAGTAAGGTGGGACCACTGTTTTGGGCGCACTACTCTTATCTGGGGTTGGATCCCAGAGGTCTTAAGGATAAGTATGGGGAGTATTGGGCACTCAATCAGAATCATGCAAAAATCCACTATGCATATTGCCTTGAGAACCCAGAGCAGTATGAAGGTTACGGTGAAAACTGTTGGGGGATGACTTCCAGCTATTCCATGAAAGGGTATGCCGGGCATAGGCCGGGGGCAGATTTAGGGGTAATTTCCCCAACAGCTGCATTGTCATCCTTTCCTTATACTCCCAAAGAGAGTATGCAGATGCTGAAGTTTTTATATGCGCCGCAGCGAGATACGCTAGTGGGAAAATATGGTCCTTATGATGCCTTTAGTTTTAGCGCCGACTGGTACTTGCCGCGGTACCTGGCCATTGATCAGGGACCAATCCCGGTCATGATCGAGAACTACAGGAGTGGCTTGCTGTGGGATCTGTTTATGTCCGCACCTGAGGTACAAAATGGCCTGAAGAAATTGGGCTTTGAGTATGAAAAATAGACACACACTTTTACATCAAAAGATAACATTGGACATGAGGAATCTATTAGTGATTGGGATAATGATGATATCGCTGTTTTTGGGCAGTTGCTCTGCGCCTGATCCGATACAAGCGGGTGAGCCCTATGAGGCTCAGATAGACTCTCTTTTAAATCTTATGACCATAGAGGAGAAGATAGGGCAGCTCAATCTTCCGGGGGCTGGTGACATCAGCACAGGTTTGGCTTCCAATACGGGGATAGTGCCAAAGATCAAAGCTGGCCAGGTAGGAGGATTATTTAATATCAGCGGTGTAGAAAAAATCAGAGCTACCCAGCAAATAGCTGTAGAGGAGAGCCGTCTTAAAATCCCGTTGATTTTTGGTATGGATGTGATCCATGGCTACAAAACAGTTTTCCCCATTCCCCTGGGACTATCATGCGTTTGGGATATGGAACTCATCGAGCTGTCTACCAGAATCGCCGCACAGGAGGCCACAGCAGATGGTATTTCATGGACCTTTTCTCCGATGGTAGATATCTGTCGTGACCCGCGCTGGGGCAGGATATCCGAAGGTGTGGGTGAAGACCCTTACCTGGCATCCCTGATGGCAGGGGCCATGGTACGCGGATATCAGGGTGATGATCTTACTGCTTACAACACCATGATGGCTTGTGTCAAACATTTTGCGCTATACGGTGCCATTGAAGCAGGCCGGGACTACAACACCGTGGATATGAGTCGGGTGCGAATGTACAATGAGTATTTCCCTCCTTACAAAGCAGCTATCGATGCAGGAGTTGGTAGCGTTATGGCTTCTTTCAATGAAATAGATGGTATCCCTGCTACAGGTAATCGCTGGCTGATGACAGAAGTGCTCCGTGAACAGTGGGGTTTCGATGGTTTCTCAGTGACCGATTATACAGGAATCAATGAGATGATAGACCATGGTATGGGTGATTTGCAGACGGTATCTGCTCTGGCTTTGAATGCCGGAATAGACATGGATATGGTAGGAGAGGGCTTTTTGACCACACTCAAAAAATCACTGGAAGAAGGAGCTATCACGGAAGCACAAATCGACGCGGCTTGTCGCAGAATCCTGCGAGCGAAATTTGAGCTGGGCCTTTTTGAAGACCCTTATCGGTACTGTGACATTCAACGATCAGAGAAGGAAATTTACACGGCCGATAAGAGACAGGCAGCGAGGAAGATTGCAGCTCAATCGTTGGTTCTTTTGAAAAATGAAGACAATGTGTTGCCCCTAAAGAAGGGCGGAACCATTGCCCTGATAGGACCTTTGGCCAATAATAAAGAGAACATGACTGGCACCTGGAGTGTGGCAGCAGATTTCACCAAGTCCATTTCACTTCTGGAAGGAATGAAAGCAGTGGGTGGAGCTCATACAAATATTCTATATGCAAAGGGCGCGAATGTCTATGAGGAGGCAGACCTGGAAGCCAGGGTGAGTATTTTCGGTAAGCCTACCTACAGGGATGAGCGCTCTGCCGACGCACTCATTAAGGAAGCGCTGGCTGTAGCCCAAAAGTCAGAGGTGATCGTAGCCTTATTGGGTGAATCAGCTGAGATGTCAGGAGAGAGCTCCAGTAGATCAGATATTTCAATTCCCCAAAGTCAACAGAACCTCCTGAAGGCACTTCTGAAAACGGGCAAACCAGTGGTACTTGTACTGCAAAGTGGCCGGCCGCTTGCCATCAAATGGGAGTCAGAAAGTGTTCCTGCTATTCTCAATACATGGTTTGCAGGAAGTGAAGGTGGTTTGGCCATCGCTGATGTGCTTTTTGGTGAGGTGAACCCATCGGGTAAATTGAGCACTACATTCCCTCAAAATATCGGACAGGTGCCTATCTACTACAACCATAAGAACACCGGCCGACCCCTGGCGGAGGGTCAGTGGTTTCAGAAGTTTCGGTCCAATTACCTGGATGTGAGCAATGAGCCTTTATATCCTTTCGGCTTTGGGTTGAGTTATTCCACCTTCGAATTTGGTGATATGACCCTGTCTCACCAGGAACTCAAGGGAGCAGAGGTTCTTCGGGTATCTGTGCCAGTCACCAATGAAAGTGATGTGGATGGTAAGGAAGTGGTGCAATTATACATCAGAGATGTGGTGGGAAGCATCACCCGTCCGGTACAGGAGTTAAAAGGTTTTCAGAAGGTTTTGATAGCAGCAGGAGAGACAGTCACCGTGACTTTTGAGGTAACTAATGAAGACTTGAAGTTCTACAACTCAGATTTGGAGTTTGACTGGAAATCTGGTGAATTTGAAATCATGGTAGGCGCCAACTCAAGAGATGTGCAGAGACAAAAGGTAAATTGGACGAAATAAATTAATTAAGAAATTCCCATAGTTGTTACTTCTTCACACTTCAAAAAATCCCACCATTCAGAAACATTGACCCATTCGCTTTTAAGGTGTCAGACTTCTGGGAATAAGTCTTATGCCGGCGTTTATGAAAATTTTCTGATGGTGGGTGTTTTTTTATGCTAAAATGAACATGAAATGAAGAAAGTTTTAAGCCTTGTATTACTGATCATTATCGCTTCAGCATGCAGCCAAAAAGAGCAATCCTATACACAGCCTGACCTTTCGGATCGTAAGAACGTGGTGTTTATTCTCAGTGATGACCACCGCTATGACTTCATGGGATTCATGGGGAAAGTTCCATTTCTGGAAACGCCTAATATGGACCGAATGGCCACTGAAGGAGTACATGTGCAAAATGCCTTTGTGAGTACCTCCCTGTGTTCACCCAGCCGTGCAAGTATCCTCAGCGGTCAGTATGCACATAATCATAAGGTGGTAGATAACCAGTCGCTCATTCCTGAGGGCACAGTGTTTTTCCCAGAATACCTCCAGAAGGAAGCCGGTTATCAGACAGGCTTCATTGGCAAATGGCACATGGGCGAGCACCATTCTGGTCAGCGGCCCGGGTTTGACTTTTGGGCGAGTTTCAAGGGACAGGGTGTATATTATAATCCTACCATCAATTTCAATGGTACAGATGAGGTACACGGGGACTCAGCCTATGTCACAGATGTGTTGACCAACTATGCCATTGATTTCATTAGTAACCGGGATAAAGAAAAACCCTTTTTTCTCTACCTATCACATAAAGGGGTGCATGCCGATTTCCAACCAGCTAAGAGACACCTTGGTAAATATGAAGAGGAGCCGGTAGCATACCCGCCCACCATGTTTCCTCCCGGCCATGAGCGAAGCACCGTTTCGGCCGATCAATACAACTATGATGATCTACCCAACTGGGCAAAAGCTCAGCGCAATAGCTGGCACGGTGTGGATTACATGTATCATGGGCAAATCAATTTTGAGGACTTTTACCGGCGCTATTGTGAAACGCTGCTTTCTGTGGATGAAAGTATCGGTACCGTACTCGACTACCTCGAGAGCGAAGATTTACTGGAAAATACCGTGGTGATCTACATGGGCGATAATGGTTTTTCGTTTGGCGAACACGGGCTCATAGACAAGCGCCAGGCTTACGAAGAATCCATGCGAGTGCCGATGCTGGCCATGGGAGGCGGTATCCCGGCGGCCTCCAGGGTGAGTGAGGTGGTTCAAAACGTGGATGTGGGCCCCACCGTAATGGACCTGGCCGGACTGGGAGTCAAAGCGCATATGGACGGGAGCTCCTTTAAAAAGCTCCTTTATCAGGAATCTATACCCTGGCGTGACACGGTCTACTATGAATACTTTTGGGAGCGCCCTTTTCCTCAGACGCCTACGGTTCATGCCGTTCGCACGTCAAAGTATAAGTTTATTCGTTACCACGGAGTTTGGGATATCAACGAATTATACGATATTGAAAATGATCCGAATGAAATGAATAATCTGATCAGGAATGATGATTACAGAAAAGTGGCTGAGGAGTTGAGATCGGCACTTTTTGCCTGGTTGTCTGAAACCGGTGGTGAATCCATGCCGCTGAAGCCTGATCATGGACGACGATTTGACCACATATACAGAGATACCTATTGACCTATGAAATATTTTCTTGCATCCTTTCTGCTTATGACGGTTTGTTTTCTCGAGGCACAGTCATTCGAAAGGAATACGGTCGTTTATGAAGACACGCTTGGCATGGATCTGTATACGCCAAAGGATGTAGCAGCGCCTCGCCCTTTGCTGATCTACGTGCACGGTGGTGGGTTCTCGGGAGGAAAGCGCGATGAGTCAGGTCACCTGGCTTTTTGTGAGCGCTATGCTTCAAAGGGTTGGGTTACGGCCACTATTTCTTATCACCTCACCATGAAAGGCAAGTCCTTCAGCTGCGATCAGCCCGTGCAGAATAAAATCAGCACCATATTTGAGGCGGCACGAAACATCCACCAGGCAGTGGCTTATCTGATTGACCGCAAAGAGGAATTGGGTATCGATGCCTCCAGAGTCGTGATTATTGGGAGCAGTGCCGGAGCAGAAGCAGCAATCCACGCGACCTATTGGAATGAAACCATGGCTGGCATCCTACCATCCAATTTTAAGTATGGTGGCGTGATCAGTATGGCCGGTGCGCTTTTGGATGCCCGGTGGATCACTAAAGAGAACGCCATTCCCACGGCTTTTTTTCATGGTACCTGTGACAATCTGGTGCCTTACGCCAATGCACCACACCACTATTGTGATGCAGAACAGACCGGATTTATGATGCTTTCGGGTTCGTATACCCTGGCCGAACGCTTGCGTTCGCTTGACCAGCAGTATTATCTCATGACAGATTGTGGTGGTGGACATGAGTGGGCGGGCAAGCCCATACAGGATGGGTACATATCAATAATTGATGATTTTCTGGAGAACGATGTGCTGGACGCTCGCCATCGTCAAACTCACATCATCTATCATGAGGGGAAGCGATCCTGTGATTCAGAATTGTCTTTCTGTTCTGAATAAGCCCTGCGGAATAGGCCGTTTCGTTTCAGAGTAAAGCCTTAGATTTGTGCTTTGAAAAATCACTCTGATACTGCGAAGATTAACCTATGATCAGTCCAGCTACCATCGATGAGATAAAAAACCGCATGGATATCGTGGACGTGGTGGGTGATTACCTTACCCTGAAGCGATCAGGAAGCAGTTACAAGGCCCTGAGTCCATTCACCAATGAGAAGACAGCATCTTTTTATGTGGTGCCCTCCAAAGGTATTTTCAAAGATTTTAGCAGTGGCAAAGGCGGGGATTGTATCACCTTTGTCATGGAAGTGGATGGTCTTTCATACCTGGAAGCACTGAAATACCTCGCTAAGAAGTACGGTGTAGAAATCATAGAGGAGGAGCAGAGCGACGAAGCCCAGGAGGCTCAAAACAAGAGAGACAGTCTTTATATCCTACTCAATTTCGCCAAGGAATCCTTTCAGGAACTATTGTGGGAGAGTGAGGAAGGCAAATCGATAGGCCTTAGCTACTTCAAAGAGCGGGGATTTACAGATGAATCCATTAAGGATTTTGAACTGGGCTATACCCTCAGTGAGTGGGATCACTTGCTGAAAGCTGCTACGGCAAAAGGATACCGCCAGGAGCTGCTTGAAGAGGCCGGTCTTATTGTGGTGAAGGAGGAGGGAAAGGTTTATGACAGGTTTAGAAATCGGGTCATTTTCCCCATTCACAATGTGTCCGGCAAAGTGGTGGCATTCGGTGCCCGAATGCTGGGCAAGGATAAGAAACAGCCCAAGTACATCAACTCTCCGGAGACAGAGCTCTACAATAAAAGCCGGATTCTCTATGGTCTGTTTCAGGCTAAGCAGGACATCCGAAAAGAAGATAACGTTTACCTGGTAGAAGGCTATACGGATGTCATTTCCATGCACCAGACGGGCATCAAAAATGTAGTGTCTTCCTCAGGTACAGCCCTCACTGAGGAGCAGATCAAACTCCTGAAACGATACACAGAAAACGTGACCGTGATCTTCGATGGTGATGCCGCAGGGATCAAAGCTTCCATCAGAGGGATTGATATGTTGCTGGAGGGTGGGCTCAACGTGCGGGCGGTTGCACTACCTGAAGGAGAAGATCCGGACAGCTATGCCAAGCAGTTGGGTACCAGTGCTTTTAGTCACTACATTGAAAGTGAATCTCAAGATATTATTCGCTTCAAAACAAAACTGTTTTTGGCAGATGCCAAAGATGATCCGGTTAAAAAAGCCGGGTTGATCAAAGACATTGTAAGATCCATCACCAAGATAGACGACCCGGTGAAACGGACGGTCTACCTGAAGGAATGCAGTGATTTGCTAGGTATTTCGGAGGCAGTATTGGTGGCCGAGCAAAATAAGATCCTTATCCAGCAAAACAGGGACAAGGGCAAAGCCGGCTATCAGCCTGGTGAAAATCTGACTCCACAAGACCTGCTGGTGGCCCAACCAGAAGAGCCGGAGGAGCTCGATATCATGAAGGTCATAGAGCTTCAGGAGAAAGAGAGTATCCGGGTTTTGGTGAATTATGGAAAGAGTCATATCACCAATCACGAGCTGGTGGATGAGGACCTGATCTCATACTTTCTTTCAGAGATTGAGGAAATACAGTTTACCAATCCGGTGTACAAAAGCATCCTTGATATTTTCAAGGAGAAGCTTCTGGAGGGAGTGATCATTGATGGGGATTACCTCATACAGCACGGCTCTGAAGAGATCAAGCGGGAGGTGGTCAACCTGATGACCTCAAAGCATGAGGTGAGCGAGAACTGGGAGAAGAAATTTCAGATATATATTCCAAAAGAGGAGGAACAATTGAAGGATGTTACCTATTCTAATATCCTGAGGCTGAAGTTTAGAATTGTGCAGCACCTGATAGAGGAGGAAAACAGAAAGCTAAAGGAAACGACGAATGAAGATGACATTGATATCCTGCTGGATGAAATCAACGGGCTTAAAAAAATAGAAATGAGCCTGGCGGAATTTCTGGGGAACGTCACAGTAAAATAACTTGTATTAAGATAGACTGAAAATAAATAGGAATGAGTAGAGCGCAACTTCTTGACCCAATAAAAGAAGCAATAGAAGCCATCAGGAATGGCGAAATTATCATCGTGGTGGATGATGAAGATCGTGAAAATGAAGGCGATTTCATCTGTGCCGCAGAGAAGGTTACCCCCGAAATTATCAACTTCATGTCCAAAGAGGGACGAGGATTGATCTGTGTGCCTTTGCTGGAAAAGCGATGTGAAGAACTAGGTTTGGACCTAATGGTAGGTAAGAACACAGCGGTGCATGAAACCCCCTTCACCGTATCAGTGGACCTGATCGGACATGGTACCACCACTGGCATCAGCACCTCCGATCGGTCAAAGACCATTCAGGCACTTGTTCATGAGGACACCAAACCTGAGGATCTTGGTAGGCCTGGCCATATTTTTCCATTGAAAGCCAAAGAGGGTGGGGTGCTAAGAAGAACAGGACATACGGAAGCCGCCATTGATTTCTCCAGGTTGGCTGGACTTCACCCATCAGGTGTACTGGTGGAGATTCTTAAGGAGGACGGCACCATGGCACGGTTACCTGATTTGAGGGTTATCGCTGATAAATTCAACCTGAAACTTGTGTCCATCAGAGATCTGATTGCTTACCGCATGGAGCATGAGTCCCTGGTGGAAGAAGAAATTGCAGTAGACATGCCCACCGAGCATGGTATGTTTCGCCTGAAGGCTTTCAAGCAAAAGAACACCAATGAGACCCATCTGGCGCTCTATAAAGGTGAGTGGGAAGAGAATGAGCCTGTACTGGTGAGGGTGCATTCTTCCTGTGTGACGGGTGATATTTTCGGGTCTTACCGGTGTGACTGTGGCAATCAACTGCACAGTGCTATGCAGATGGTGGAGAAAGCCGGCAAAGGCGTGGTGCTCTACATGAATCAGGAAGGCCGTGGGATAGGTCTTTTGAATAAGCTGAAAGCCTATAAGCTACAGGAAGAAGGGCTGGATACAGTGGAGGCCAACGAGAAGTTAGGCTTTCATATGGATCAGCGGGATTACGGTGTAGGTGCGCAGATTTTGAGGAAAATGGGAGTGACCAAACTTAAGCTCATTACAAATAATCCAAAAAAACGCATCGGCCTAATGGGTTATGGTCTGGAAATTGTTGAGAACGTAGCTATAGAGGTTGTTCCAAATATCCACAATCAAAAATACCTTGAAACCAAGCGGGATAAAATGGGACACGAGATTCTGAAAAAATAATTGTAGATGAGGAGACTATTTTTATTCATGATCTTCTGTGCTGCAGGTTTCTTAAGCCATGCGCAGGAGTTTTCGTCGGAGGTGTGGCATGACGGTTACCTGATCACCACGGAAGATGATACCGTTCGGGGGTTGATCAAATATGACATGGAAGCCAACATTGTGCAGTTAATTCAGGGCAATGTGGTGAAGACCTTCAGCAGTCATAAGATTTTCTATTTTGAGATTTATGACAAATTAGTGGATAACTACCGGCAGTTCTACTCCATACCTTATAATGTCAATTACAACTATGAGATTCCGATCATCTTTGAGGTGTTGTATGAGGGGCCGCTCTCTTTGCTTTCCAGAGAGGCCATTGTACAGGAAAGTGTCTCCAATAGCTCTGCCTATTGGGGTGGGTCATTTATTCAGGATAAGGTGCATTATACTTTCTATTTCCTCCATAAGGATGGGAAGATAGATATCTACCTGGGTAAGAAAAGTGATTTGATGAATATCATGTCCAAGCACTCCTCGGAAGTGAAGAGCTTCATTAAGAAAAACAGGTTGAAAACGGATGAGTTGAGAGACCTCATTCGCATCACGGCCTTTTACAACGCTATATAAAAACCAACGCATGTCGAAACCACTTATACTCGTCTCCAACGACGATGGTATTACCTCTAATGGAATTAAGAAATTAGTAAGCCTGATGGCTCAGATCGGCGATGTGCTGGTGGTGGCACCGGACAGCCCTCAGTCGGGGATGGGTCATGCGATCACTGTGGGGGATACGCTTCGACTTACCGAAAACAGGTTGTTTGGAGATCAGATTCCGGCATATGAATGCAGCGGCACTCCGGCAGACTGTGTGAAGTTGGCCAAACATCATTTACTGAAAGATAGAAAGCCTGACTTAGTGGTGAGTGGCATCAATCATGGAAGCAATACCTCCATCAGTGTGCTTTATTCTGGTACCATGAGCGCGGCCATAGAGGCGGCTATTGAAGGTACACCAGCTATTGGGTTTTCGCTCTGCGACTATGATACTGACGCTGAGATGAATCATGTGGATGAATACATCCTCAAGATAGCTCGTGAGGCCCTGACGAAGGGAATTCCGAAAGGGATAGCGCTGAACGTGAATATACCTGCACACCAAAACCAGAAAATTAGAGGGATCAAGGTTTGTCGTCAGGCCAATGCCAGATGGGAAGAAGAGTTCGATCAGCGGGTAGACCCCCACGGGAGAAAGTACTTTTGGATGATCGGAAACTTCGTAAATCATGACAAAGGGGAGGACAATGACGAATGGGCGATTGCCAACAATTACATTTCCTTGGTTCCCTGTCAGTTTGACCTCACAGGTCATCATGCCATTCGCTTGCTCAATGACGAGTGGGATATCTGATTGATCGTCTGGAGTATTTAGGTGGTTTGCGAGGAGAGCAGTTCGAGTAATCCTAGAAAGGAGTGAACTTCAAAAACAGGTTGAGGGCCAGGTTGGGGTTATTGACTGTGCGACCATACCCGGGAACACTGTACACGTCTATGGGAGAAAAGCGATCATAGGAGGACATTACCCTCAGTCTCAGATGAAACCCGAGAGAAAATAATTGGTTAATTCTGGCTTCAGGAACTGACTTTTTGAGTCTCACTTTGCTTTCGGAGGTGAGTACCATTTCTACCCATCGGGCTTCCAAATTCTTACGTATAAATTGCTCACTATAGTCGTCCTGACTACCAGACTGACTCTCCACATAGTATTCTCCCAGGTCATTAAAAGTACTCATCGCATACCGAACTCCCAGTCCAAGCCTGCTGGTACTATTGATGGCTTTCAGGTACCCACCACCTATTCTGTAGTAATTTCCTTCAGACTGGTATTTCCCGTTTTCAATGCCGTTTTTTGGTTGGAGATTTCCGGTGCCTATTTCCCCGGTGAGGTAATAGTTTTCAAAAAACAACAGGGAGAAGGCGCCTTCATATTTTTGCTCAAACCCAGCAGCACTTACCAAAGCTTTTCCATAGTCAAAACTGAATGAAGGCTGAATAAAACGCACGCTTTCCTCTTCCAGGCTGTCCACAGCCACAGAGTCTGCCTGGGCAAATGCTTGCCACATCAGTAAGAAACTAGAAATATACAGTAACGGTCGCATCATCGCTTATGCAGTCAGATGGGCAATTTAAAGTTAACGAATCAAAGGAGTGTGAAAGAACCTCTAAATTACCAGCACTTACCTTGGCCACCCTGGCTTTATCAATAGACTCGAAAGTTTCATAAGTAAAGGCGATGCTATAATCAATACCATCTATGGTGATGCGGTAGCTGGTCTGATTACTGGCAAGGAGCAAAGGCAGCCTGAAAGAGGTGGTGGAGTCTTCATAGCTCAACTCTGCACCATTTTCCAGGATACTGGTGTGCTGGAGTTGGACAGTCCCTTTATTAATTACAGTTAGGATCTTAGTGAGTTCAGTATTGATTGCCGTCAGCTGCTTGGAGTAGGAGGACAGACTATCCGAAACGATGGAGAGGCTATCTATGGTTTTATTAAATAAATCCTGAACCTCAATGTACTCTTCCTTACCTGCAGCTACCAGGGTATCCACGATGATCAGCGAGTCTTGCAGCACTTTCATAGAGTCCGTGTTGACTTTGCGCAAGGCAGTATTGGTGGCGATGGAATCCTTATTGAATTGGATGCTGTCATTCAGTACATCAGCGCTGTCCTGATTGATGAAAATCATTTTCACCGTGGGGTCATACCGTAGCGGCTCACCACAGTCAGCACATGGATCGCAGGCATAGGCCAGGGTCACCCAAATAAGAAGAATATAAAAGCTTTGCTTCATCTATACCGGATCTACATCAAAAATCACTTTCACACTTTTATATAACTGCTGACTGAGCATCATATTACGCGAATTAAGCAGGAATTCTTTTAAGGCCGACAAATTGAGCCCATGTTTTTCAAACTTTACCGTAATATCAAAGAGGTACTGGTTTCTGATCCGACCAATCATCGGCTCCACCGGGCCGATCACCCGAAGATCTCCCAGTTGTTTTCGGATCTCCTTGGCATAGAATTGTGCCGCATTGGCAACCAAATGCTTTTCATTATCCTTGAGCGTAATCCTGATGATTCTATAAAAAGGCGGATAGTGAAATTGCTGACGCTCCAGTATTTCAGCATTGAAGAAGCTCTCATAGTCTTGCCGTTTCAGGTGAGCAAAGATGGCCTGCTCCGGGTCATTGGTTTGGATGACCACATGCCCCTGATCGGCCCTTCGCCCGGCCCGGCCACTTACCTGGTGGATGAGCTGATACGCCCTTTCGTGAGATCTGAAGTCCGGGAAGTGGATCATCCGGTCTGCATCAAATACTCCCACAAGCTCTACGTGATCAAAATCGAGCCCTTTGCTGACCATCTGCGTTCCTACCAACACATCAATGTGTCCATTTTCAAAGTCATCAATAATCTTCTGATAGCTGTATTTGCTGCGGGTGGTGTCCAGATCCATTCGGGCGATCCGGGCATTGGGAAGGAGCAGTTGTAGCTCTTCTTCAATTTTCTCAGTGCCAAAACTCATCGTTTTAAGTTCCTGAGAGTTGCACAGGACGCAGGAAGAGAGCATTTCTGATTTGTGACCGCAGTAGTGACAGATCAGTAGGTTTTGATGGATATGAAAGGTGAGACTCACGTCGCAATGCGGGCATTTGGGTATGAATCCACAGTTTTGGCAGGTGAGGTAGGGGGCGTAACCTCTTCGGTTTTGGAAGAGGATGACTTGCTTGCCTTTGTCCATGACTTTTTCAATAGCTTCTATCAGGACGGAGCTGAAATTTCCTTTGATCTTGCGCTGTTTGCGCTCTTTGACCAGATTGGCCAGTACCACACTGGGGAGTATTGCTTCGTTGTATCTCTCCTCCAGTTTGACGAGCCCATACTTGCCTTCCAGGGCATTTTGATAACTCTCCAGACTGGGAGTGGCAGTGGCCAACAGTGTCTTTGCATGAAAGATGGATGCCAGATAGATGGCTGCATCACGCGCATGATATCGGGGTGCGGGTTCGTATTGCTTGAAAGATGTTTCATGCTCCTCGTCAATGATAATCAGCGAGAGGTCGTTGAACGGAAGGAAAATCGCACTGCGTACACCCACCACAAAGTTGAATTCGCCTTTCTGGATTTTTTGCCAGACCTCTACACGCTCGTTGTCCGAATATCTGGAATGAAATACTCCAAACTGGTCGCCAAAGACCTTGGCCAGTCGCTTAATGATCTGTGTGGTGAGGGCAATTTCGGGAAGGAGGTAAAGTACTTGTCCTCCATTTTCCAGAATATCCTGGATGAGCGAGATGAAAATTTCAGTTTTACCACTTCCGGTTACTCCCTTGAGCAGTACCGTACCTTTGGATTGAAATGACTCCAGAATATCTTTTCGGGCTTGCAGCTGTGCCGAAGAGAGGTTGATTTGTTGCGCACCGGAGGCTTTCATTCCATCCAGTCGTGAGACTATTTTTTCCCATTCTTCGAAGACACCATTTTTGATGAGTGTCTTGAGTGATGAGCTGCTGATGTCCGATTGAGTCAGTTCCTTTTTACTAATTCCGTGCTCATTGGATGATGGAGATTCTAGCAGGGGAACGCTTCGTAGATAAGCCAGGAGCACATCCAGCTGCTTGGTTTTTTTCTCCAGCTGTGCGGAAAGCTGATCGAGTCCGTCTTCGGTAGCGTGAGATTTCGAAAGCCTTATCCAGGTTTCTTTTTTAGGAGCATACTTGTCCTTTACCTGCTCAAATACCTGAATGGCTTTTTTCTCTTTTAGGTTTTTGACATGGTTATAAGGTGACTTGATGTCAAGAATTTTATTGACCTCACTCATTTTAATGTCACCGGAGAGCAGGTGATTGATGATGGATTGTTCTTTTTCCGTGAGGTCCAGGTCTTCAAGTACAGTCTCAGGGTTGAGGGATAAGATCGATTCACTTGAAATTTTGAGTCCGGCAGGTAGGGCGGCATTCACTACCTCACCAAGTGTGCACATGTAGTAACTGCTCATCCATTCGAAAAACCGGAGCTGCTGGAGGGTGAGTACCGGCTCCTGATCTACCAGATCCAGGATTTCCTTTGGGTTGTAGTCGGTGGGAGTTTGGTCGTGTACACTATGGATAATACCAGTGTAGATTTTTCTTTTCCCAAACTGCACGACGACTCTGGCGCCAATTTGAGGGTCGGGGTAGAGTAAATCAGAAAATCTGTAAGTGAATGTGCCTGGAAGAGGCAGAGGTAATATGACTTCAAGGTAGCTCAATCACACAAATCTAAACCAGAAATGCATGCGAGGGTAATTTTTTGGTGAGGCTTATTGGTTTTTTACGGCTACTGTGGCTGCTCCGTTTTGTTGCTTTAGCTTGTCATAGTTCTGCATCAGACGGTCGATCATTTTGATGCTGACACTGGTCATTTCCATCATGTCTTCAAACTTATTGAGCAACTCTTCAATTTTCTCTTTTGAAATTTCGTTATCCTCAGCCAGGCTTTTGCGGAGACTATCAACGTATTTTTTTTCTTCCT
The DNA here is from genome assembly GCF_902506655.1 of Marinoscillum sp. 108. NCBI lineage: Bacteria > Pseudomonadati > Bacteroidota > Cytophagia > Cytophagales > Reichenbachiellaceae > Marinoscillum > Marinoscillum sp. 108. The sequence goes on along the minus strand of NZ_LR734808.1, from coordinate 1,100,302 downwards.
GATATAAGACCATGTCAGTTGGTTGATGGTTTGGTGGCTTTAAATTAGGCAATCCATTAGACATAAAAGTTCTTTATGTGCTGAAACTGAATTGTGAGTGAGTGAACATATCATTTTGGATCGTGAATCTCCGCCAGTGCATCGGTAAAATTATTGACAGGTCGTTTACATACTTTGTCAAAGCAAACGTAAATAGTGGTTTCATTGTTTACCACGGTCTTGTACTCAAATAGGGGCAGACTACTACCTGTGGTGCTTACCATGAGGATTTTATTGGGCAAATAGGTCTTGTTGATTTGCAGCGCTTGTTCCTGAGCCTGGGCTCCCACCAGTAGCACTTCTGCAGTAGGTTTGAGTCTGAGTAAGGAAATGGATGCCCAGTTGGATAGATACTCTGGCTCTTGTCGGATCAGTTTGTTCATCTGATAAATCATCGTGAAAGCTATTTTTTTATAAGACTCATCATCATACATCAGGCCAAGCTTATGTAAATTCTCTGCCATGATAGAGTTGGAGGCCGGAATGACATTGTCGAAAATTTCTTTCTTTCGGGCGATGAGATGCTCCGCCTGATTGCTGGTATAGTAGAACAGGTTTTCTTTGGGATCGAAAAACTCATTGATCACCTGGTTTGTCATGGTTCGGGCCAGCTCCAAGTAGGTTTCATCAAAGAAGGTCTCATAATAGGTAATAAATGCCTGTATCACTGCAGCATAATCCTCAAGATACCCTCGTGTATCCAGCCCATAAATTCTCACCAGCCCTTTGTCAGTCATGAGTTGTTGGCTGATAAAGGCTGCATTTTCAGTGGCTAAGTCCGCAAAAATTGTTTCTCCGGTGGCTTGATAACTGTGACATAAACCTGTGAGTGCCAATCCATTCCATCCGGCAATGAGCTTGTTATCCAGACCAGGTCTTACTCTGGTGTTTCGCACCTCCAATGCCTTGGCATTGAATTGCTCCACCTGATCTCTAAGTTCTGTGACGGAAAGATTGAGTTCGGTGGCCAATACTTTATCATCTTCCAATTTTCGAAGCACATTCTTTCCGGGCTCCCAGTTGCCTTCTTTGGTGACATTGTAATACTCGGCAATGACTGAGAAATCACCCCCGGCCAGCTCCTTCACCTCCTCGAAAGTCCACACATAAAACTTACCTTCCTCTTCTTCACTGTCTGCATCCAGTGCGCTGTAGAATCCTCCCTGCTCATGAAGCATCTCACGCCGCAGCCATTGAGCTATGCCGGTTAGTACCCGCTTGTACTCACTTTTTCCTGTGAGTTTGTAGGCATTGGCATACAAAGACAGCAGCTGACCATTGTCATAAAGCATTTTTTCGAAATGAGGAACATGCCACTCGCCATCTACAGAATACCGGGAAAACCCACCTCCAACGTGATCATATATGCCGCCGGAGGCTATTTTATCGAGTGTCAGGAGACAATGTTCCCGGGCCTTCGTTTGCGCACTGGTATGAGAATAGGTGAGAAGGAAGTTCCATAGTGCAGGCATTGGAAATTTTGGCGCCCGGTTCATGCCTCCCCATTTCGGATCAAACTTATTTTTCAGGCTGTCGTAAGCTGTGTCAAAATCTGACAGAGTCAGCGCGAGGCCTCCGTCTGTAAGTCCATATTTTTCAGCCTCACTTTGATCTATATTGGCAGCAAATTGTGATGCGGACTCATAAAGCTGATCGTATTTATGTACATAGGCATCGCTGACAGAGACAATAAGCTTTTTCCACTGGTCAGGCGGGAAGTAGGTGCCTCCGTAAAAGGGTTTTTGATCGGGAGTGATGAATACGTTGAGGGGCCAGCCACCTCGCAAGCCCATGGCTTGCACGGCATCCATATAGATATTGTCCAGGTCTGGTCGCTCTTCCCTGTCCAGCTTGATGTTGATAAACCGCTCATTCATCAGCCTGGCAATTTCCTCATTTTCGAAGCTTTCATGAGCCATCACGTGGCACCAGTGACAGGAGGAGTAGCCGATGCTCAGGAGAATGGGTTTGTTCTCTTCCTTGGCCTTGTTCAAAGCTTCCGGACCCCATGGATACCAATCCACCGGATTGTGGGCATGCTGTAGGAGGTAGGGGCTCGTAGAGTTTATTAAATGATTAGTGAATTCGTATTCCTCGGTGGTTTCTTCTTGATGTGTCATATTCTGGGTACACTGAATGAATAAAAAACTGATCGCCAGTGTGCTGAGGATGAGTATCTTCATGTCTAGCGGATTAGTTGGTTTTTGATGAGCTCCATTTCACCGGAGACGTCCACACGTTGGCTTAGGGCTTCCAGTTTGGTGAGTGTAGACCTGAGAAAGCGCTGATGTTCATTGGTGTCAGGATGGAAAGGACGATGTTCCAGTGATTTTTTGACCTTGGTCCATTCGCTGATAAAGCCAATGGCATCCGGATCTAAACAAGCTGTGATGAATCGCTCCCAAATGTACTGTATGGCCTGCTCGGTAGGGTGGATCATGTCTTCTTTGAAGAAACGATAATCCCGGAGTTCATCAATCAGAATTTCGTAAGCAGGGAAGTAGTAGATATTTGGGTCATTCTTCACGATGTTATTGACCGTTTGGAGAAGGGTGGCTTTGCTTACATTGTTTTCGATCAGTCCATCTCTGATGTGACGGACCGGACTCACGGTCAGAATCACCTTAATGTCGGGATTGATGGTGCGGAGCAATTCCATGGTCTGAAAAAAGTCCTCTTCTATCTCTGCCTGGCTGAGGCTTAGTTTCTGAAAATGTCTTTGGGGAATTTTATGGCAATTAGCCACGATTTTTCCACTTTCGAGGTGTTTGTACACATAGATGGTGCCCAGGGTAATGATGAGCCAGTTGGCGCTGGTAAGGCTTTGTCTGGAGGTGAGGCTTCTGGCCTCCAGGAGGGCTTTGAAGGAATCCATGGCTGTGCCCGAGATGTCACTGTGCGTATCCCAATGAAAATAAACACCCCCTGCCTCAATGAAATTATCCGGGTCTAGCCCTTCTGAAAGCAGAAGCCGGAGATTTTTGAAAATGGAAAAGGGGTTATACAAAATCCCAAGGGGGTTGGTGACAACATCAAACTTGTGTGCGGTGAGTTTATCCCCGATGTTATCTGAAAAGCAGGAGCCAATACTGAAAATAGAATCTTTCAGCTTGATCTTATGTGGTGCTTCAGGTATTTGGAAGGGTAGCGTAAACACAGTAGCTAAGTTAGAGAAGAAAGGAACAAAAAAAACCCTGATCTCTATTCGAAATCAGGGTTTCCGTGTTTTCTAATGACTGTATTTATTCAGCGATTACACTAATAGTGATTTCGTGATGAACAGCTTTGTGAAGGTCGATTACAGCAGTATGCTCTCCAAGTTCTTTGATACTTCCCAGACTGATTTTCTTTCTGTCAATATCAAATCCCTTTTCCTTCAATGCATCAGCTACCTGTAGGGCAGTGACTGCACCGAAAATCTTCCCGCTTTCTCCAGCTTTGGTTTTGATCTCCAATTTCAGATCTCCAAGTTTGCTGGCGATTTCTTCAGCGTCATTTTTTATCTTCTCAGCTTTGTGAGCTGCTTGTCTAACATTCTCAGCGATCATCTTCTTGTTGCTTTCGCTAGCGATGATTGCAAAACCCTGAGGGATCAGATAGTTTCTTCCGTATCCTGGCTTTACGCTCACGATATCGTTTTTGTATCCTACTCCTTTTACGTCGTCTTTCAATATTATCTCCATCTCACTATTACTTTAAAGAGTCTGTAACATATGGCAAGAAAGCAAGGTGTCTTGCTCTTTTCACGGCCTGAGAAACCTTTCTTTGGTACTTCAGACTTGTTCCGGTAATTCTTCTTGGAAGAAGTTTACCCTGCTCATTTACAAAAGCTAGCAAGAAATCAGGATTCTTGTAGTCGATGTATTTGATGCCACTTTTCTTGAATCGGCAGTATTTGTCTTTTTTCTGCTCTCTGTTGATCGGTTCGTTCTGTAGTGTCATGATGCTACTTCCTCTTTTTTCTTGTTGAATTCTCCTTTTCTTCTTCGCGTATTGTAAGTCACAGCGTGCTTATCAAGAGCGGTGGTAAGGAATCGCATGATCTTCTCGTCCCTTCTATACTCTGTCTCCAACTTGTTGATTACGGATGTTTCTGCCTTAAATTCAAAAAGGTGATAGAAGCCTGTGCTCTTGTGATTGATAGGATAGGCAAGTTTTTTCAAACCCCAATTCTCATCATTTACAATTTCTGCACCGCTATCTTTCAAAACACCTCTGAATTTTTCGACAGCATCCTTCATCTGAGCTTCAGACAAAACGGGAGTTAAAATGAATACTGTCTCGTAATCTCGTTTCATAATAATGTTAAATAGATAACTAAAATTTTTCGAAGTGCAAAAGTAGGGAAAGAAATACTAATGCGCAATGAATAGGGGTGAATTGTCACCGGTGGAGCGCCTTTCTATTTCACCAAAAAGCTCCCCTTACCCATCAGGTAATCATCTGTGTAGACTTCCACTTGATAACTGCCCGTGGCGTATTCGCTTCCTTTTTTATAAAAAACAGTCACCAACTGGCTGTTTTTGTCGTAGAGAATCTCTTGTTTGGCAGAGTAGAACAGCTCCCGACCCTCAAATATAAAAGACCCTGAGCCTCTCGTTACATCAAAAAGCACATTGCCATCTGGAGCTATGATTCTCACCAACAGGTCTTTACCTTCTATAGGAGCCACTTTGTTATCAGCTACAGTAAAGGTGATTTTTAACTGGTCCACCTGTCGGCTTCTGAACTCGCCTTCACGCTCTTTCCCTCCATCACTTACCGCAAACACTTTGAGGCCTTCCACTTTGAGCCTTGAAGCAAAGGCCACTTTATCGGCCAATTCTTCTTTGGCCTTGTTGATTTCCTGAATGGATTCGTTCAGCTGTTGCTTTTCTGTTTTCAGCTCCACGTTCTCGGTGAGCAGTTCTTCGTTGAGCTTCTTTAATTCTTCTATTTCCACATCCTTGGCCAATAATAGCTCCTGGTAGCCATCCACCCGATCTTTGAGTGAGGCCATGAGGTCTTTTTGTCTGCTCTGGTTAGTCAGGAGTTGCTTCTTTTCTGTTTCCAGCTGTTGCTTGATTTTCAATAGTGTGTCTATTTCCCCTCCAAGCTGGGAGATGGTCAGGATTTTGCTATCCAGTTGGCTGGAGATGCTGTCCAGTTGCAGCAGCGTTTTGTTGAGCTCCAGGGCCTGGGCCTCTTTCTCTTTTTCGAGGGTATCATTGGTGTAGTATAAAAATATCAGGACCCCTAGCAAGGCCACAATCAACCCGATGAATAGGGCGGTTCTGTCTTTTGGTTTCGGATTGCTCTGTGGGGTGCTGTTTTCGTTTTGTACTTCCATCGCTGTTTTTTGATTTGCACGCAAAAATAGACGAATAGGGCCGAAAATAATAATCTCTTGAAGTCCTTAAAACTTCAATACAAAGTGCTGCTTTTTGATGGGATGGTGTGGGAATATAATTCCGGCCTGGAAGATGTCAATCGTGAGAGGATATGCCGGATTTTTGACGATGGCGCTCCAGCTGTTTTTCATGTCCTGAGACCAATAGATATCATGAACAATGATGCACTGAGTGCCGGGTGAATGTTTCCTGATGGCATCGAGGTAGAATGCGATGGTGTCTGATCGGTGATCTGCGTCCAGGAAAATCAAAGCTGGCTGTGATTCACTGAGGGTTGATACAAAAGTGTCTCTGACATCACCAATGACCTGATGAATATCGGAGAGGCCCAACTTTTCGAAATGCCTTTTAGCGATATTGGCAATTTGGGGAGAGCCTTCCAGTGTCCATACACTACTGGCCACTGATTGAGACATATACAGGGTGTTCAACCCTATGGATGTGCCAGCCTCCAATACGGTATGATACTTTTGATGGTTGATCAGCTTGAAGAGGAAATAAGAAAAGGAGTGGCTGGAGGCTACTCTTCGTGATAGTTTTTTCACGGTGGATCGATGATCTTCTCCTGTTTTTGGATCCTGAAAATCAACGGTGAGGTCAGATCTGGTGATTTTTTGACGGAGCTTCCGGAGTGCTGATTCTTGTGTTTTTGCTCTTTTTCGTATGACTTCATTGTACAGCTCAAAGACAAAAGGGGAGTGCAGATCATGGGCATTAAGTGATACAGATCTGTATTTCAGATATTCTTTGAAAGTAAAAAATGGGGAAGCCAAGTGGTCAGTTCAATTTGAATGGAACGACCATTTCAAATTCAGGAATATTCACTTTGAATCGTTTGCCATCTACCAGGCGCTCCATGGTGTAATGTCCATACATTTTCCCAAAACCAGATTTTAGGTTACAACCGGAAACGTATTGGTGCATTTGGCCAGGCTCCAGAATGGGTTGTTTTCCCACCACTCCTTCACCTTCTACTTCTCTTTTGGGGAAGGTAAGATCTATGATGTCCCAGTGCCTGGAGAGCAGTTGAATGGTTTTATCACTTAGATTTTCTATCGTGATCTGATAGGTGAATACATAATGACGCTGTACGGGATTGGAGTATTCCTGCTGATATTCGGTATCAACCGTTACCTTTATTCCTTTTGTGGTATCAGTAGTCATTGCTTTGTTTTCGGAGAGAAATTTATAAGATTTCTCTTTTAATTTACTATCAATCAAAAGAAAGTTTTCAGATAGACATATGAATGTAAAAATAGGACCTTCATGGAAGTCATTATTAGAAGGAGAATTTGACAAGGGTTATTTCAAGGAACTTACCGGGTTTGTAAAAGAAGAGTATCAAAAACATACCATTTATCCACCTGGAGGGCAGATTTTTAATGCCTTTGATCTTTGTCCTGTGGAAGATACCCGGGTAGTGATAATAGGGCAGGATCCTTATCATGGTCCCGGCCAGGCCAACGGACTTTGTTTCTCGGTGCGAGAGGGGATGCCTATGCCTCCATCACTGGTCAATATTTTCAAAGAGCTGAAAGGAGATCTCGGAAACGAAATCCCATCACACGGAAGCCTGGAACGATGGGCTCAGCAGGGCATTCTGTTATTGAACGCTACTCTGACTGTCAGGGCTCACCAGCCGGGATCTCATCAAAACAAAGGCTGGGAGGAGTTTACGGACGCTGTGATCCGTTTACTCTCAGAAAAAAAAGACGGCTTGGTCTTTATTTTGTGGGGGGCATATGCGCAGCGGAAAGGCGAAATCATAGATTCTCAGAAGCATTTTGTGATCAAATCCCCACACCCTTCACCGTTTTCCGCTCATCGGGGATTTTTTGGTAGTAAACCGTTCTCAAAAGCGAATAATTATTTGCTTAAAAATGGAAAGGAATCTATAAATTGGTGATATGAGTTACTACGATCATCTCGAGGGGCGTCGGGAAAGAAAAAACACACTACCGGGATGCATGATGCTCGTGGGATTTATCGTTGGAATGATTATGCTGATCAGGTTGATAGCGTACTTGCTAACTCCCGTTCCCATCCAATAACTGAGCTACGACTGGATGTACTCCACATCCTGATCGTCATCAGGGACGGTTTCTGAATCGAAGTTGGGCTTCTTTACATACACCAATGAGGTAAGTTTATCTGTTTTGCTGGTGTAGCCTGTAATGATCTGAAACTCGTCTCCCTCTCCTGATAAAAATAAAGGAATCATCCCTGTTGCGAACTTACTTCTGAAACCCTCATACTCAGACTGACTTTCGAAAGATATTTCAGAGAATGGATTTTTCACTCTGATCAACTGTACGAGTGTGACAAAGTCCACCCGCGCATTGAATAGCACATTTTTGGGCAGCGGGAGGTTGGTGTTGTCCGCTTCTTCCTTACTTGCGAGCCTGAAAACATTGGTCTCACCCAGTTCCTTTTCAAACCAGGTGCAAGCCAGGTCATTAAGTCCGGAGTTAGAAGTCATGGCCACCAGTTTACCTATTTTCGATAGGTCAATTTCATCAAAGATTTGATCAGAGAGAATATTGGATTGCAGGGTTTTCAGTCCCGCTTTTTTGGCTTCTTTGATACTCGGAGCAGAGGTGTCTACCAGTAGTACATAGGTGCCATGGTCTTTAATGACCTGAGCAATTTTACGTGCCAATTCATTAGCACCCACAATCAAAATACCCTTGGGTTCTGCACGCTTTACACCAAGCAGGGAAGCCACGTATTTGGCAGAAGAACCCTGCAGCACCACGGTTCCCACAATAATAAGAAATACCAGGGGCAGGAGTAGTTCTGCTTCTTTTGGGTCAATGTGGGTGTCACCTTTGATCAGATCGAGAGAAAAGAGAGATGCTACGGCCGCTGCCACGATCCCCTTGGGGCCGATCCATGAGATGAAGACGATCTCTCTCCAGTTGAGGTGAGAACCTATAGTGCTTAGTAAAACACCGATAGGTCTTACAATCAGTATGATGATCAAGAAGAGGATCAGGCTTTCCCAACCTAATTTTTCTATCTGAATGATGTCTATTCTGGAAGAGAGCAGGATGAAAAGGACTGAAATAAGGATTACGCTGATGTCTTCTTTGAAGGAAAGTATTTTTTTAAGCTCTTCGAGTTTCACATTGGCCAGAGCAATTCCCATGACAGTGGCGGCCATCAGACCCGCTTCAGCGTGAATCATCTCCGATATGGCAAAGGTGAAAATGACCAGTGCCAATGTGAATACATTTTGGAGGTAGCCGGGCAATGCATTGTTTTTGATAAGCGAATAGAGGAAGAACGCTCCGAGTCCACCAGATACAATCCCGGCTGATATGGTGATGAAGAAATCCTGGAAGACTTCCATAGGATAGTCAACACCATGCTTTGAGGAGAGAATGAATTCGTACATCAACACCGCGATCAATGCACCTAGCGGATCGATCAGAATGCCTTCCCATTTGAGTACTGTGTTTACGTTGGTATTGGGGCGTACATTTCTGAGAATAGGAATCACCACGGTGGGGCCCGATACGATAATGAGCGCCCCGAATAGAAAGGACATTTGCCAGCTTAGACCCATGATGAAATGGGCAGATACGCCGCCTCCAATGAAGGTGATCAATGCTCCTATAATGAGCAGGTTTCTGACGGTGCCAGCCAGACTCCTGATTTCTTTGAGGTTAAGAGTAAGTCCGCCCTCGAACAGGATCACCCCAACTGCGATAGAAACGAATGAGAAAAGCAGATCACCACTGAAGATGGCATCCCCGTCTATCAGCTTGCTGCCATCCGCTGTAAACAGAGTAGCTATTGGCCCAATGGCTAAACCAATTAATATTAACGGTAGAATAGCCGGCTGCTTGATTTTCCAGGCCAACCACTGAGCAAAAATACCGAGCACAAAAATACTAGCTAGTTCGAGCATATCATTTGTTTAGGGTACTCTCCACAAGACCTTGAGAAGAGGTCCTAAGATAACACAAGAGCCAAACCTACGCAGTATCTTTTGTTAATTAAAACACCTCAGCGCATTATTATTCTATCACATTGAACAGTCTGTTCCATCTGATCTTGCTCAGGAATGACCCTTTTTCATCCATGGACATCCAAATGAACGAAGCTTCACCCACTACATTGTCTTCAGGTACAAAGCCCCAATAACGGGAGTCTTCTGAGTTGTGACGGTTGTCACCCATCATGAAGTAATAATCTTTGGTAAAGGTATATTCTGACACCTCCTGGCCTCCAATGATGAGTTTGTCTACCTCAATTACAACGTCCTCCAGATCTTCGTAGTCCTCGATGGTAGATCCATATTTGGCCAGAGTGTATTCATCTACCTGTATGGTAAACCCTCGCCCGGGTATTGTCAGTGGCCCAAAATTGTCTGCATTCCATGGAAAATATGTGGAGTTTGGAAAAATTCTCGGCTCTGCATTTTCCTTATTCATAAACATGGGTTCTGCAGATTTTACAAAATCCAGCTGTACAAGCTGCTCAGCTTCAGACTTTGTGGTAAGCACCACATACCCTTTTTTGCCTTCCGGAGTTACGGCAGGGCCATATTCCCAAATATTGTAGTTGCTGAATACCCGGTCTCTGATCACCTGATCTGTTTCTACAAAGTATTTGTGTTGCATCATTTCAGGATCCGTTCCTTTCTCCCCGTTGATGTATACCTGGCCTGTTTTAACCTCTATTTCGTCACCAGGAATGGCCACGCAACGCTTGATATAGTGTGTTTTCAAGTCAAGAGGATGAAAATCACCATCCGGACGTCTGTTGTAAGTGTCATTGACAGGATAGTTGAATACTACCACGTCATTACGCTCTACTTTCCCTAAAGAGGGGAGTCTGAACTGAGGGAGTTCAATCGCTTCTATGTAGGATGGAATTTCTGTACCCCAAATTTTGGCGTGTGTGAGAGGTATCTGAAGGGGTGTTTTCGGTGTTCTTGGGCCGTAGTTGATCTTACTTACGAAAAGAAAATCTCCCACCAAAAGGGATCGTTCCATAGATGGAGTGGGGATCACATAGGCTTCCATGAAAATCCATCGGATAAAAGTGGCCGCAAAAACCGCAAATACGATTGCTTCAAACCATTCCTGACCGACAGTGCGCACCCTCTTGGGCATTTCGGTGGCCTTGCCCTCATAGCTGGCACTGCTAAATGCAATGTAAACCATGTAAATAGGCGCGAAGATCACGCCAAGGGATTGGTCTTTGTATGAGTACCTGCCAAAGGACTTGAGTAGGTCCAGGTGAATAGTGAGTGCAATAAAGAAATTAACTACAGGTACAAAAAGCAGGAACAGCCACCATACAGGCCTTCCGATGATTTGCAGGTGCACATAGTAGTTGTAAAAAGGCACAAAACCAATCCAGGAGGGTTGCCCGGCTTTTTCAAAAAACTTGTAATAAGCAATTGATTGAAGTAAGTACCATCCGATAACGAGGATCAGAGTGAATGACAGGCTAAAGTCGTTGAGATACATTTATGATTGATTGTTTAAAAACCCTCTAATTGATAAGATTCCGGTCTGGTTAGTTGCCCACTCAGCTACTTTTATTACACCTTCGGCAAAAACTTTACGATCATGTGCTACGTGAGTGATTTCGATCGTTTCCAGAGGTGATCGATAGGTGACCGTATGAGTGCCTGGTACGTTGGCTTCTCTTTTGGAGATGATGCCTAGGGTATGATGATCTTCAGAAGACTCGTTAACCCATTTTTTTACGGAAGGGTCGTTTTTTTGGATGCCTTCTGCCAGGGTAATTGCTGTTCCACTGGGAGCATCTTTTTTCTCTGTGTGATGTATTTCCACCATTTCCGGCACAAAATCTTCGAGTTGGCTCATTTTCTTAGCCAGCCATTCGTTGAGCTCGAAGAATAAATTCACGCCGACACTATAATTGGAAGCATACAGGAACGTACCGTTGGTCTCAGTACAAAGCGCTTTCACTTCATCGTATCGATCCAGCCAGCCTGTGGTACCGGCCATTGTTTTTACCTTGTTGGAAAGGAGGGTGGTGATGTTGTCAAAAGCTGAGGAAGGCTGAGAGAACTCGATGGCTATGTCCGTATTGTCAGGTGATATCTTCTGGATGTCCGAGTGGTTGTCCTGATCTATGATGTAGCTGATTTGGTGACCTCTTGTTCTGGCAATTTGTTCAATGGACTTGCCCATTTTACCATATCCTATCAGTGCGATGCGCATTATTTTATACTTAGTGAGATTGAAAAGCCTAAAGCTTGCGAAAATAATGGAGTTGATTGAATAGATGGGGATACTTTCAGAGAAAGGTTGTCATTCACATCGAATTCGTTCAAATGGGCAGATACGTGGGCGTCTACTACGTTGAGCAGATAAAAAGCCGCACCAATCAGGATAAGCAGGTCCCTGTTTCGCCTAAAAGCGTCCCTGTTTCTGGTGAGAGCGGTTTCCTGAAACCTGTCTTTATATGGGTTTTCAGTGAAGGGATCTGAATCCACTTCAGCAATGAGTGAATTGCGCATCTCATTGTAAATCACATTGTTGTAATTGATATAATGGCCGATGATCAACCCGCCACCATAGATCAGGGGAATTTTCCAGTATTGATTGTTGTAAGCCTGCCCCAGTCCGGGCAATACTGCCGATAAAAGGGCCGCTTTATTGGGGTCGAGTTCAGAAACGGTTTTGATGGTTTCTATCTGACTGAGGTCTGAGTTCAAAAAGAGAGAGTCGGCCCGGTTGCGTTGTGCGTTGGTGCTGAATGCTACCAATAGCAATGCCATTGGTAGCCAGTATTTCAAAGGGTCCTTACACATTGAGCAATTCGAGAATCCTGTCCAGCTCTTCTGCTGAAATAAATGGAATCTTGATTTCTCCTTTGTTATTGCTATCTGCTTTGACCTGAATCTTTGTTCCAAAGTGTGTCGTTAATTTGTCCTGCAATTTAGCGATCTCAGGATTAATTTGCTCCTTGGGTTTTGGTGTTTCTTTCTTTTCGGTATTCAGGTCTCTTACCAGCTCCTCTACTTTTCTGACCGAAAGCCCTTCGTTCACAGCTTTCTTGAAGATGGCCAACTGCTGCTCCACATTCTCTATATTGACAATGGCTCTGGCATGACCCATAGAGATTTTCCCATCCCTCAAAGCAATCTGGATGTCTGGTGGTAGTTTGAGTAATCTCAGGTAGTTATTGACCGTGGTTCGGTTTTTACCTACCCTGTCACCAAGTTCCTCCTGCTTCAGATCGCATTCGGAGAGTAAACGCTGATAACTCAGTGCTATTTCAATGGCATTGAGGTTTTCGCGCTGAATATTTTCGATCAGAGCCATTTCCAGCATCTGCTGGTCATCTGCTGTCCGGATATAGGCCGGAATGGCAGTGAGTCCTGCACGTTTACTGGCCTGAAGTCTACGCTCTCCCGAGATCAGCTGAAACTCATTCTCGCTGAGTGCACGAACAGTAATAGGTTGAATAATGCCTTGCACACGAATCGACTCGGCAAGTTCTTCCAGCGCCTCTTCGTTGAAATCTGTACGGGGCTGAAATGGGTTGACTTCTATCTGATCAACAGGTATTTCACTGATTGCTCCTCTGATGGTGGCACCGGATCCGCTGATGTTTTCCTTTTCTTCGGAATCTTCCAGCAACGCACCTAAACCTCTACCTAGTCCGGTTTTCTTTTTCCACTTTTTATCTGTCATGTTCCTGTTATGCCGTTACTTCGTTTCGCTGCATGATTTCCCTAGCCAGGTTCAGGTATGCCAAAGAACCTTTACTTTCTGCATCATGTGAAATGGCAGGTACTCCAAAGCTGGGAGATTCACTCAATTTGATGTTTCTTGGGATCAAGGTCTCAAATGCCATACTCTTGAAGTGTGTTCTCACTTCCTCTACTACCTGATTGGACAGGTTCAGTCGCAGATCATACATGGTGAGCAGAATGCCTTCTATTTCCAATTCAGGATTGAGCCTGTTTTGAATGATCTTGATGGTATTGAGAAGCTTTCCGAGCCCTTCGAGCGCAAAATACTCACACTGAACGGGTACTATCACTGAATCTGCGGCAGTCAGGGCATTGACTGTAATGAGACCAAGGGAGGGAGAGCAGTCTATGATCACATAGTCATACTTCTCTTTCACTTTGCTCAAAGCTTCTTTCATTTTGCCCTCTCGCTGAGAAACACTGACCATTTCTACTTCAGCACCAACCAAATCAATATGGGAGGGGAGCAGATCAAGGAATTTGATATCGGTAGACACAATGCTCTTTTCAGCATCGGCACCATCTACCATACACTCATATATACTTATTTCTACTTCCTTTGGGTTCTTACCCACACCAGAGGTAGCATTTGCCTGAGGATCAGCATCTACTATTAAGGTTTTTAACTCGAGGGCGGCCAAACTGGCAGCCAGGTTAATGGCTGTGGTTGTTTTACCTACTCCTCCTTTTTGATTTGCTATCGCAATAATTTTACCCATAGTTCAATTGGAAACTTTTACACGCTTTCTTAAAAGAGAAAGCGCACAAATATATTTAACATAAAGACAAGTTAAAGATAGCGCCCAGAAAGAAAAAGTCTTTATAATCGGGTGTTAAGCTTTAGTAGGTTAGTAATCAATTAATTAACATTTCAATTGTGTATAAATGGTTGATTACTTTTTTGGAGGAAACCAGATTGTGGATAAGCTCACAAAAATACTGTCAATGGAAAAAAGGGAGTCACTTAACCATGAGGTTAAGTGACTCCCTTGCCTGAAAGCGTTACCGTATCGGCTTATTTCTTGCCTGGTTTTTTCTTTTGATCTTTAGCTCTCATGGCTTCTTCCAGCTTTTGCTGAAAGGATGATTTCTTCTTATTCACGTTCTTTTTCCTGTTCTCGTCCAGTACTTTCTTGATCTTGTCCTCATCGATAAACTTCCTGAAAAGTGCTATTTGCCCAAAGGAGACAATGTTGGAAACGAAATAGTAGAAAGTAAGACCAGATGAGTAGCTGTTCAGGAAGAACAGGAACATGATCGGCATGATGTACTGCAGTGACTTCATCGGACCCTGCACGGTGGTCATCTGACTGTTTGACCAGGTGTAAAGGATAGTTGAAGCGGTCATAAGTAGGGTGAATAAACTCACGTGATCACCATAGAATGGGATATCAAAAGGCAAGTCCCAAATGCTATCGTAGGTAGAAAGGTCAGTCGCCCACAGGAAGCTTTCCTGCCTCAGCTCTATCGAGTTAGGGAAGAAATAGAACATGGCAAAAAGGATAGGCATCTGTAGCAGCATAGGAATACAGCCACTCAATGGATTAATCCCCACTTTTTGATAAAGTGCCATCTGCTCCTGTTGTGCTTTCTGAGCATCATCGCCATGCTTGGCTTTGAGTTCGTCCAGCTCTGGCTTCATTACCCGCATTTTGGCCATCCCCATATGCGACTTGTAGGTCAGCGGGGCCAAAACAATTCTGAGGATGATCACCATGATGATAATGATCACTCCGTAATTAGAAATGTACTGCTCCAGGAAATGAAAGATCGGGATGATCGCAAATTTGTTAATCCATGAAAGGACGCTCCATCCAAGTTCTACGTTCTCTGAAAAGTCAGGAGCTACATCCTTCAGAATGGCGTAGTTGTTTGGTCCGTAGTAAAACTTAAAGGTGGAGTTGTTGCCAATGAAGTCTGCATAGGGCAGGGTCATAGACATGGCCATGTTTTTTACGGAGGTAGTATCCTCAAAATTCGTGTAACTGCTTACCTGACCATTGGTGAATGGAGTAGCTGAAATAATGGCGCTGGTAAAGAATTTTTGTCGGAAAGACACCCAGCTGGTAGCCAGATCAAGCGTTTCTTCTTCTTTTTCTGTAGAAGTGGCCGAAAGTTCGTCTACATCTCCATCCGTGAAGCGATATTTTACAGTAGTTCTGTTTCTGGCGTCTTTGAAGTCTTTTTCAAGGCGATTGGCACGCTGGTTCCATGCGAAGGTTACCTGCTGCCCGATGATTGGCTCCAATCCATTTTGAACAACCGTCATGCCTATCTCATAGCCATCACCCGGGATGGTGTATTTGTAAGTGACAGACTGTCCTTCAGGTAGGGTAAGTCGGTATTCCAACACAGTGGTGTCTCCGGCTTTGGTCACGTTACTTCTGCCTCTTCCGGTAAAGTACAATTCAGACAGGTCTACTTTTCTGGATAAATGATCCACATAAATGTGCTGAGCGGCATGCGCATCATCTACCAGCACCAATGGAGCTCCTCTGAAGTCTTTGAAGTCTTTAAGAATGACCTTGTTGACCACCCCACCTTTTGAAGAAAAAGAGACAATCATTTTCTCATTTTCAATGGTGGTGATTTTTTCCTCTCCATCAGCGGCTGATGAAAAGAGACCAAATTTCATTTCACTCAGGCGGGCTCTGGCACTGTCTGAAAGCACGGTGGTGCCGGGCTGACCAATTGCTGACTGTTGTGGGTCATCTATGATTTGTGAGGAATCACTCCTGTTGAGTTGGGAGATTTGCTCGGGGTTTGGTTCAGGTGCGAAAAATTGAAAATAGATGGTGATAAACACCAACATCAGAATCAGACCTGTTAATTGATTTCTGTCCATAAATTTATTTGACTACTCGTAGTTCTGTTTGTTAAATGCTTTCTTTTTCTTTTCGGTGTGCAATGGCAGCTTTAATGAATTTCACAAAAAGGGGATGAGGGTTGGCTACCGTAGACTTGAGCTCTGGGTGATACTGTGAGCCAATGAACCACGGGTGGTCTTTCAGTTCCATGATCTCCACCAGATTGGTGTCCGGGTTTTTTCCTGAGGCAATCATGCCGGCATTCTCAAATTGCTCCAGGTATTGATTGTTAAACTCGTATCTATGTCGGTGTCTTTCGGAGATCTTGGTATGTCCGTAGACATTATAGGCCTTTGTTCCTTTTTTTACATTGCAATCATAGGCGCCCAAACGCATGGTTCCACCCATGTTTTTGATGTTTTTCTGATCTTCCATCAGGTCTATAACCGGATGCTTGGTCTTGGGATCCATTTCTGTACTATTGGCTTGTTTCAGTGTTAGTACATTTCTGGCAAATTCTATTACAGCACATTGCATTCCGAGACAAATTCCAAAAAAAGGAACCTTGTTTTCGCGCGCATATTTTACGGTGCTGATCTTGCCTTCAATCCCTCGTTCACCAAAACCGGGAGCCACTAAAATGCCATCGAGGTTTTTGAATAATTTCTTGGCATTCGCCTCATCCACTTCTTCAGCATGAATCCAGTCGATCTCAATATTGCACTCGTTTTCAGCTCCTGAGTGCACAAAAGCTTCAGCAATGGATTTGTAAGCATCTTTCAGCTCTACGTATTTGCCTATAAGACCTATTCTCACTTGACTGGTAGGGTTCTTCAGCCTGCCCAGAAATTCTTTCCACTGGTCAATTTTTGGCTCTCTCTTGTACGAATGCTTGAACTTGGCCAGTACACGCTCATCCAGCTTTTCTTTCCGCATGAGGATGGGTACATCATAGATGGTTTCAGCGTCCAATGCCTCAATGACAGAATTGATAGGAACGTTGCAGAAGAGGGCAAGCTTCTTTCTGATCTCAGGGGTGAGTGGGTACTCAGACCGACACACCAGAATGTCCGGCTGGATTCCTGCTTCCAGAAGTTCCTTTACAGAGTGCTGCGTGGGTTTGGTTTTTAGCTCACCGGCAGTTTTGAGGTAGGGCACCAGTGTGAGATGTATGGAGATGCAGTTGGTCGGTCCCAGCTCAAATCTCACCTGCCTCACCGCTTCTATAAATGGGAGGGACTCAATGTCACCTACACAACCACCCAGCTCGGTAATGATGATGTCATATTTGCCGGTTTCACCCAGCTTGAAGATGTTATTCTTAATTTCATCGGTAATGTGAGGAACCACCTGTACTGTTTTTCCAAGAAACTCACCTTTACGCTCTCGTTGGATTACGTTATCGTATATTCTTCCGGTAGTGACGTTATTGTTTTGAGAAGTGGAGACATTCAGAAAACGCTCATAATGACCAAGATCAAGATCTGTTTCTGCTCCATCATCCGTCACATAGCATTCACCATGCTCATAGGGGTTGAGGGTGCCAGGGTCAATATTGATATAAGGGTCGAATTTTTGGATGGTTACTGAGTAACCTCTTGCCTGTAGTAGTTTGCCGAGAGATGCTGAAATGATTCCCTTTCCCAGCGAAGAAGTTACGCCTCCCGTAACGAAAATGTATTTGACCTTGGACATTGAATTACTTTGATCTTTGGTGATGTTACGGGATGCAAAGGTAGGGCATTTACTTTCAAATAATAGTTGATCTTTCTATTTATAGTTGAAAGGAATGCGGTAGATCACAGAAGCTCCAAAATAGCCCACAGGATCTAATGCATAATCTTCACCGGGTAATTGGACAGGTACACTGTAAGTATAGCTGATAAGGAAAGAAAATTTTTCAGTGACTAACATGAGTGGTAGACTGAAATTGTAGTTCATGATTCCGTATTTCTCCTCTGTGGTATCAAGAAGAGCATATAGGTAGTTGAGCACATCATCATTGGTGAGGTATATTTTCATTTGCCGTGTGATCTTCTCCCTGGTTGTGAGGTTTCTGCTCTCTCTTATTTGTCTCAAGGCTTCCTTTTCCTGATCGGAGAGCACTGTATTGGCATAGCTTTGAAATTCATCGGAGCGAAAGTTGGTTCTGAGTATCTGGTTGGACCTGAATTCCTCGATGATGTTGCCTTCAAATCGGGTGGTGATCAGTGAATTGCCAAAAGTGGAGGATAAGGAGGGTAATAACTTAATGCTTTTGACGCACCACCATTTGCCTAGACTCACATTTCCTGAGAGACTCCCGATAAGTCTGTGTGCGTATTTTTCCCCAAAAAGCAGGCTATAGTCAATGGTGGCATAGATCAGCTTGTTTCGATAAGTGATGTTCCCGCCTAGGTTATTGTTGAGGCCGGTGCTTTCGATTTGATGATACCACCACCTTTCGTAACTCAGGGAGTAGTTCCATTTCTTGCTGAATGAACCCAAATAGCCAAATGAGAAGATGGAAAGATTATATTCAGGGGTGGTTTGTGAGTTCCAAAACCCTGCGTAATCGGCGTACAGTCCGGTGCTGTGATAATAGGACATACCAGGTGAAATACTGTGCTGGTTGACTCCATAGTTTCTTCCGGCATTGAGCACATTGCTGTTGTAGCTCATGCGGGCATTGAACTCCGAGTACTTTAGCGGCGAGCTGGCAAGGATGCTGTCCAGAAGGTAAAAAATGGACATAGAGTCCATTTCAGCTTCGAGCAAGGCAAATTTTTCTTCCCAGGTGAGGGAGTCGCTCTGTGCATAGGACTTCAGCAGTCCTGCCAATACCAGACATATGGTCAGAAAGTATTTTATCAAAAGATCAGGTAGGGTAGGTGGTTAGTTATTTCTTTTTCGCTGCATATTGTCGTTGTTGCGGATTCTGTCCTGTCTCATTTGGTCACGCTGTCCCTGCTGCTCACGTATTCGTTTCATCAGCATTTCTTTGAAGTCATCCTCAGCCTTCCGGAGACTCATCAGCTGACGGGTGGTGATTACTTGCTGCATCCGCTCAGAGTAGGTGCGCTCCAGTCCAAGTTGGCGCTCTTTTATCTGCATCCCCATCTCCAGCATTTTTTGGTTCTCTTCTTCAGAGGCTGTTTGAGGATTGTGGTTGGTTCGCAGGTTGTTGAATTCCTTCCTTAGGTTTCGCTGTTGCTCTGAAAATTCCCTGTAAATCGGCCAGAACTTCTCGGCCTGCTCTGGTGTGAGCTCCAGTCGTTCGGTGATCAGGGCTATTTTGGCTGCTTCCACACGCTCCATAGTAGAGGGACTTTGTGCCCACAATCCCATGGCCGTAAGAGTAAAAACTAAAGTGATTAAGTGTCTCATAATTGCTTATAAGTTAAATATCTTGTGAAATATCGTTCGAATCATAATGCTCCATCAATTGGTTGAAGTCATCTTCGTCAAGGTCCATTTGATCGATGATGTCTACGCCCCGCAGTAGGGCCTCGGGCTCTGCACTCAATGCTGCGATCTCATACTCCGAAATCTCTGTGTTTTCCAAGTAGAAAAATATTTCTTCATTGGTGAGAGAAGCAAGCAAGTCTGCTGATCTGTCGGGTTTATTGGCGGTATTGAGAATAACCAGACAGACCAGTGCGGTCACCACAAAGGCAGGCAAAAGGGCCCACCGGAATGCAGCATGTGTGGCAGTCGGAGCCTGGGAGACCTTCTCGCTGATTCTGTTTGGCAACTGATCAAAATACCCTTCGGGTACTTCAAAAGGCAGTGACGTTTTGTCGATATGGTCTAGATGGTTTTTCATTACTTTAGTTTAGATGCTCTTTCTTGTCCAAGGTTTAATGTTCGGTTAAAAAAAACTCTATTTTTTTGGCTGCAAGGTGATAGCTCGCCTTCAATGCGCCTACTGATGTGCCTGTAATCTCCGCTATGTCATCAAATTTCAGCTCATCAAAGTACCTCATGTTAAAAACGAGCCTTTGTTTATCAGGCAGTGTCAGGATGGCTTTCTGAAGCTTAAGCTGAATTTCGTCTCCGGAAATATAGGCTCCCTGATCTATTTTATGTGAGAGTTCCCCAGCCACATCGTGGATTGGGATCATGAACTTACGTTTTTTCTTTTTCAGAAAGTTCAGGCACTCATTGGTCGCAATCCGATAAATCCAGGTATACAAGCGTGACTCTTCCCGGAAGTTACCCAGTGATTTCCAGATTTTGATGAAAACATTCTGGGTAAGGTCGTCCGCATCATCATGATCGATGACCATTTTCCGGACATGCCAGTACACACGCTCCTGGTAAGCTTTCACCAGCAGATTGAATCCATAGTTAATGGTTTCGGGGTCCTGAATTTTGGATATGATAAAAGAGTCTTCCAAGGTAGGTAAAGGTGATTTACCGTTTAGAGTCTAAAATTAACCGATGGTTTAATTTTCTTGGCGATTTTTTTATTTCGTCGAACCAGCTTAATTTAAATGTCGTTACATTAAATGTAGTTGTTAATTTACCATCAAATGGGAATAGGAGAAGATATCAAACAGGCGAAGTTTAGGAGTCAACTGAATAAAGCCATTGTGAATATTATTTACACCAATAACTGGCTGAGTCAACATCAGGTTGTCTTGTTCAAGCCTTACGGGCTGACCACTCCTCAATTTAATGTATTGAGGATACTCAGAGGTCAGCACCCTAAACCCGCTACCATCAATTTGCTCATCGAGAGAATGCTGGACAAAAGCTCAAATGCCTCCCGAATAGTAGATAAGCTTGAATCCAAAGGATTGGTGGCGAGAAAGCAATGCCCCAATGACAGGCGTGCTGTGGATGTGGTAATCACTTCCCAGGGCCTGGATCTGCTGGCAAAAACCGATGAGGATATGGATCGGTGGGAGGATGGGCTGGTGAGCCTTACGGAGGAAGAGGCCAAACAGCTAAATGAGCTTTTGGATAAACTCAGGACATAAAAAAAGGAGCTTTTTAGAGCTCCTTGATGTATTCTATTATGCCGGCATTTTTCCCTTTTGGTCTCACCACCAGCATAGGAATCTCTTCATCCACGTGAATCAATTTTTCTGCTTTGCTACCAATAAATAGGGCGGTAGTGGCGGTGCGGCCTTTCGCCCCGATAACGATCAGGCTGGCTTTGATTTTTTTGGCAGCTTTGTAGATGTCTGATATGATGTCTTCATCCTTATCCAGAGTGTAAATCTGTTCTATGTTGACACCATCCAATTTCATGCTCTTAGTGAATTTAGCAAAATCATTCTTGGCATGGTCTTTCATGATCTCTGAAAACTCCTTAAAACTCTTGCCGGTATAGTGGTAGCCCACTGGAACCTGATAGACGTTTTGCACAATAATCTTTCCTGGTTTTTTTGATTTTTTCACCAGCATGGTTGCCTTTTCCATGGCACTTCTGGAGTAAGCGGAGAAGTCTGTAGGTACCAGAACACTGCTTACGCTGAATTGGGAGCCTTTTGGTAAAATGAGGAGAGAACAGCCTGCTCGGCGGGCAATTCTATTCACCAACACTCCACCACCTTTTTTCTCATTTTTCCTACCCAGGATGACCAAATCTATTTTCTCAGCAGAAGCGTGTTTGAGAAGGGTCTTTGTGACCTGGCCCTGATCCACAATCACATTTACCACTACTTCTGCGCCTTCGAATTTAAAATGATCCGTAACCGTCTTTTGGAGATTGTTTTTCCGTTCTTCAATAGCCTGATCAAGAATGTGAGGAAACTCCTTCATGAGCTTCTCCGGCAGGTTGATGTCCTTGATGATATTTACAAAGTATACAACTTTTGATCCTGACAACTCACAAACATCTGAGGCAGCTTTCACCAAATCCAGATCCGTCTCTGTATGATCGAGGCCTACAAGAATTTTATTGTACTTATACATATTACGCGATGACTATTGGGGTGCAAAACTAAATCGAAATCAATTTATCAATTCTTATAAACGAAAGAAAGTTTCAAAATGATTTATGATTTAATAAATCTTTTTCGCAATAAAATACTGAATAAATACCCTGATCAAAAGGTTTTAAGAATAAAATTAGGTCTTGCTGATGTAGTCAGACAGCTGTTCTATCTGCTCTTTGCTGTGAACAGGAAAGTTGGCAATGCGTATATGGTCGCTTTTATATGAACCATAGCCTTTGCCTATGATCCAGCCCTGCTCTCCGAAGCGGGCGAGGATGTCGGCATTGCCACCCTCACATTTGGCGACTACCACGGTTTTTGATTGATTGGTTTTTCGTGCGACGAATGGGCTCAATACAGAAGATTTTTCAATCGCCTGATAGAGTAGGGCGGCTTTGTAGGTGGTGTCATTTTGTATCAGCTTGGCTGATCTGAATAGCATATCCTTTACCACCTTCCCGAGCAAGAAGATCCCCAAAACATTGGGGGTTTCAGGAGTTTGATTTTTATCTCCTGAGGCTTTTAGTTGCAGTAAATCATGATAACTACCCGTAACAACTCCGTTTTTCCGAAGTTTTTCCACTTTTTGGTAACAGGTAGGGTTCACGATCCAGACCCCTAATCCGGCAGGAAGTCCGAAGCATTTCTGCACAGAAAAATAGGCGGTATCCACTTTAGAGAAATCAAAGGGAACGGCAGGAAAAGCACTCACTCCATCTACAGCAATGAGCTTGTCGGGGTGCTGCTCTCGCAGCTGGTAAATGCTGTTAGCATTGAAGGCATATCCAATGCTGGTTTCGTTGAGTGTGACTGAGATAAGCTCAGTGTTTTCCGGCACCTCCAGATTGTCAAAGTCCTGACCATCGCTCATTCGGGTTATGGTAGACTCTTTTTTGTAATCTGTGGCAAACTGATAGAATTTTTCAGCAAAGGAGCCATTCACGAAGTGATGGGACGCATTGCCTACCAGGCTTTGAATGATTCTCTCCCAGATCTCATTGGCAGAAGAAATGAAGTAGACATCATAGTGATCCGGAAGGTTGAGCAAGCTTTTTAGGTCAGCTTTTACTTCAGCAAAAAGATTTTGGAAAGTGGCACTGCGATGAGAGATAGACATGATGTCTTTCTGAAAGGCCTCTTTCATGTGGTCGTTTACCGTATAAAAGATTTGCGAAGGTCCCGGTGTGAAATAAATTTTATGTTGCATTGAGAATTTGAAATAGTACTGATTAAGTTTGTTTCGCTATTGAAGGTAATATTGTTTTTAAACCTAACACTAAAACAATACCGAGCCAAGTGGGGTAGCAAAATTGGGCCTCACCCTGGTGGTCTCCATCAGGGCCTCGTCATCGAAAGATTTCAGGACAACAGTGGATCTTTGACCTATTTCACAGCTCAAATCCTTATTATTTAGGGGTTTATCAACACGACCTTTATAGCATTAAGCTTTCGGATTCCGAAAGCTTTTTTTATGCCCTGGTCTCCATCCACTTGAAGGTTCTGTTGACGATTTTTAGTGCAAGTTTGATTTTCTTCACACTGATCATGTCATGTGATTCATCGTACATGGTCACGCCATCCGCAAATAGCACAATCTGGGGGAATTCATGATTGATGCCCGCTATTTCTGAAATTTCTCTGGAGACGTCTTTGGATTTCATATCATCGACAAGATAAACGTCTATCATATCACTGGAAATATTCCAGCCATTTTCTAGCTCTATCTTTTTCTCAATACTTTCAGGAGATGAAGCTCTGTGCTTAAAAACCATTGCTGGTTTCAAACGAGAGCCTTCAATCACTTGATTGAGGTCTTTCAAAGATGATATCGATTTCCAAAGCGGTGAATGGTGATTCATTGGCAACTAATCTACAACACGAATTTACTAATTACAACGGTTATTGCGGATTGGGACTTGGTTTTTATTGAAATATCTGACTAAACTAATATAAAACTCTGAATCTAATGGTTTCCTTAATGGATTTAAGATTTTTAATTACTTCCTCATCATAATCTTTGTTGATATCAGTAATTACATACCCTATTTCCTCATTGGTTTTTAGGTATTGACCCACAATATTCAAATTGTGTGCGGCCAGTTCATGGTTTATTTTGGCCAGAACTCCGGGCTCATTCCGATGAATGTGTATAAACCTGTGTGCGTTTTTCAGCATAGGCAACACGATATTCGGAAAATTCACACTATTGCTCGTAGATCCGGTGTTAATATATTCCATAATCTTACCAGGCACAAAATCAGCAATGTTTTCCTGAGCCTCCAGCGTACTACCACCAATGTGTGGCGTAAGGATCGTATTAGGTAAACCCCGTAATTCAGAAATAAATTCATCGTTGTTACTCAAAGGTTCCTCCGGGAACACATCCACACCCACCCCTCTGATCTTTCCGGTAAGTACATATTTTTTTAGACCAGCTATATCTACAACAGGTCCACGGCTAAGGTTGAGAAAGATTACACCGTCTTTCATCTGAGAAAAATGCTTCTCTGTTAGAAATCCGTTATTCTCCTTTCTGCCATCTATATGCAGGGTGATCATGTCAGAACTGCTGAGGAGCTCTTCAAGACTTTTGCACTGTACTGCATTGCCAAGTGCAAGTTTCTCCTCCAGGTCATAGAACTGCACCTTCATACCAATGGACTCTGCCACCACAGAAAGCTGTGCGCCTATGTTTCCGTATCCAATGATACCGAGCGTTTTTCCCCTCACTTCAAAACTTCCACTGGCTGACTTATTCCACTTGCCCTGATGCATAGAAACTGACTTGTCAGGAAGGTTTCTCATCAGCATAATGAGCTCGGCAATGGCCATTTCCACCACGGAGCGTGTGTTGGAGAAAGGCGCATTGAATACAGCTACCCCTTTGCGCTGACAGGTGAGCAGGTCGATTTGGTTGGTGCCAATACAAAAAGCTCCAACAGCCAATAGTCGGTTGGCGCTTTCAAGTACTTTCTTGGTCACCTGAGTTTTAGACCTGATGCCAAGGATGGATACATCCTTAATGGCTTCTATGAGTTCGTCTTCGTCCATTCCCGCAGGATGCACTTTGACATTGTAGCCTTCTTCTTGTAATTTCTTGATCCCATGTTCATGGATGTTTTCAAGCAGCAATACGTTGATTCGGCTTTTGGGATAGGAGAGTGCTCTTTCCATTTTATTTACATATAAAAATTCATCTAGATTAGGCGCTTCATGATCTGCGTTTTGGAGCACATTGGCCCTTCTCACATTCTCTGTAAAGGCGTAAAACTTATGCGCAATTCCAGCCTTTTTGATTTCGTAATCAGTATATCCGTCCCCAAGCACATAGACTTCACCCTTGAGATTCATCGAACGTATTTTGTTGGGTTTCCCGTTATTTTCAGAAAGTAGGTTTTCTTTGTTAAATCCAACAATATTGCCCGCTTCGTCATAGGTAAATTCATTGGCAAAAACCCTGTCTTCAGTAATACCAAAGTGCTCTACAATGGGAACAATAAAATCTTTGAATCCATTGGACAAAATATAAATTTGACCGGCGTATTTTCTTACAAATTCTTTGTTTCTCTGGAATGAATCGGAGACCTGATCGCTTAGTCTGGCGATTAATTCGGGTAAATGAGATTTGTGTGCTCTGAGAATTTCCAATCTGTTTTCAAGAGATTCCCGAAAGGATATTTTGCCTTCCATGCCGAGATCAGTAATTTCTTTGATCTTGGCAAGGGACTCCTGGGCATCTGGCTGACCCCTGAGAGAGATCTCACACAAGACATCCAAAGCCTCCACCCGGGTGAACGTGCTATCGAAATCAATTACAAAATGTTTGTGATTTTCCATAAGTTCGCTTTCTCTGAGGCTTAAAATTAAGCACGTAAATGGCATATAAAACAATCATTTTATTTTTATTATCAATTTTTTTTCAAAATCAGTGTTTTAGTCAACAAGACACCTCGTATTTGTTGGGAGATTTACAAAAAAAGGTGAACTTAATTGTGATTAACGCAATTCAGCAGCGCGCCTTTCCGGGGTGCGTAGTGTATGCTTCACACAGGGGAAACCCAATCTTATTAAAATCATATGGCTATAAGACTTACGATAGCCTTGATGCTGTCTATACTTCTGACCTTTTTGATATGGCCTCAGTGACCAAAGTCATGGCCTCTACTCTGGCTTTGATGAAGCTTTACGAGGATGGTCTGATAGATCTGGACGAGCCCCTGAGGAACTATGTGGATGGATTAGGTTGGCGAAAGATCAGTAAGGTTACGCTGAGGCAATGTTTGGCGCATCAGGCTGGACTGCAGAGCTGGATTAAGTTTTATGAGGAGATCAGAAGAAATAATGGTCGCTACAAGGGGCATACTATTTCAGACAGCCGATCAGAGGACCATCCCTACAAGGTTGCTGAAGGGATGTTTCTTCACAAAGAGTTTTACAAAAGAATAAAGAAGTACATCAAAGCGGCTCCGGTGAACAGGGAGCCACAGTATGTCTACTCGGGTTTGTTCTTTTATCTGGTGCCTGAGATGGTGCAGCGATTGACCAGAAGACCTTTTGAGGTTTATCTGCAGGAGGTGTTCTACCAACCCATGGGACTGAGTGCACTCACTTTTAACCCGGCTGAAAAATTTACCTTGGACAGAATAGTGCCTACGGAGATTGATTCTTTTTTCAGGTATGAACCTATCCATGGCAGGGTACATGATGAGGGGGCCATTTTGATGAAGGGTATTTCGGGAAATGCGGGGTTATTCGGAACTGCGGAAGACGTGGCTAGTTTGTGGCAGATGTGGTTAAATAATGGGAGTTTGAACGGAGTGCAGTATCTGAAACCATCAACTATTGACGTGTTTACCAGCTATCAGTATGCCAATAAAGGGAACCGAAGAGGTTTGGGGTTTGATAAACCACTTCTCGAATATGACTCATTGATCAGTAGTGTGGCAAAATCGGCTTCTTTCGAAAGCTACGGGCACACGGGGTATACCGGCACCTTGGTATGGGCTGATCCCGCCAATGACTTACTATTTGTTTTTCTTTCAAACCGGGTGTATCCTACCAGAGAAAGTAAGGCTATTTATCAGCTCAACGTAAGGCCGGATATCCATCAGGCATTATATGATTATCTTGCAGCCATTATAGAGAATTGCGATTGATCAGAACAATTTGCAAGGCTCTGAGTTGCTTTCGTAGCAGTTGTACATTTTTTTAATCCCAAACCCTACTGATTGTTTTGAGCATCCACTGGATAGACCTCCTGGTATTTATTGTTTATATGATTGCAATGCTGGGGGTAGGAGCCTTTTTCCTCAAAAAGAATAAAAACACGGAAGATTATTATGTAGGTGGCAGATCCATGAGTTCCTGGCATGTGGGGCTTTCGGTGGTGGCCACTGACGTGGGCGGCGGCTTTTCCATTGGCTTGGGTGGTCTGGGCTTCACAATGGGCTTATCCGGATCCTGGATGTTATTCACCGGTTTGCTTGGTGCATGGTTAGCAGCAGTAATTCTTATCCCCAAACTCAGTGCATTGCCGGAGTTTAAAAAGCTATTCACGTTTCCTCAGATCTTTAGCATATTCTATGATAAAAAAACCGCGCTACTCGCTGGTATCATTTCAGCCATAGGGTATGCCGGATTCACGAGTTCTCAGCTTTTGGCAGGAGCCAAATTAGCATCCTCTACTTTCGCTGATCTCAGTCTGACAAATGCCCTGGTCATTATGGGAGTCATTGCTGTAGTGTATACAGTGATGGGAGGGCTCAAAGCGGTGATTTATACAGACACTATTCAATGGGCGCTGCTTCTTTCAGGGCTCGTGTTTATAGGGTTGCCATTGGGATACGTAAGCGTAGGTGGGTATGAAAAAATCAGAGAGATCCTTCCTCCTGAGTTTCTTTCACTGACCAACATCAGATGGCAGGACATGGTGAACTGGGGAATTACCATTATACCGATTTGGTTTGTAGGAATGACTCTATACCAGAGAATATATGCTTGCAAGAGTGAAAAAGCTGCGCAAAAAGCCTGGTACATTGCTGGTCTTTTCGAATGGCCTGTCATGGCCCTCATGGGAGTGCTGCTGGGGATGTTTGCCAGGGTAGGCGCCGAGACAGGGATGTTTGCTTACCTTGGGTACGAGAGTGCTCAGGGTATGGATGCTGAAGTAGGGCTGCCTATGCTGCTCAGAACGATTCTTCCTGCCGGATTGATGGGGTTGATGATGTCGGCCTATTTTTCGGCGGTTTTGTCCACAGCGGATAGCTGTCTCATGGCATCCTCTGGTAACCTTGTGACTGATATTATAGGTTACAAAGGCACGGATCAAAAGAAATTCCTTAGGCTGTCCCAAATCATCACTCTGGGGATTGGTGTTTTTGCGGTACTGCTGGCCTCTGTCATGCAGAGCGTACTGGAACTCATGCTTTATTCCTATGCATTCATGGTTTCAGGGCTGTTCATACCCGTCTTAGGAGGACTTTTTATGAAGAAGCCCAGTGCCAATGCAGCTTTCTTTTCAATGCTTATAGGTGGGGGTACTACTATTTCATTAATTTTAATAGGTAGGGATTTGCCTCTTGGTTTGGATGCCAATATCTACGGGATCAGTTTGTCGCTGATCACCTTTGTGATGATCAATCAATTCAGAAACAAACAATAACCAATTATATATATGTTAGAGATCAAAATACTCGGCCCATCAGATACCGTGGGCCTGATAGAAATAGAGCAGGTAAGAGACTTTCTTTTTAACCACCTGGATCAATATGGAGATAAAAAGGAGGACATCATGAAAGCCATAAACTATGCACTTAGCACCGGAATAACTCCGGGAGGGTTTGTGCTGGTGGGGAAAGATCAGGGTGAAATAGTGGGAGCTGTGGTTGTCAATAAAACAGGTATGGATGGCTACATTCCGGAAAACATTCTGGTTTATATAGCCACACATAGAGAAAGAAGAGGAAAGGGCTATGGCAAGGCACTCATGCAAAAGGCCATCAACACAGCAGAAGGTGATATAGCCTTACATGTGGAACCTGATAACCCGGCCAAGGGACTTTATGAGAAATTGGGATTTACCAATAAGTATCTCGAAATGCGGTTAACCAAATAAGTCAATGCAGCACAACATTATTGATGAAGCCAAATCTCTTCGCAAGTACCTTCATCAGCACCCTGAGTTGTCGTGTTTCGAAGAGAATACTTCTCGTCACTTGATTGAAAGGTTAAGATCAGAATGCACACCCGATGAACTTATTGTTTTTAAACATTATGGTGTAGCGGCTATTTTCAAGGGAGGCAAACCAGGTAAGAATGTATTAATACGTGGAGATTTTGATGCATTGCCAATTCAGGAGATTAATGATTTTGCACACAAATCAGTGGTTGAGGGTGTAAGCCATAAATGTGGACATGATGGTCATGCTTCTATATTATATGCGCTGGCGAGATATCTATCGCTGGAGCGCCCGGAAAAAGGAGATGCCATTCTGTTATTTCAACCGGCTGAAGAGAATGGGGAGGGAGCGAAGGGTATCATCAACGATCCATTGTTTGATTCCCTTAAGCCGAACTATGCCGTGGCTTTGCATAATCTACCAGGGTATGATTTGCATAAGGTAGTTTGGAGGTCTGGCACATTCACAGCAGCGGCTAATAGTATAATTATTAAGCTTACCGGAAAAACCTCACATGCAGCGGAGCCAGAATTTGGCATTAACCCGGCTTTGGCCATGGCCGAAATCACCCAGTTGATACTTGATGAAAATCAACCGGATTTGGATGCTGATGATTTCCGTATCGCAACACCAATTTATACGACCATGGGGGATCAGGCCTATGGAGTTTCCGCGGGATACGGAGAGTTGCATTTTACGTTACGGGCCTGGGACAATCAGGTCATTCGTGATCACGAAGAGAAGTGTGAGCGTATTGCACGACAGGTGGCCAGTTCTCATGATCTTAAAATTCAGATCAG
The DNA here is from genome assembly GCF_902506655.1 of Marinoscillum sp. 108. Classification (NCBI taxonomy): domain Bacteria; kingdom Pseudomonadati; phylum Bacteroidota; class Cytophagia; order Cytophagales; family Reichenbachiellaceae; genus Marinoscillum; species Marinoscillum sp. 108. Next base: position 1,070,414 of record NZ_LR734808.1, on the reverse strand, counting down.
TTGGACTCAAAGTTTCTTTGCTAACTTTAATAACGAAAGGGTCATTACTGCAATTAAGAATGCAGCTGTAGTCGGGGGATTTGAAACGGAGCAACGTACTACCCCATTTAAATGGGGTGAGGATTTTGGGATATTCACCGAGCGGTTTCCCGGAGCGATGTTTGGAATAGGATCTGGTAAGGATTGCCCGGCCCTTCATAACCCGGATTATGATTTTCCCGATGAACTAATCGAAACAGGAATGATCATTTTCAAAGAGATAATTTCACAACTTCAGGACTAAAAGAATGTTCACAACTTCCGAAATAGAACTTGACCAGGCGGCGTTGGCCAATAACCTCAGCTATATCCGCAAGATCATTGGCAATGATGTCCGATTATCATCGGTGGTCAAGGGAAATGCCTACGGACATGGGATTTTTGAGTTCGTGCCAATGGCTGAAACTCTTGGAGTGGATCATTTCTCGGTATTCAGTGCAGATGAAGCACTCGAAGTGACCAACATTAGTATGCAAAGGTCCCAGGTCATGATCATGGGGTTTGTGGATAATGCGGAGCTCGAATGGGCGGTACTGAATGAGGTTGAGTTTTTTGTTTTTGAGCTCGATAGGTTGGAAATGGCCATTGAAGCGGCGCGCAAGGTTGGTAAAAAGGCCAGAATACACCTTGAGTTTGAAACAGGCCTCAATCGTACGGGTTTTAATAAAACCGATCTGGTAAGGGCGGTCGAATTTCTAAAAAAGAATCTTGATCACTTCGAATTAATGGGTGATTGCACCCATTATGCTGGAGCAGAAAGCATAGCCAATTATGTACGAGTGAAGAATCAAATCAAGAAATTCAATAAGATGGACAAATGGCTCCGAAGTACAGGCCTGGAGCCTTTAGTGAAACATACTGCTTGTTCTGCCGCTGCCATTTCCTATCCAAAGAGTCGGATGGAAATGGTTAGAATAGGTATTTTGCAATATGGATTTTGGCCCAGCAAAGAGACGTTTATTGATTGTATAAAACATGTGTCATCTCGTGAAGACCCGCTAAGGCGAGTGATGAAATGGAAGAGTAAAGTGATGGATGTGAAGGAGGTTAATACTGGGGAATTTATTGGGTATGGAACCACTTTTATGGCATCGGAAAATATGAAGATCGCCACAGTCCCCGTTGGATATAGTCATGGGTACGCCAGATCACTGAGTAATCAGGGGCGAGTACTCATCAGAGGTAAGCGTCTGGCCGTGGTAGGTATCGTCAATATGAACCTCCTAATCGTAGATGTTTCTGAATGCCCTGGAGCTGAAAAAGGAGACGAAGTGGTGCTAATTGGCGACCAGGGGGATAATTCTATCTCTGTGTCTTCATTTGGAGAGTTGAGTGATCAGCTCAATTATGAACTCCTCACCAGACTCCCCCGCAACATTCCCAGAACAGTCATCACTCATAAAACATTAACTAATCAAATACCAACCAATGGCTTATCTAAAGCTTAAGAGAAAATCACTTCAGCACAACTACCAATACATCGCTTCCAAACTGGATGCCGAGGGTATTGAGTGGGGCGTAGTATCGAAGCTTCTGTGTGGTACTAAAAACTTTATTCAGGAACTTGTGGATCTGGGAGTTCGCGAGATTCATGACTCCAGGGTGAGCAATCTGAAGACCGTCAAACAAATTGATTCGGGTATTCAAACAGTATATATTAAGCCCCCTGCAAAGAAGGCCATCCCCAGTATTATTAAATATGCAGATGTAAGCTTCAATACAGAGCTTTCTACCATACGTCTGCTCTCTGAGGAAGCCGGACGTCAAAATAAGCTCCATAAGATCATCATTATGATCGAAATGGGAGATTTGAGAGAAGGAGTTCTCGGAGAGCAGTTATTGGAGTTCTACGGTCAAATTTTTGAGCTACCCAATATTACGGTGGTGGGGCTAGGCACCAATCTCAATTGCCTGTATGGAGTGATGCCCTCACAGGATAAACTCATACAGTTGAGTCTTTATAAGCAATTGATTGAAGCCAAATTCAATCGAAAAATTGAATGGGTTTCTGGAGGCACATCAGTGGTTTTTCCGCTGTTGCTCAATCGCCAACTACCTAAGGGCATCAACCATTTCAGAATAGGGGAGATGTTGTATTTTGGCAATAACCTCTTTACCAACAAGGGAGTAAAGGGCATGAAAAGCGATGTTTTTATGCTCCATGCTCAAATTATTGAATTGATAGAAAAACCCAAAGTGCCTTCAGGGGATTTAGCTACTAACCCCTCTGGTGAACAATTCGAGATCAACGAAGAGGATTATGGCAAGACCAGCTACCGCGCCATTCTGGATCTGGGCTTACTGGATATCTCCACAGACTTCTTAATTCCTGTGGAAAAGGGAGTGAAAATCACCGGTGCCAGCTCCGATATGATTGTCATTGATCTTGGCCGCACCAAGCGAAATTATCAGGTGGGAGATTGGGTGAAATTTAAGCTCAAATACATGGGAGCTTTAGGGTTGCTAAATTCAGACTACATCGATAAAATCGTTGAATAGATGATTGGTAGCAATTAATTTATTTATAATGATTCTAAATAGTGCTTTTTTTAGTCTTCTGAGGGGTCTAATGGGCTGATAATCAGTTCGATTTATCAACATAAGTTATCCACATACGAGATAATGCCATCTGGGTTGCAAAACTGCCTTTGAAATACGTACCCACGGTATTACATTTGTACCCGTCTGATTTAGAACAGCAGAAAATACATGTTGACAAAGAAACAATCCATGTCCAAAGCAACCAGATTTGTTTTAATCTCTCTCACCTACACATTTTTCTTATTATTATCATTTGGTGCACTGGCGCAAGATGCGGCCGGTGGTGGTGATGCAGATGGTATTCCTACAGATGAAGCACTGGCCTCAGCCGGAGCTAGCATATTCAAGGCGAACTGTACCCAATGTCATGCCATCAATGAAGTGGTTATTGGTCCAGCACTTAAGGATGTGCATGAGCGGAGATCTAAAGAGTGGTTGACGAGTTGGATAAAGAATTCGCAGAAGCTCATTCAAAGTGGTGATGAGTACGCCGTAGAAATATGGCAACAATATAACAAGACGGCTATGCCGGCTTACCCTTTCTCCGACGAAGAAATTACTTCTCTTCTCTCTTACATAAAAGTAGAGTCAAATAAAGAGCCTGCTCCGGTAGCAACTGCTGAGAGTGGTAGTACTGGCCAGGTGGTCGCAGGTCAAGGCGATTCTGTGTCCTCAGGCTACCTCACCGCTATACTGGTTGTATTGGTGGTTGTACTGGTCTTGATCCTTATCGTATTAGGGTTGATGGTCTCTGTGCTTACTAAGTACCTGAAAGATCAGAAGGAGTTAGATGCAGAAGATGTTGAGGTAGTCAACCAGAAAACTGATATTCAAAAAGTACTAACCAGTGATTTTGTGATTGGTTCGGTAATATTCATTTTCGTGGCCCTTTTACTTAAGACAGCTATTGACGGTGCGTTTACCATCGGAGTACAGCAGGGCTATCAGCCTAATCAACCCATCGCTTTTTCACACCAGATTCATGCGGGTCAGTTTGAAATAGACTGTAACTACTGTCATACCGGAGTGAGGAAGTCAAAAGCTGCCAACATTCCTTCTGCCAATATCTGTATGAATTGCCATACGGCCATCAAGACAGAATCTCCTGAGATTCAAAAGATTTATGCAGCCATTGATTACGATCCTTCTACCGGAGAGTATGGTGAAAACACTAAGCCTATCGAGTGGGTACGTGTTCACAACCTTCCTGACTTGGCTTATTTCAACCACTCACAGCACGTGGAAGTAGGTGGGTTGGAATGTCAGACTTGTCATGGTCCTGTCGAGGAAATGGATGTTGTATACCAATATTCTACCCTTACCATGGGGTGGTGTATCAACTGTCACAGAGAAACAGAAGTTAACACAAAAGATAACGAATACTACACCAAGTTAGTGGAGTTGCATGCTGAGCATAGCAAAGAACCTCTTAAAGTAGAGGACATTGGAGGTTTGGAGTGTTCAAAATGTCATTATTAATATACCTAGCTTGAAAAAGATTAGTCCATCAATATGAAGGAAACTAAGAAATACTGGAAAGGATTAGAGCAGCTTCAAAACAAAGCTGAGTTTCAAAAATATGCTAACAAGGAGTTCCCGGAGTATTTGCCCATTAGTGGTGAAGACGGAGGGGAGCCATCTCGAAGGGATTTCCTTAAGCTTATGGGATTTGGTATAGCTGCTGTGTCATTGGCAGCTTGCGAGACCCCGGTTAAAAAGGCTATTCCTTACGTAAAGAAACCTGTAGCAGTTGATCCCACACTCCCTAATTACTATGCTTCCACATATGTGAGTGGTAGCGATTACTGCAGTGTGCTGGTGAAGACAAGAGAGGGTCGACCAATCAAGCTTGAAGGAAATAAGCTGTCTACCATTAGTGGTGGAGGCACCACTCCTCAGGTTGAGTCTTCTGTACTTTCTCTTTATGACCAGGAACGACTTACGGATCCTAAAATCGATGGAGCAAAAGTTTCATGGGCTGATTTGGACAGTGCTTTGGCAAAGGAATTTGCTGCGGCTAATGGCAAGTTGACCATAGTGAGCAACTCAATTGCTTCTCCTTCCACTCAGGCTACTATTAACAAATTGACTGAGAAATTTGGAGGCACTCACGTTTCCTATGATCAGGTATCGTTTAGCGGAATGCTTTCTGCTTACGAATCAGCTTTTGGAAACAGAATGATGCCATATCATGATTTCTCCAAAGCCAAGACTTTGGTTTCGTTTGGAGCTGACTTCCTTGGGGCCTGGCCAAACAGAACTGCCAACAACAAGCAATTTGCGGCAGGTCGTAAACTTTCTAAGGATAAAACAGATATGTCAAGGGCCTATGCTTTTGAATCGAATTTATCCCTTACAGGGGCCAACGCTGATTATAGAGTGGCGATTAAGCCCTCACAAGAAGGACTTTATGTAGCCAACCTTTACAATGCTGTGGCTGCCAAGATGGGAGCGACTCAAGTTAATGTCGCTAAAGTTGATAATGAGCTTTTGACTAAGGCTGCCAACGATTTGGTGAAGACACAAGGTGCTTCGTTGGTCATGAGCGGATCAAATGACATCAACGTACAGTTGATGGTGATCGCGATCAATGACTTGCTGGGTAACTATGGAGCTACTCTTGATATTTCAAAGTCAGTAAACCTGAGAAAAGGGAACGATGCTCAGTTTGCGGATTTCGTTAATCAATTGAATGCAGGATCTGTGGCAGGAGTAGTTTTCTACAACTGTAACCCTGTTTACGATCATCCACTTGGAGCTCAAATAGAGGCGGGTCTTGCCAAAGCTAAATTTGCGGTTTCTACCAGTGATAGAGGTGACGAGACTGCTTCGCTGGTGAAATACCAGGCGCCTGACCATCACTTCCTTGAATCCTGGAATGACTTTGAGCCAGTGACTGGATTCTTCAGTTTATCACAGCCGGCTATTCAAAACATCTTTAACACCCGACAAGCACAGCAGTCATTCATGACATGGGCTGGTGAAGAGGGTTCTTATTACGATTTGGTGCGTGACACCTGGAACTCTAACGTATTTGCTAAAGCCAATAGCATCGAGTTTTTCAACTTCGACGCGTTTTGGAACAAGTGTTTACATGATGGTGTATATGAAATTAAGAGTGAAGCACAATCAGCCTCTGCTGATGTGGCAGTGAGTGCTGTGGCTTCTGCCATCGGTTCTTCATATTCACTCGATAATACAGGATTGGAGTTGGTGATCTATCAAAACAGCAGTGTTGCTGATGGTATTCAGGCCAACAACCCCTGGCTTCAGGAAATGCCCGATCCTATTACCAAAGCTACTTGGGATAACTATTTAACTGTATCACCTAAGCAGGCCGAGGAGTGGGGAATTGAGATAGGGGACATGTCCACCCAGAAGGTGAATTTCACCGCAAATGGTGTGACAGCTGAAATCCCTGTGTTGCCACAGCCAGGTCAGGCATATGGCACGGTTGGTTTGGCCATTGGTTATGGTAGAAGCAAAGCAGGAAAGGTAGCCGATGGGGTAGGAGTAAACGCCTATCAGTTTGGTACGGTAAGCAAAGGAACTGTCAGTTTTGCCGTTACTACTGGTGTGAGCGCTGAGCCTACCGGTACACCTTATCGAATCGCTCAGACTCAGACGCACCAGACTTACATGGGCCGCGAGACTGTCATTCAGGAAACCCTCCTAAAGAACTATCAAAAAGATAATCAGGCCGGAAGAAATTTCCCTAAAATAGCTACCGCTGAGGGATACAAAAAACCTTACGCAGTTTCCCTTTGGAAGGGCCATGAATACCCAAATCACCATTGGGGTATGATGATTGACTTAAACTCTTGTACAGGGTGTGGATCATGTACGATCGCATGCCAGACAGAGAATAATATACCTGTAGTAGGAAAGCAAGAAGTACTCAACAGGCGTGAGATGCATTGGATCAGAATCGATAGATACTATAGTTCTGATGCCACAGAGGGTAAGGCCATGGAGGATCCAGCAGAAAATCCTGAGGTGACTTTCCAGCCGATGATGTGTCAGCAGTGTAATAACGCACCTTGCGAAACTGTATGTCCGGTGGCTGCAACCACACACAGCAGTGAAGGACTCAATCAAATGACTTACAACAGATGTATTGGTACAAGGTATTGTGCTAATAACTGTCCATATAAAGTAAGAAGATTTAACTGGTTCAAATACCACGATAACAAGCAGTTCGATAAGAACATGGCCATGAATAATGACCTGGGCAAGATGGTGTTGAATCCGGATGTGACAGTAAGGGCCAGAGGGGTTATGGAGAAATGTACTTTCTGTGTACAGAGAATCCAGTCAGGAAAGCTTGAAGCAAAAAGAAACGGAAGAAGACCTGAGGATGGAGAAGTTGTTTCAGCATGTGCAAGTGCTTGTCCTTCAGAGGCTTTGGTGTTTGGGGATATGAAAGATCCAAATAGCCGAATTTCTCAGATGCTTCAGATCAAGCAGAATGAGAAGAGTGTAGAAGCGAGAGAGCCAAGAGCCTATCACGTATTGGAAGAATTAAGAGTGATGCCAAATATTTGGTATCTGACTAAAGTCAGAAATAAAGATGAAGTGTCTAAAACTGAAAAAGCAGAAGCATAATATCCTATGATAGCAGAATCAGCAATTAGAGAGCCCTTAGTTACGGGTGGAAAAACAGTACACGACGTTACAGAGGACATTGCCGGAAGAGTAGAGGAAAAACCTGCGAAACTATGGCTGTTTGCCATGGCTATTTCGCTTGGTACATTGACCATAGGAGCATATGCTGTGGCCATGACCCTATGGGAAGGCATTGGAATGTGGGGATTGAACAAGACCGTTGGTTGGGCCTGGGATATTACCAACTTCGTTTGGTGGGTTGGTATTGGTCACGCAGGTACCTTGATTTCAGCCATTCTGTTGCTTTTTCGTCAACGTTGGAGAATGTCCATTAACCGGGCAGCTGAGGCGATGACCATATTTGCGGTAATCTGTGCTGCCATGTTCCCTGTTCTGCACATGGGAAGGCCATGGTTGGGCTTTTACTGGGCGTTGCCACTCCCTAACACTTTTGGATCACTTTGGGTAAACTTCAACTCACCACTATTGTGGGATGTATTTGCGATATCAACTTACTTCTCTGTATCACTTGTTTTCTGGTACATTGGTTTGATTCCTGATTTCGCTACCATCAGGGACAGAGCCACCAACAAAGTTTCTGCTGCCGTATATGGCGCATTGAGCTTTGGATGGGATGGAGCGGCTAAAACCTGGTCAAGGTATGAGACCGTGGCATTGGTGCTTGCTGGTTTGGCAACACCTCTGGTACTTTCAGTACACACGATTGTATCTTTTGACTTTGCGACCTCAGTAATTCCGGGTTGGCACACAACCATCTTTCCACCTTACTTCGTAGCGGGTGCGATCTTCTCAGGTTTTGCAATGGTATTGACACTTCTTCTGATCACCAGAAAGGTGTATAAACTTGAAGATTACATCACTATTCAGCACATCGAACTAATGAACATTGTAATCATTATTACAGGTTCTATAGTGGGTGTGGCTTACATCACAGAATTTTTCATGGCATGGTATTCCGGAGTGGAGGCAGAGCAATATGCTTTCATCAACCGAGCTACAGGACCATACTGGTGGGCATATGCCTCTATGATGACTTGTAATGTGATCTCTCCGCAGCTCTTCTGGTTTAAGAAGATCAGAACCAATCTGGCTGCTACGTTTGTGATTTCTATTATCGTAAATATTGGAATGTGGTTTGAGCGTTTCGTGATCATCGTGACGTCACTACATAGAGACTTTTTGCCTTCAAGCTGGGCGATGTTCTATCCAACCATGTACGATGTAGGAGTATATGTATTCACTTTTGGATTGTTTTTCACAGCGTTCTTCTTGTTTGCGAAGTTCTTCCCTGTGATCAACATGGCGGAAGTAAAAAGTATTATTAAAGCAACTGGCGAAAACAAAAAAGCATAATGGCTCACGAAAGCAATTATATAGTCGGTGTATATGAAGATGAAGATGTTCTCTTGAAGGCGATCACTCAGGTGCGTGCAGGAGGAGTCAAAATTCATGAAGTTTATTCACCATTTCCGGTACATGGTATTGACGATGTGCTAGGTTACAAAGGTTCCAGATTATCTGTTGTAGCATTCCTGTTTGGATTATTGGGTACTTCATTGGCCCTTACCATGCAGTTGGGAATGATGACAGTAGATTGGCCAATGATCATTGGAGGAAAGGATTATGCTCCAATCCCATCATTTATCCCTGTGACATTTGAGTTGACCGTTTTGTTGGCCTCTTTTGGGATGGTGGGGACTTTTATGATTATTAGTAATCTTAAGCCCTGGGGAAAGCCGAAGCTATTTGACAAGCGTATTACTGACGATAAGCACATCGTAGCAATAGACCTTGGTAAAAATAAAGTTGAAGAAGCAGCTATCAGCAGTCTTTTGAAAGCAAGCGGAGCTTCTGAAGTGAATCTGAAAACACTTTAATGAAGATGTTAAAACATACATATCAAATACTAGTTGCGGGTGTGGTTACTGCCATGTTAGGTGCATGTGCTGCCGGAGTGGATGATACGGGCTTGGAATATGCTCCACAGATGTATCACTCTACTCCGTATGAACCACTTTCACAAATTACAGACGAGAGCAAAGGAAGTTGGTTGGATTCAAATCCTGAGGATGAACATGGTGAGTTTTATAACTCAAATCCATACAATCCTTTTAAGATGACCATGAGAGAGCCCGTGGCGAATACCATTAAGAGGGGTGAGTATATTGCTTCGAATGGTATAGCAGCTGATGATTATGCTACTGCTGAAGAGGTTTTAACTAATCCATTTGCTGACTCGAAGGAAGCTTTGAAAGAAGGTAAGGCTCTTTATCTCAGGTTTTGTGAGCATTGCCATGGAGAAAAAGGTGCAGGCGATGGACTGGTAGGTGAAGTATATAAGGGTGTAACAGCCTATAATTCTGCCACAGTAAAGGATAAAAAGGCCGGTCATATTTTCTGGGTGATTACTAATGGCAAGGGACGCATGGGAGCCCATGCCTCTCAGATAAGTGTGGATGATCGCTGGAAGATCGCTACTTATGTACAAACTCTGCAACAACAATAAAAACTGATTTTTATCCATTTTAGATATGGCTGAGGAAACATTTGAATTTACAGCAAAGACCAAAAAGAATCTATTCATATTTATAGCAGTAGGGGCAGTTTTAGCTTTACTGGGAATTTTCTCTATATCTATGGGTGGAGGTCACCATGAGTTGGAAGGGGAGGCTGGTCATGCATTCCACTGGACTCAAAGGCTCTACGCAAACCTATGGATCAATAATGTATATTTTGCTGGAATAGCTCTTATTGGAGTGCTGTTCTTTGCCATTCAATATGCAGCCCAGGCGGGATGGTCTGCTGGGATTAAGAGAATACCTCTTTCATTTGGAGCTTGGATTCCATTTGCAGGTGTTCTGATGTTAGTTACTTATTTTGTGGCAGGTCACGACTTGTTTCACTGGACTCATCATGATCTTTATGATCCTGCATCCCCGGACTATGATTCTATCATTGCTGGTAAGGGCCCTTATTTCTTTTGGCCACTTCATGGAGGATCGGTGCCTGTGTTCTTCCTGGCTCGTTTAGTTATTTTCTTTGCTGTATGGTATATGCTTTTTGCAAAGCTGAAAAGCTTGGCCTATAAAGAGGATTTAGAAGGTGGAACAGAGAAGTGGTATCAATTGAGAAAATTGTCTGCCATATTCATTATTTTCTTTGCAGTGTCTTCGTCCATGGCTGCCTGGGACTGGGTATTATCTATCGATACGCACTGGTTCAGCACCATGTTTGGATGGTACAACTTCGCCAGCTGGTGGGTTTCTGGATTGGCCTTGACTGCTTTCATTGTGGTTCTTTTGAAGGACAAAGGATACTTGAGTATAGTGAATGCCAATCATATTCATGATCTGGGCAAGTTCATCTTTGCTTTCAGTGTGTTCTGGACTTACATATGGTTTTCACAGTTTCTATTGATCTATTATGCCAATATCCCTGAGGAGACGATTTATTACGTGGAAAGATGGAAGAACGGTCAGTATGCGCCATTGTTTTACCTTAACCTGATCGTAAACTTTTTCTTCCCGTTCCTTGTATTGATGACAAGAAATGCGAAGCGGCATTCGAGATTCATCAAGGTGGTGGCTCCAGTTATAATCATCGGACACTGGCTCGATTTTTACCTGATGATTACACCGGGAACATTGAAAGGGAATGGAGGCTTTGGGCTGCTTGAGCTTGGCTTAATGTTCGTATACTCAGGAGCTTTTATCTATGTGATTTTGAATCAGTTGTCTAAGGCACCACTGTATGCCAAGAATCACCCAATGCTGGAAGAAAGTTTACATCATCATATTTAAAAATCAGAGATAAGATAAGTAATTCGATATGTTGGATTTGATCATAATATTAGCAGTTATCTTGGTTGTAGGCATCCTGATTTCCATATTCAGGGTATTTACCTTGGTTGGGATAGTGAAGGGGGACTCGAAAAAAGAGATACCTGCCAGCAACAAACTTCAGGCTAGTTTACTTGTAGTATTTCTGGTTTTAGGAATAGTTGGTTTCTTTTACTATTCTTTTGGAGGTTTGGATGAGAGTTTTGTGTTGCCATTGGCCTCCGAGCATGGTGTGGTTACAGATCGTTTGTTCTGGATTACGATGGCCATCACGGGTTTCGTATTTATTGTGACCCAGATATTTTTGTTTGGGTTTTCTTATAAGTACCAGCATAAAGAGGGCAATCAGGCCCATTTCTACCCTCATAACAGTAAATTGGAGTACATCTGGACAGCTGTTCCGGCGGTGGTTTTGGCGATACTTATCATTTCCGGATGGAAGGCATGGGTTGATATTACGGGCCCTGCACCAGAAGGTGCTGAAGTGATTGAAGTAATGGGGTACCAGTATTCATGGGCCGTGAGATATGGTGGCGCCGATAAAAAACTCGGAGACTACGATTACAAGAAAATAGATGTGGTGAATCAGGTTGGAATTGATTTTAGCGATAGGGCATCCTTCGATGATTTTATTCCGACCAAATTGTATCTCCCAAAAGGAAAGCCTGTACTGCTCCAGATTCGAGCAAGGGATGTGATCCACAGTGTATATCAACCGCATTTCAGGTTACAAATGAACGCTGTACCAGGTATGCCAACCAGGTTCTGGTTTGTTCCTACCAAAACCACCGAGGAGATGCGTACAGAGACTGGAAATCCTGAATTCAACTATGAGTTAGTATGTAACAAGATATGTGGGAAGGGGCATTTTGCCATGAAATATTTGATCGAGGTACTAGAGCCTGAGGAGTATGAAAAGTGGTATGCTAGTCAGGATGCCTGGCTGAAACAAAATGCAGACTACCTTTCTCAGGTTCCTGATGAGTTGCAGGAAATGGCCAGAATAGCATCGGGTATTGAAGACAATGCCGGAATACAAAAAGTTGGAAATTCAGTTGTTAGCAGTACATATTAAAAAGAATTAACATGTCAGTAGCAGACATTCAAGTAGAAGAACATTTGGCACATGATGATCACGAGCATCATGAGCAGAGCTTTATCAGTAAGTACATTTTCAGCACTGATCATAAGACGATTGCCAAACAATTCCTGATTACCGGGATTTTTTGGGCGATCATTGGGGGTGCACTTTCGATCATTTTCAGACTGCAGCTGGGTTTTCCTGAAATGCAGTTGGATTGGTTAAGACCAATTCTAGGAAAATGGATCACTGAGGGTGGAAAATTGGACTCAGAGTTTTATTTGGCTCTTGTAACTATGCACGGCACCATAATGGTGTTTTTTGTACTGACCGCCGGTCTGAGTGGTACATTTAGTAATTTCCTGATTCCTCTTCAAATAGGGGCCAGAGACATGGCCTCAGGGTTCATGAATATGCTGTCCTACTGGTTTTTCTTCCTTTCAGGTCTTGTAATGTTTATCTCGTTGTTTCTGGAGACAGGGCCAGCTGCGGGTGGGTGGACAGTTTATCCTCCATTGAGCGCGTTGCCACAGGCTATTCAGGGTTCAGGGGCAGGTATGACCATGTGGTTGGTTGCAATGGTGTTCTTTATTGTGTCAACTTTACTTGGTGGTATTAACTACATCACTACGGTCATCAATATGAGGACGGAAGGCATGTCCTTCTCACGTTTACCATTGACCATCTGGGCCTTCTTTATCACTGCGGTAATCGGTTTGTTATCATTCCCGGTACTTGTTGCTGCTGCTTTATTGCTGGTTTTTGACAGGTCTTTTGGTACTAGCTTTTATTTATCTGAGATATATATCAACGGTGAGGCACTGCCTAATGTCGGTGGTAGCCCAATTCTTTATCAGCATTTGTTCTGGTTTTTGGGACACCCGGAGGTTTATATTGTAATTCTCCCTGCTCTTGGTATTACCTCTGAAATTATCTCTACGAATTCACGGAAGCCAATCTTTGGTTATCGAGCCATGATTGGTTCTATTCTGGCGATTGCTTTCTTATCTTTTATTGTTTGGGCGCACCACATGTTCGTGACAGGGTTGAATCCTTTCCTTGGGTCCATCTTCATGTTCCTTACGTTGATTATCGCAGTGCCGTCAGCAGTAAAGGCGTTTAACTACATCACCACACTTTGGAAGGGTAACATCGTATTTACTCCAGCGATGCTATTTTCTATCGGTCTGGTTTCTTTCTTTATATCAGGTGGACTCACGGGATTATTTCTTGGAAACTCCGCGGTGGATATTTCATTGCATGATACCTATTTTGTAGTCGCTCACTTTCACCTTGTGATGGGAAGTGCATCATTCTTTGGTTTGTTAGCTGGTGTTTACCATTGGTTCCCGAAGATGTTTGGCAGAATGATGGATAACCGGTTAGGATTTATTCACTTCTGGATGACATTTGTGGGAGTTTATCTCGTATTCTTCCCGCTTCATTACATTGGTATAGCTGGTTTTCCAAGAAGGTATTACTCATTCACCAGCTTTGATGCTTTCAGCTCGTTTGCTGACCTTAACTCATTTGTGAGTGTGGCAGCTATTGTGACTTTTGGTGCACAGTTTATCTTCTTGTTCAACTTCTTTTACAGTATGTATAGAGGTAGGAGAGCACCTCAGAATCCATGGAAGTCTAACACGTTGGAGTGGACTACACCAGTAGAACCCGGACATGGTAACTGGCCTGGAGCAATTCCTAAAGTATACAGATGGCCATACGACTATAGTAAGCCTGGTGCTGCAGAGGATTTTATACCACAGCATATTCCTTTCAGCCAGACTCCAGAGTCGAATCTTCCGCACGAATCTGAGGCAGCGAAAACTGAGGGTAGTGCTCAGGTTAATGAAACAAAATAACAGATCATTAAAAGTTAATTTATATACGATCATTGCCGTCTACTTTTTGATACTAGTGGGCGGCATTGTTCGTAGTATGGGGGCGGGTATGGGGTGCCCAGACTGGCCCAAATGCTTTGGATCTTATGTGCCTCCAGCCAGTGCTTCTGAGCTTCCAGCCAATTATGAGGATATATATGTGTCTTCCAGGGTTGAAAAGAATGAGCGATTGGCTGCCACGCTCCTGTGGTTTGGTTGGGAGGATTTGGCCCAGCGTGTAACAAATGATCCGTCGATAGGAGTTGCTACTTATTTTGATACTCAAAAAGCATGGGTGGAATATATCAATCGACTGGTGGGTGTGGTCATAGGTTTTCTGGTTATCATGAATATGATTTTCACTTTGAAATACATAAGAACTATTAAATGGGTGGCCATTCTAGGAGTTTTGTCCTTTGTATTGGTGATTTTTCAGGGCTGGATAGGCTCTTTAGTCGTTTCTACTAATCTGCTTCCGGGGTTCATTTCTTTCCACATGATCCTGGCTTTGTTGCTGGTGGCTTTGTTGCTCACACAGCGGTATCTGATGTCTTCACGGGATGAGCACCGGGTGACAGGTGGTGGCTGGTTGCTTGTGCTGCTCGTGCTATTTACCATTCAGATCATTTTTGGCGTTCAGGTTCGGGAGGAGATAGATGTGATCAAACATGGGACGGACATAGATCGCTCGGGTTGGTTGGACCAATTGGGCTTGTTGTTTTATGTGCATAGATCATATTCCTTATTGCTAACCGCCATAGTGGGTTATGTGGTTTATTTAAACTGGAAGCACCGAACTGTTTCTGCCTTTTTGAAGTCTCTGGTTGTTATCATTTGTATAGAGATCGGTTTAGGTGTGATCATGGCGTATTTCAGCTTTCCTGCGTTTGCTCAGCCACTACATTTGCTTCTTGGAACAATGGCCTTCGGAGTTATATTTTACCTATTTTTGTACGCAAATTCAAATGCCCAAAAGAGTTGATGCAATCCATTGAACTACATAGCATTTCATTCACAGAAAAGGTCAGAGCGTTTTATGAGCTTCTGAAGTTTAGGCTGTCCTTTTTAGTAGCCTTCTCCTGTGGTTTCGGCTATTTACTTGGGAATCAGGGGCACATAGACTGGATTCATTTTGGCTGGTTGGTCTTCGGAGGTTTTCTGATTTCCGGTACTTCAATTGTTATTAATCAGATTATTGAGAAGGATCTGGATAAGCTGATGAAGCGGACTCAAAACCGACCTTTACCAACCGGAAGACTTTCTGTAAATGAAGCTGTTCAATATGCACTTTTGATTGGTGCTTTGGGTTTTGGTATCCTTGTTTGGCAGACCAATATCCTGACCGTGTCGCTTTCCTTTTTGTCGATGGTGCTATATTCTTTTGTTTATACACCATTGAAACGAGTGGGGCCAATAGCTGTATTTGTGGGAGCTATACCTGGTGCCTTACCTCCATTGCTTGGATGGGTGGCTGCCACAGGAAGCATATCACACGAAGCCTTGATTATTTTCGGAATCCAATTTATCTGGCAATTTCCGCATTTTTGGGCAATAGCTTGGGTGGCCGATGAAGATTATAAAAGAGCAGGCTTTAAACTTCTTCCAGGTGGAGGAAAGCAAGACCTTAACACGGCGATCAACATAATGATCTATACGCTGTTTTTACTGCCTTTGGGCCTGCTTCCTACTTATTTTGGGTTGGTCGGAATTACCAGTGGGGTAGTGGCTACAGTTTGTGGAGCCCTGTTTTTGAGTCAGACATTCTCATTGATGAAGGATTATTCACGTAAGTCGGCATTGAAAATTATGTTTGGGTCCTTTATTTATTTGCCGATTGTGCAGATAGCGTATTTATTAGATAAGGTGTGAAATGGATAAAGCAGCAGATATACCAGTAGGAAATGTGAGGGTGAGGTCGATGCACCCAAAGAAGTTTGCCATGTGGCTTTTCATCATTACGGTGACAATGATTTTTGTGTCGCTTTCAAGTGCTTATATAGTGAAGAGAGCTGAAGGAAACTGGCCACTTATCGAGTTTCCGTCATTGTTCAATGTGACTACCGTGTTGATCGTGTTGAGCAGTGTAACCATGCAACTGGCATATATTTTTGCGAAAAAGAATAATTTATTTTGGTTAAGATTGAACCTGATATTGTCCGGGCTTTTGGCATCAGGCTTTGTGATTGGTCAGTACCTCTCTTGGAGTCAGTTAGTTAGCCAAGATGTCTATTTTGTAGGTAATCCTGCCGGTTCTTTTATTTATGTTTTTACGGGATTGCACGCTTTGCATTTAATCGGCGGAGTTGTTTTCTTAGCAATCGTATTAGTGAACGCTTTTAGATATAAAGTACACTCAAAGAGTCTGGCACAGATAGAAATGTGTCTTACTTACTGGCATTATCTGGGTGGACTTTGGTTGTATTTATACTTATTTTTGATTTTAAACAATTAGACACGCGCTATGGCAAACACAGCAGTTATAGTAGATGAAAGCACCAGCAACCCCTGGGGTGGTGGAGTGGCTCCAATGAAGGCGAGCTATGGAAAGCTCATGATGTGGTTTTTCTTGCTTTCGGATGCTTTCACGTTTTCGGCTCTCCTGATTACATACGGGATGATCAGATACAGTCACCCGGCATATGATGGAGCTGTTGCTGATTTTGCATTCTCACAGGAGTATTGGCCAATCCCTGAAAAAGTATTTGATGCAGTGCCCTTTTTGCACGGCGTGACGGCTCCATTGGTTTTCGTGGGGATCATGACCTTTGTGCTCATATTGAGTAGTGTAACCATGGTGCTGGCTGTAGAAGCAGGTCACAGAATGGATAGGAAGGGTGTTGAGAAGTGGATGTTGTGGACCATTGTTGGTGGTTTTGCTTTTCTTGGATGTCAGGCATGGGAGTGGTCACACTTTATCCATGGTACGGATTTGAGCAAAAATGTAGGTTCCAATATTCTACAAGGGGCCAGTTTGACTATGAATCAATATGGTCCATCCAATTTTGCTGCCTTGTTCTTTTTCATCACAGGGTTTCACGGGTTTCACGTTTTTAGTGGAGTGATGTTCAATTTTATTATATTCTACCAGGCAGTAATTGGCGTTTTCGAAAGAAGGGGACATTATGAAATGGTGGAGAAAGTAGGTCTCTACTGGCACTTTGTTGATTTGGTTTGGGTATTCGTATTTACGTTCTTTTACCTTATCTGATTTTTAAATAGACACAAACATGGAATTAGAAACTACAGAAGTTCAGGTAATCCCTGAAGATAAGTCCAAGATAAATAAGATATTAAAAGTAGCCTTGATTTTGGGCGTGGTTACGGCCATCGAGTTCGTAATTGCTTTTACAGTACCAGCAGGAGTATTCAGAACGTCAGTGTTTATCATTCTGACCATTGTGAAGGCTTTTTACATTGTGGCTGAGTTCATGCACCTGGGGCATGAGAAGAAATCGTTGAAGTTGTCCATTTTACTTCCGATCATATTTATCGTTTTCCTGATTTTCATCTTGATGTATCAGGGAGCGGCCATTTTGGAAGTCCTTCAATAACTTTCCGAAGAAATGAATGTTTAAATCATGCCTGAGTTAGTTGGGCATGATTTTTTTTTGAATGATTATGAACAAAAGCAGGCCGATTGTTATTGTCTTTTTTGTGATAGTTTTTGGGCTACCTATCGCATGGTATTTCTTCTTACAAGCCTTTGGTGAGAATCGTTTTGACTTACCTGTTTTAGGTGAATGGAATACCACCTGTATCAACGACAGTAGCTTCGTTGTGCTGGATGCTAATTTGGCTATGGATTTTGTGAATGAACGAAATCGGATTATAGCCAAAATGAAAGACCTCCAAAAAATGAACTACCACGAATATCCGCTGGATTCCTGCGGCTTGCCCGGCTCAATTTATTTAGTTGACAATGGGCGAATGATCCGTGGGGAATTCGAGTTAAACCGTGAGGAAGTGGATAGGCTGCTTGCCGAAATTGATATTTATTTACTAAACCTAGATAATGGAACAGATTATTCAAACCAGTAAGTCATACTCTAAGTGGATAACGGTAGTTTCTGTGGCGATCCCGGTAGTGGTAGCCGTTCTATTGTTTGCTCCTGTTAAGCTGTCATTTGAGAACGGCGGGTGGATACAGCTATTGCCTACTTTAAATGCTGTGATCAACAGCGCTACCGCTGTACTATTGCTTGCGGCATTGGCAGCCATAAAGACCCGGCGTACCACCCTGCATCGGAACCTCATGATGACGGCTCTGGGACTAGGGACTCTTTTCCTGCTCTCATATGTTTTATATCATGCCTCTACGGTTTCCACGGTTTATGGGGACATCAATCACGATGGGGTGTTGAGTGAAGCAGAACGCGCTGAAATAGGGGGTTATCGAACGGTCTATTTGCTTACCCTGCTTTCACACATCGCTTTGTCAATCGTGGTGGTTCCATTTGTCCTTTTCGCTTTCTATTATGCGCTCACAGGTCAGTTTGTGAAGCACGTAAGGATTGTAAAGTATACCTTTCCAGT
Organism: Marinoscillum sp. 108; assembly: GCF_902506655.1. Classification (NCBI taxonomy): domain Bacteria; kingdom Pseudomonadati; phylum Bacteroidota; class Cytophagia; order Cytophagales; family Reichenbachiellaceae; genus Marinoscillum; species Marinoscillum sp. 108. Next base: position 1,051,875 of record NZ_LR734808.1, on the reverse strand, counting down.
GTGGTTGTATGTATCTGTTACTGGGGTGATCGTTTATCTTATGATTAGTCCTTATTACCTTTGAACCTAATCAATTACGAGGCTGTTTTCCAGGCATGAAACAAGTTAGATATTTACTTTCATTGGTTGCTTTATTCATGATGCCAGTGCTTACTCATGCGCAATGTGCCATGTGTAGGACCCAAGTGGTGAATAATGTGAGTCATGGTGACACTGCCTTGGCTGCAGGTCTGAATTTCGGGATCCTCTATTTATTCTGCGCCCCATATCTTATTATTGGACTAGTGGCGTTCATCTGGTATCGTAATGCGAAAGTTAATGGCAAAAAAAGGGCCTTTGAAGGCAATAATTGAAGGTAAGTGTCCCAGATGTAGGGAAGGGAATATGTTTCTGTATCCCATTTCGAATTTGAGAAAGTTTGGAGCCATGCACGAAAACTGCCCTCATTGTGGCCATCGCTTTGAGCAGGAGCCCGGTTTTTACTATGGTGCCATGTATGTGAGTTATGCGCTCTCAGTCGGTATTTTTTTAGCTACTGTGTTTGTCTTATATGTTTTTGTGGGGGATCCGTCACTCGAAACTTATATTATCAGTATATCGGCTGTGGCACTGCTTTTGTACCCCTTCACCTTCAGGTATTCCAGGATCATATTTACCTATGTTTTCGGAGGAGTCACTTACGATCCGAAAAAATCGAAATAGTGTATCTTGGGAGTGATTATCTAAGGTATGCGGCTAAAATTCAGCTTTTTTCTCTTTCTACTAATTCTTCTGGCTGTCCTTTTCTATGGGATAACCAGCAATCGACAACCCGAGACGATTGCTCAGGTAATATCCACTAATTTACAAACCGTACTTAGGGCCCAACAGCAAGACATAGATCAATTTGAGAATGAATTGGCTGTCTATACCAACCCTTTTTCCATTAAAGACAATGCTCGTTTTAGCAAGCGGGTCTTTGTTAATGGGGGATTGGTCTACTGGACTGACAATCAGTTTTATCCTGAATATGGCGCTTTAAAAAAGTCAGACACCCTTTATACCATAAAGGATGACTTTGGAGTACGGATTGTCAAAGGGAGGCAGGTGGTAACCGATCGGGATCTGATCGAAATTTTCTCAATGGTTACGCTTTATGAAAGTCCTCCGGTCAAAAACCAGTACCTATCTGATCGGCTCAATAGCGAAATTTTCGAGGCTTATGAACTGAGAATTACGGACAGTGGCCCACATACTTTTTCATTCAACGGTATTCCCTTATTTACGGCAGTTATTTCAGAACAGGGCCATCCAAATGGTGAGTGGATGGGATTAGTGGCTTTGATTCTGGCGGGGTTGCTGTGTGTTTGGTTTGTCATAAGCGCTCTTGGGAGATCTTCCTATTCCAAACTCCAAAGATCAGGACTTTTGATCATGATTATTGTGGGATGGAGGCTGCTGCTTTTTTGGTATACACAGACAGCCGTTGGTGATTGGGACCTCTTCAATCCGGTATTTTTTGCAGCAGATCTGATCAACCCCACCTTGGGGGACTTACTTGTGAATGGATTTGTGCTTTTCATCATATCTGCCATTGTGTACAGCGCCGTGGTGAGCGACCTGTCAGATTGGGTGAGCAAATTGTCTCGTCCAGGGGCTATCGGGATAGGGGTACTCCTTTCACTAATGATTGTGATGGTGGCTTGGCTGGTCTACGGATCTACCTGGCTGCTTTTAGAGCATTCGCAGGTTGAGTTGGACATCAGTAGCTCTATCGTTTTTAATGAGTTAAGGATCAGTGCATATGCATTTTTGATATTGATAGGGCTATCAGTGATGCTGATTTTCAGCATTTGCCAATTGACTCTGTTTGTCCTTCCTGTAAATAAAGTGCTGAAATACATTCTTATGGTGAGTGCGCTCCCCCTAACTATTGTATTGCCTGGTCCTGGTCTGGGGTATGCGAGTGCATTTGTGCTACTTTCCTGTTTGGTTGACTTCTGGAAGTTTAGTAAAGCGATCAACAGGCTTCGTTACCAGACTTTCATCTTTCTGGTCATGGTTTTCGCAACCACATCCATTGTGAGCTCTCTGGCAGTTTACAAGCATCACGAGAAGGATGATTTAGTAGCTAAAGAGAAGTTTGCTAACAGACTTCTGATTAGAAATGACATTATAGGGGAGTATTATCTCAGTGAAATCATCCAGGAGATTTCTCAGGATCGATACGTAAGAACCCGTCTTATGAGCAAGATTCTGGCCCGACAAAACATCAGGGAGAAGATCAAGAGACAGTTTTTGGCATCCTATTTTAAGAAGTACGACATAGATGTTTATTTATTTGATGCTGCGGGTGAATCTCTGCAGCCTGACGTTTCGACCAAGTCATATAAAGCGTGGCAGCAGGAGTATGCCATTCCTGAATATTATACCGATTATGAGGGCATTTATTTCATGGAAGATCGGGAAGAGAACGTCAGAAACAAATACTTATGCTTTCTGGAGATTTCGGCATATGGTCGTCAGGTAGGCTATATTTTACTCGACCTTACGCTGAAGAAGTACATCCCATCCAGTGTGTTTCCTGAATTGCTTCTGGAGAGTAAATATTATCTGGGAAGTAAAGTAGAGTTTGACTATGCCGTGTATAAGAACGGTGAGATGCTCTACAAGCAGGGCCGCTACAGCTTTGAAAATAAGCTTTCGAGTGCTGAGTTTCAGGATGAAGAGCTGTATGATAATGGGTTGGAGAAAGGGGGGTATCACTACTTTGGTCTAAAGACTGTAGACAACCGCACGGTGATTATAGTGTCTCCGACTTATCAGACTCAGGCGATCCTGGCCAATTCAAGTTTTATGTTTTTGCTATTGGTTTTCTTCACAGGATTCCTGTTTCTTGGCGCCCGCATTTTTGTATCTGGAGCTCAGTTCAATCTGTCTACCAAGATTCAGGTCTACCTGGGTTTGTCCTTTTTACTGCCTATGCTGGTGGTGAGCGTTGCCTTGATTAATACATTGAATTCTTCCTACCGTGAGGAGATTGATCGTAATTTTCAGAAGAGGAGCTATAATATCGCAGAGAATATCCTGGATCAGTCTGAAATGTTTTTCTCTAATCAGATCAATATCGATGAATATGCCAACGAAATTGTGGAAGCTGCTACCCTTGCTCAGTCTGACCTCAATATCTATGATATCAATGGACGGTTGGTCATTACCAGTCAGCCGGAGATCTTCAGGCTCGGGTTACTTTCCAGGCTGCTGGATACAAAAGCATATTACCAGATCAAAAATAAGCGAGAGCAGAACATCATATTAGATGAAACCATTGGAAAGTTAGATTTCAAAACTTCCTATACGGCGCTCAGGTCCTACAAAGACGGCCGCCTTATGGCTTTCTTATCTATGCCTTATTTCGATTCTAAAAATCACTTGCGCCAGCAGCAGGTAGAGGTATTTAATAGCCTCGTGGTTATTTTTTCAATCATATTCCTCATATCACTGCTTGGAGGGAATGTGATTGTCGGTCAGCTGGTGAGGCCACTGAAGAAGATTGGTGAGCGAATCAGAAAAATCAGCCTTGAGGAGACCAACCAGCCTATTCACTATGAAGCACAAGATGAGATTGGGAGTCTGGTCAAAGAATACAATATCATGCTGGTGAAGCTGGAAGAGAGCAAGGAGGCACTGGCGGCTATACAGAAGGAGTCGGCCTGGAATGAAATAGCCCGTCAGGTGGCACATGAAATCAAAAACCCACTGACACCTATGCGACTGAAGATCCAGCAGATGATGCGATCATTCGAAACAGAAAGCAAGGAATATAAGACTTGCGAAGCGCTGATCAGTCAGGTGGATTCTCTCAGCAGCATAGCAGACTCTTTTTCAGAGTTTGCCAAAATGCCCGCACCTAATAATGAGCCGGTGGAAGTGATAGGTCTATTGAATAAGACTATTGATCTCTACCAAAGCAATGAAGTGGCATTGAAGAAAGACTATGAGGTGAAGTCTGTTATGGTTTATCTGGATCCGAAGATTTTCAGTCGGGTTATTACCAATATTTTACTCAATGCCATACAGTCTAAGGAGACCCCCGAAACGCACAAAATAAAGGTAGGCGTGCGTGTGAGCGGTGATAAAATGATCCTGTCTGTGGCGGATTCGGGAATGGGAATTTCTGATGAGCAAAAAGAAAAAGTATTTACTCCCTATTTTAGTACTAAATCTAAAGGAAGTGGGATAGGTTTAGCTGTAGCTAAAAAAGGAATTGAAAACGCCGGAGGTAACATATGGTTTGAATCGGAGCAGGGGAAAGGTACTACCTTCTACATCTCATTACCTGTCTATTCGGTATAGCCTGATTTTGCTGTTTGGGTTGATCGTCCTGACAGCCCATTCTCAGTCGTTTAAGTGCTCCACTTATTTGGTTGGAGAAACTGTTTTGCTGGACACCTTGCCAGTAGAAGCTTCCAGCGTTTCTATCAATCCCGATGTGGCATTTCGCCTCGAACCCGATCATCGCACCATCACCTTTTTGGAGACGCTCCCTCAGGACTCAGTGGAGATTTGTTTCCGTTCCGTTTCTGAAGTCATACACAGGCCGGTGTTCAACAGAGATGTGAATAGATACACTGCCGGTGCACTGAGAGAAAGAGGTACAGCCCTTTCACCGATCAAAGAGGAAGAGATCTTTTCTTTTGGGACGGTTAGCACCTTTGGGGCGATCACCCGTGGAGTCACCTTCGGCAACCGCCAGAATGTCTTTGTTAATTCAGCTCTTAACCTCCAAATGGAAGGCAATCTTAGCGAAGACCTGAAGGTGAGTGCTGTCATTACGGATCAGAATATCCCTTATCAACCAGAAGGTAACACGCAGCAAATCAGAGATTTTGATAATGTGTTTATCAAGTTATACAATGACCAGTTTGAAGTGATTGCTGGGGATATTGTACTGCAGAACCCGGTGAAGGAGAGCTATTTTCTAAAATACTATAAGAATGTGCAAGGGCTGGCCATGAAGGCTCACACATCTGTGGGCAAAGATTGGAAATCCACTTCTCAGGTGTCCGGGGCGCTGGCCAAGGGTCAGTTTACCTCGGCGGTGATTCAGCCGCAGGAGGGTGTACAGGGCCCCTATAAATTGCGAGGAGCCAATGGAGAGCGATTTATCATCGTGATGGCTAACTCCGAGCGGGTCTATTTGGACGGAAGGTTGCTGGAGCGGGGATTTGATCGGGATTATGTGATCGATTATAATCTTGGAGAAATTACCTTCAGTAGTGCGGTCATCATCACCCGATTTTCCAGGATTCGTGTGGATTATGAGTTTGCCAATCAGTTCTATACCAGAACCAACCTATCTGCCACTCAGCAGCTCAGCAATGAGCACTTATCGGTGTACTTTAATTATTATCAGGAAAAGGATAATCCATCCAATACCCTGGCCTTTGACCTGAACGAATCCGATGTGCTGAACCTTAGAGCAGCAGGCGACAATGGTGGTGTCGCGAGTATTTCTGGTGTGGACTCTACTGCATACATTGAAAATGCTGTCCTATATCAAAAGCGGGATACGGTCAATGCAGAAGGTGCGCAGATCAGCATCTTCCAGCAAAGCACTGACCCGGAAGTCGCTGTATTCAGGATTAGTTTTTCTGAAGTGGGTACAGGCAACGGAGACTACATGCTCGCAAATACTACTTCAAATGGACGGATTTATGAATGGGTAGGGACCGGTGCTGGCAGTTATGCGCCTATACAGGTCATCCCCACACCCAATCAGAAGCGAATGTTTGTTTCAGGTTTGCGGGCCAAAATAGGGGCTTATGAACAGGTCTATCAGGAGCTGGCCATATCCACACTGGATCAAAATCTGTATTCTCCCATAGACGATGCTGACAACAGCGGCTTTGCATGGAAAGGAGGGGTGGTGTCTTCGGGTCGTGAGATTTCATTTTTAGCGGGCTATCCGGTCAATGCAGAGCTGACTTATGAGTTTGATAGCAGGTATTTCACCTTTATTGATCGATTTAGAAGTGCCGATTACGATCGGGACTGGGGTTACGATGTATTTGCAGATACCCTGAAGACCCGGCAGGATCAGATTTTTTCTGCGCAGGTTGGATTAAGAAAAGACGACCGCAATGGTGGTCAATATGGCCTCACCGTGAGGAATAGGGCTCAGGTTGTTGCGGGTGTCCAGCAGGAGTTAAATCTTGGTCACAGGATTGGCCCAATGGAGGTGAAGTCCAGTAATTTCCTTATGACCAATCAACCCACGGGATATCACTCCGAATGGCTCCGGTCCAGCCAACAGATTCAGCTCGTGGATTGGGTACTTCGACCGGGCTATCATTTTTCATTGGATCACAACACAACCACTGATGTGGACACCGAAGAAGTGTTGAGTACATTGATGTATTTTGATGCTCATGATTTTTTCGTCGAAAGCGGAGATTCATTGAAAACCACCTTTAGAGCAGACTATATCCTCAGAAAGGACAAACTCCCTGTAGATGGCACACTGAGTCCCTATACAGAAGCCGAGGAATACCGGTTCACGATGAATTCCAAAAGCCTGACGAATCATCAGGTGGGTGCTCAGCTCAACTACCGGAAGGTGAAAGAACAGATTGGTGACAGGGATACAGATGAGAATATACTTGGTAGGGTATCCTGGTTGGGACATTTTGCGAAGCGGCACATTACCAGTAACCTTACTTTTGCGACGGCAAACATTCGTGAGCTGAAGCGGGAATTTGTTTTTTTGAATGTAGCTACGGGAGAGGGGACTCATACCTGGCGGGACGAAAATGAAGATGGAATACAGGATATCAATGAATTTTATGAAGCTATTAATCCAGATGAGAAGACCTTCATTAAATTATTCACACCCACAGATGAGTACATCAATGCCTACCAGTCTACTTACATACACACGCTGGATGTGAAAATGCCCGAGGGCTGGCGTGATGAAAGCGGGATTTTACCCGTGTTGTCCCGGGTGTCTTTCAATACCAACCTGAAATATGACTTCAAAACCACTTCGCAGGATTTGATGTCAAGGTTGGATCCCTTCTCTGTGGACCTCAGTGATGAGAAAGTTGTTTCAGCAAGGAACCTCTATCGTCATACCCTTTTCTACAACAGGAATGCTCCGGGCTTTGGATTGGATGTCACGCGTTCAGGGCAGAGTAGTAAATCATTGCTCAGTGGGGGATTTGAGATTAGAGAGAAGCAGGATTGGCTCGCTGCCTACCGCATTGGATTTGGGTCAGTGGTTACTTTGAGAGGCCGTGGTGGGCTGGGCGAAACGGTTAATCATTCGGATTTTCTGGAAAGCAGGAATTTTAGCCTTGGGAGAAGAACCATTGAAAGCGAGGTGGTCTGGCAGCCACTGAATACCTTCAGACTCATCACGGGCTATGGCAGAAGAGACAAACAAAGGTTGGCGGAGGGAGATGAGAATACCCAGATCAATGAATATAAGCTGGAAGCCACATGGGTCAGGTCGGGGCAAGGTAACCTGAATGCTTCCTTCACTTGGCTGGAAATTCAATTCGAAGGGGAAATCAACTCGTATCTGGGCTATGAGCTACTTGAAGCCCTCCAGCCAGGGACTAACCAGAAGTGGAATATCAACTGGCAGCAGTCCCTGGGCAAAGGGTTGCAGCTTTCGCTTCAATACTTTGGTAGAAAATCTGCAGAAAGTGCGGCTGTACATACAGGATCGGTGCAGGTGACCGCTTATTTCTAGAACCTATTCATACCTCAGGTTATCTGCAGGATTGGCCCGGGAGATTTTCAATACTACCAAGCTCACACTGCCAAGGGCCACGAGAAGCAGGAGAGCGGATGCCAGTAAGAAGGGGGTTACTCCCAATGTTACCTGGTAAGAAAATTCTCCAATCCATCTTTGCATCAGAAAATAGCCAGTAGGTAGCCCCAGCAAGAGTGCCAGCCCGAGCAGTCGAGCAAACTGAGAAAACACCATAGCTAAAATGTGATTGGGTGTAGCACCCATAATTTTCCGTATGCTTACTTCTTTTGCTTTTTGATTGAGTAGAGCCAGAGCCAGGCCGAGCAATCCCAGGCAGGCCAGAAACAAAGCCAATCCGGCGAAAATGGAAAAGACATTGAGCGTGCGTTCTTCAGATAGGTAGAGATTGGCCAGTTGCTCATCCAAAAAGCGATAGCTAAAGGGTAACTCACTCTCAATATTCTGGTAGCTGATTTGTATGTCGTTCAGTGTTTGCTGAAAGTTCTTACCCTCCATTTTCACCAGGAGGTGATTGGCATATTCGGGATTGAGCTGGATGATCAATGGTTGAATGGCCTCATGCAATGACTGGTAGTGGAAGTCTTTAACGACCCCTACGATGGTTCCTTTTTGGGCTACCGGATCGCTATCCCATGTCAGGCTTTTCCCGATGGGATCTTCCAGACGGAGGGCAGACATAGCGCTTTCATTAATTATAAACGTGGTCCCGGCAGAATCTGCTGCATAGGTAGGGTCAAAGTATCTTCCCATGGCCATAGACAGACCCAAAGATGGCGCCGTACCATAGTCTACATATAGCTCAGAAGCATCTACCCGATTCTCGGGACTATCCTCCAGAAAAATAGCATTTTGATTAAACTGACCACCGGGCAGGTTGGAAATGGAACCTGTATTGAGCACTCCGGGGATATTGCCAAATTGTTCTTTGAAGGTCTCGACCTGTCGTAGATCGATTCCACCGATTTCTACACTTGGGTGTACGCGGATGGATATGACCGCCTCATGATCAAAACCCAGCGATGTGTTTTTCATGAAGTTGATCTGCTTCACGATGATCAGACTGGAAATAATCAAAATGCTGGAGATACAAAACTGAAAGACCACCAATCCATTTCGCACTTGTCTTCCCTGGAATGAGGAAGAGAACTTGCCTTTCAGCACTTCCATGGGAATAAATGAAGACAAGGTGAAAGCGGGGTAAAAACCAGCCAGAAGTGCCAGAGCAAGACACAAACCCATAGATTTTAGCAGAAAAGAGCTGTTAAAGATGTCTGAAAGCTCGAATGCCTGACCGGACAGGTAATTGAAAGTGTCTAGACACAATACCGCAAGAAGGAGGGCAAGAATCCAGGCCAGTAGACAAAATATGAGTGACTCCAGGTAAAATTGCAGGGTAAGATTTCCCGAATAGGCACCAAGTGTCTTTTTGATTCCCACCTCCCGGGCTCTTTCCAATGACTTAGCGGTAGTCAGATTAATGTAGTTGATGCACACAATGAGGAGCAAGAAGATCAAGGTGCCAGTAAGAATATATACATACAGGATGTTGCCATTGTTTTCCAGCTCCCATCGCAGATGTGACGAGAGGTGTATTTCTTCTATTGGTTGCAAAGCGAACTGATAATCACCTTCCAGCAGAGAGGCTCTGTAAGACTGTGGCCAGTTGAGGTATGAAAGGACCCATTCGGGGATTTTGGCTTCCAACTTGGCGGGGTCCACACCAGATTTGGTTTTGATGTAATTAAAATGTCCAAAGTCCTCCCAGGTGAACCAGGGGTTACTGGGGTTAATGTTTTTGATGGTCACATAGGAGACCAAGCCTTGGATGTGAAAATGGGATTTATCGGGCATCCCTTTGATGACTGCAGCTATTTCCACAGGCATGTCGTTTACGTTTAGTTCCCGCCCTATGGGATCTTCATTACCAAAGTATTTTTTGGCCATCTTGTCGGTGATGACCAGATTCCATGGTTTCCTGAGTGCGTCTTTGTCGCCGGCTACTACCTCTAGCTGAAAGACATCCAGAAAGGTAGAATCCACAAAGAAGAAATTGGGCTCCTGAAACAGAATTTCAGCCTCCACATTTTCTACTTTCACAGTCTCATTGCTTTGCCCTACACCATTCCATGGTGAAAGACTGGTGGCAGCCTCTACCTCTGGCAGATCTCTGGCCATGGCCTGGGCCATGGGGTGTGGGGTGCGCGTCTGGGGGTTGTCACTCATCCACGCGATGCGATAGATTCTCTCGCTATCCTCGAGCTCCTTATCGTAGGAGAGTTGGTCGGTGATGAATAGGTAGATCAGGATACTGCAGGAAAACCCAACAGTGAGCCCAAATAGATTGATCGCAGAAAACACTTTGTTTCTCACCATTCTGCGATAGAAGATTTTCAGGAAGTTGCTAACCATGTTTGTTTTGAGGTTTGGTAAAACATGGTACGAACTAAGGCCTAAGTATTGAAAGAATGGTTTTTTCTGGCCGGGCAGACGTTCTTCCCGATAGGATCGAACACCCTTGGTATCCTTAAATTCTGACGGTGTGAGCCCTGTATACTTTTTAAAAGCTGTGTTAAAGGCCGATTTAGAGTTGTACCCAACCATGGCAGCGATGTTCTCTATTTTGGTTTGCTGCTGCTCCGGTGCCTTCAGCAAGTGCTTGGCTTCACGCACTCTGTACTGACTGATCAGCTCCTGAAAGGAGGTGCTTTTGGTTTCATTGATCACCTGGGAAAGGTGATGGGTGGTGGTGTGCAGTTGATCCGACAACTGACTGAGGGATATGGTGCTTTGGAGGTAAAATTTATCCTTTTGCAGCAAATCATCCAGACGTTCCAGGATGGCCGCTTTCTGCCCGGGAGTGAGGGTTGATTTCTGATACTTATTTCCCAGAGGAATTGGGGATAGGAAGTTAGATTCCTTAAAGACTTGAAAATAGATAAAGTAGCTGAAAATCAGAATACCCAGGGAAGTCTCCCAAACACTGAGGGTATTGCCGGCAAGGAGCCAATAGGTAATAAGGAGTACCGAAAAAAGGAGAAAATTTCTAAACCATAACAGGCGGCTTCCCGGGTTTTGAAACCAGTAGATCCCACGCTGGACTGCTTCTCTCTGTGCCGTCCTGAGGGCAGAAAGGAGGTATATAACCACAATGGCGATTAGGGTTCCTTCCCGAATAATGAAGCCATATTCGAAATCAACTCCCATCACCGAAGCAGATGTGAAAAGCGCTGGAAGCACCAACGGTAGCAGGTGCTTATTGTTGTTACGGGTTTTTTGGGTGAAAAATGACCTGGTGTAGAGAAAAAGGCTAATAGCCACCAGAGCCAGGGCAAATTGATCCAGGAACAAACCGGAAGGGGCAAAGCTGCTGGAGAGAAAGATGAGCGTACTCAGGAGTAGTCGTGCCAAAAACTGACTCGCAGGGAACTTATTGAAAAGAAGCAGCACTCCTGCAATGATGCCGTGAACCACCGTACAGGCAAGTAACATTTCAGTCCATGGCCAGTTCATCCATTCCTTCATCCCCTAAAACTAGTGGTTTTTGATGATGCTTCTGCTTTATCTGAACTCCTTCATCATTCTGTTGGCAAAGACAAAGTCATCCAATTCCTTCACACCTGAGTGGGTGATGTCTTTGTTAGTGCCATCCCATAATTTTTCACCTTTGTAGAGATACATTACTTTCTGACCTATTTCTATCACCGAATTCATATCATGAGTGACGATGGTAGTAGTCATCTGGTACTCCTGCGTGATTTCGTCAATAAGTTCATCAATGACCATACTAGTTTGTGGATCCAGCCCGGAGTTGGGTTCATCACAAAAAAGATAATTGGGCTTGTTGACAATAGCACGTGCTATGCCCACACGTTTTTTCATGCCTCCACTGATCTCAGAGGGCATTTTTTTGTTCACATTCTCCAGCCCCACACGTTGTAGACAAAAGTTCACGCGCTCTATCTTTTCTTCCTTGCTCATATCTGTGAGCACGTTCAGCGGAAACATCACGTTTTGCTCTACATTCTTGCTGTCAAACAGTGCGCTGCCCTGAAAAAGCATTCCTATTTCCCTCCTTATTTCCGTTTGGGCCTCTTTGTCACCGTGAGAAAAGTCACGGCCATCATAGAGTACGTCTCCTTCGTCGGGCTTAAATAACCCCACAATACACTTCAGAAGCACACTTTTTCCGGTTCCACTGGACCCAATGATCAGATTACATTTGCCCGGCTCAAAAGTGCCGTTGATACCCTTTAGGATTTCTTTGCCCTGAAAAGACTTCTTTATGTTGTTGATTTCGATCATCCGAGTAGTAGTTGAGCGAGTAGATAATCTGCCAGCAAAATGGCAATACAGCTATTGGTGACGGCAGCAGTAGACGATTGGCCCACCTCCAGTGCTCCGCCTGAAGTGAAGTATCCCTTGTAAGCAGAAATGGCAGCTACCAGAAAAGCAAAAACAAATGCCTTGATGAGAGCAAATGCGATATTGAACTCAATGAAGTCATATCGAATACCGTAGATATAATCATGGCCAGAGATAATGCCTGTGGCCAGGCTGGTGAGGTAGCCACCATAGATGGACAAAAATGCCGAAAGCACCACCAGCATCGGATACATAAGCATAGAAGCGATGATTTTAGGAAGCACCAGATAGGAAGTAGAGTTAATGCCCATCACTTCCAAAGCATCAATTTGTTCTGTGATTCGCATGGTTCCGAGTTCACCGGCTATGTTAGATCCTACCTTTCCTGCATATACAATGGCCATAATGGTAGGAGCTAATTCCAAAACGGTCATATCCCGTACTACCAGTGAAATCACGTAATCAGGAATGAAGGGGCTTACCAGGTTATAGGCCGTCTGGATGGTAGTAACCGCACCCATGAATACCGAGACAATGGTCACAATAAAAAGAGAATTATACCCCACCTTGATGCACTCATCGATGGTCAGGGAAACGTAGGTGGAAAAACTTTCGCGTCTTACGAAAAGCTGACCAGCAAAAATCAAAAATTTACCTAGTGATTTCATGAAGTATTCTCTTGCGTCAGATGTGTTAGCTTTGCCGAAATTAATAAGAACGAAGCAAACACAAACCGTTTGACCAACTAAAGGACAAAATGAAGATTTTGTTTTCTTAAATAACAATGTGGTTTCTGGTTGCTTTATAGAATTATGGGTGATCTGAAAGATAAATTAGTTGTGGTAACTGGAGGCACCAAAGGTATCGGCCGGGCCATCATAGAAAAATTTTCTGAAGCCGGCTATACCATAGCGACCTGCGCCAGAAATGAGACCGACCTGGATGATCTGAAGAAATCTATAGAGGGCAAGTACGGCAACAAAGTGCTGGTGAATGTGTCTGATGTGTCCAGGAAAGCAGAGGTGAATGACTTTATTGAGTTTATCCGATTGACGGGTAAGCCTGTGGCCGTTTTGGTCAATAATGCTGGAAAGTTTGTGCCTGGTCAGGTACACACAGAAGAAGAGGGCGTATTGGAGTCGCAGATTGAAACCAACCTGTATAGTGCTTATAGACTCAGCAGAGGACTAATCCCTGAAATGAAGAAGCGGAAAAAAGGGCATATATTCAATATCTGTTCCACTGCCAGCATTACCGCTTACACCAATGGTGGATCTTACTGCATCTCCAAGTTTGCGATGTATGGAATGAGTAAAGTATTGAGAGAGGAATTGAAAGTAGATCAAATCCGGGTGACCTCAGTGATGCCCGGAGCTACCTTTACTGCCAGTTGGGAAGGGGTGGACTTGCCTGAAGATCGCTTTATGAAACCGGAAGATGTGGCAGAGATGATTTTCACCACTTATCAGCTCAGTGACCGGACCGTGGTGGAGGACCTGGTAATCAGACCACAATTAGGCGATTTATGATCCCGCAACTTTTATCTTTGTATGGTGTTTAGACCATAAATGTTATTTTATGAACCCTGCCGATGAGCTCCTGACCGGAAAGGTCAATTTTTGCGATAGCCTCACTCAATATAAAAGGAGAAAGACCCGCGAAGTGTATGTTGGGGACGTACCCATGGGTGGGGATAACCCCATCAGGGTACAATCCATGACCACCGTCGACACCATGGACACACAGGGTTCGGTGGAGCAGGTATTGAGAATGGTGGAGAGTGGGTGCGAGTATGTGCGTATTACGGCGCCCAGTATCAAAGAAGCCGAGAACCTCCGCGAGATTAAAAGTGAGTTGAGCAAAAGGGGATGCTTTGTGCCGCTGGTGGCTGATATTCACTTCACTCCGAATGCAGCAGAACTTGCTGCTACCATCGTGGAGAAGGTAAGGGTGAATCCGGGAAACTATGCCGATAAAAAGCGATTTGAGGAGATAGAATATACGGACGCGACTTATAATGCCGAACTGCAGCGCATTCGCGAAAAGTTTACACCCCTGGTGGAGATTTGTAAGGAATACGGTACAGCTATGCGCATTGGTACCAATCATGGTTCATTGTCTGATAGGATCATGAGTCGATATGGTGACACCCCATTAGGAATGGTGGAGTCAGCACTGGAGTTTATCAGGATTTGCGAAGAGCTGGAATACTTTGATATTGTGATCTCTATGAAGTCCAGCAATCCACAAGTGATGGTGCAGGCTTATCGACTGCTCGTTCAGAAGTTGGATGAGGAAGGACTACAGCCTTATCCATTGCACCTGGGTGTGACGGAAGCAGGCGAAGCAGAGGATGGCCGAATCAAGAGTGCCCTTGGAATAGGTGTGCTGCTGGAGGATGGATTGGGAGATACCGTGCGTGTCTCTCTCACCGAAGCACCTGAAGTAGAAGCCCCTGTAGGGCAAATCCTTGTTGATAGGCTCGCTGGGAGGCAAGGACATGCGCCAATTGCCAACTGTGATTTTAGCGCTTATCATCCCTATGAATATCAGAAACGTCAGACTAATGAGGTGATCAATTTTGGTGGAGGGAATGTCCCCAGGGTGATTGCGGATTTTTCTGATATTGAGTCTGTAGAAATGAAAGACCTCAAAGCAATTGGGCACTTCTACCTGCCGGAATTGGACAAGTGGACGATGAATGATTTGGGGTGCGATTACATTTATACCGGTACCCGCCCAATCCCCTTTATGTTACCCAATGGACTTAAAGAAATACTTGATTATGACACCTGGTTGACGGTCAATTCAGACGCAAACAAGTACCCATTAATTACTGTAAATGAGATAGATAAACCTATTGATTCAAAGTGTATTTTTATACAGCTATCTACTACGGAGCTCACGCCATCTGTGATCGAAAAGATCAGACAGATGACCAACGCTGTGTTGATTCTCAAAACAAATAATCAGCATGCTTATGCAGATTTGCGTCAGTCATTCGTTGGATTGGTCAATGCCGGAGTGAGTATACCGGTGGTGATTGAGCGATCTTTTCCTGACCTCAATGCAGATGCCATGATGATGTATCCTGCCACCGACATTGGTGGTTTGCTCATTGATGGTTTTGGAGATGGAGCACTTCTGAGCATGGCTCAGGTAAAAAGGGACAGGTCAGAGAGATTGGCTAAAGCCAAACTGTATAATAGCACCGTGTTCGGGATATTGCAGGCGGCCAGAACCAGGATCACCAAGACAGAGTATATTTCGTGTCCTTCATGCGGGCGTACTTTGTTTGACCTGCAGGAGACTACTGCCATGATCAGGAAGCGCACCGACCATCTGAAAGGTGTGAAAATCGGTATCATGGGTTGTATAGTGAATGGCCCGGGGGAAATGGCAGATGCAGATTATGGTTATGTGGGGTCTGGTAAGGGGAAGATCACTTTGTATAAAGGCAAAGAAGTAATGAAGCGGGGAGTGCCTTCTGCACGTGCCCTGGATGAATTGATAGAGTTAATCAAGGAAGATGGCAAATGGACAGAGCCACAGGCTGTCCTGTAACGATTCAAATAGAAGACCATGTCAGAAAAACAAAACCAGAGCGAAGAGAAAAATGATGCTGGTTACTATTTCAATTTCAAAGAAGTATTAACCTATTTTTTCAGAAAAAAAGACCCTTCTCGACCGACCAATACGAGTATTAAGATGATGCATGGAATCAATAAGATTTCCATGATCATGTTTTTGATCTGCGTGATTGTCATCATTGTGAGGTACATCATCCGGTCATAGTTTTTACATCGTATATTCTGTAATCTATGAACATCGAAGATCTGAGAAATCACTGCATTGTCAAGCCAGGAGTGACTGAGGAGTTTCCTTTTGATGCCGATACATTGGTATTTAAGGTGATGGGCAAAATGTTTGCGCTGGCCAATGTAGAAGATTTTGTCAGTGTCAACCTGAAGTGTGATCCAGAGAAAGCCATCAGGCTGCGAGAGGAGTTTGAGGATGTGCTGCCGGGCTATCACATGAACAAGAAACACTGGAATACCGTGATGGCAGTTGGGATTCTTTCTGACCAGCAAATACGGGAGTGGGTGGATGATTCATATGATCTGGTAGTCTCCGGCCTACCGGCCAAATTGAAAGCAGAACTGAAGAACCTATGAAGTTGATTTATTTGTTTTGCTTGATTTTCCCACTTTCCTGTATGGAGGCAGATGATAACCGCCCTGAAAATGAGGAGAAAACAAAGGATGAAACGCCTGCTAATGACGATTCTGAGCCAGAAGGTGAGGAAAGTTCTGAAAATGAAGAAAATAATGAGGATACTACTATGACAAATGGAAGCATAAGTTTTCTCGCTTTGGGTGACTCATACACCATTGGAGAAAGTGTGGAAATAGCAGAAAGATGGCCTGTACAGCTGGTCACAGAGCTCCGTGAAAGGGGTGTGGAGATGAAAGATCCCGAGATCATTGCCAGGACAGGGTGGACCACAGCGGAGCTTCAAGGTGGTATCGACAATTCCGAGGTTAAAGGGCCTTATGATTGGGTTTCGTTGCTTATAGGAGTGAATAATCAGTATCGTGGCTACAGCATATCTATTTATCGGACCGAGTTTGAGTCCCTTCTACAACAGGCCATTGACTTTGCCGGAGGCGACAAGCGTAGGGTGATCGTGGTGAGTATTCCTGACTATGGAGTAACACCCTTTGCGGCCAATAGTGATCGGGCTAAAATCGCTCGTGAGATAGACGATTATAACAATATGGCCAAAGGCTTTTCGGAGGCTTACGGTGTGACATTTTTCAATATCACACCTATATCCAGGGAAGCTGCCACCAAGCCCGAATATGTGGCTGAAGATGGCCTCCACCCGTCAGGAGAAATGTATGCGGCATGGGTGCAAATGATCCTTCCTCACGCACTGGAAATCTTAGATGAGTGATATTGAAACACTTTCTTTCTGCCCTACAAACTTTTACCATAATTAAAATAATCCTATTTTAGGGGTTGTATTCGCCGATAGCCATATTTATGAGGCAACTTTCCGCTGTTATTATCATCATCTTATGCCTGGCCTCCTGTCGTGACAAGATCATTTGTCCGGCTTTTCAGAGTACCTATATTCTGGATGATTCGGTGCGGATGGCCTACTACTCTTACCTCTGGAAAATAGACAAGGATGAGCGCCTAAAATATCTGGCGAGTCAGAAGCCGGTATCGCTGGATAGTGCGGGAGCGGTGGTGGCGTCTGTTGGCAAAGGGATTGATTATTTTGCCTATGTAGAGCCTTATGTGGTTACCCCGGATGAGGTGAAGAAGACCAAGTTTGGAATCGTTAAATATGAACCTTATTGGCTGAAGAACTACGAACTCAGGACCGCCCCTAAGGAGAATATACTAGCACCAGAGCCTATTGAAGAGCCTCCTGTGGTGGAGGATGTTGGTGAATTTATTGCCAGTGATTTTTCTGATTCGGCTACTGTGGTGATTGACTCTACAGCTACCATTGTTTCTTCCGAAGAGGATACCCTCGATATTCCTACGTTGGCGATAGTGGAGCCGGCCAAGCCTAAAACGGAACTCAAATACCTCTATAGGTATGATCCAAATGACAAGGCATTGAATGTGGAGCAGGCGTATTACAATAAGCATTTTGGACAGTATCTCTATACCAGAGTGCCCATACAGGAGGAGGTCTCAGAGCCGCTGCCTGATAACCCTGCGGATTCAGTGTCTTCCGGAGGCTTTTTTAAAGGCCTCTTTAAAGGGAAAAAGGTTAAATCAGACCCCATAATACAGGAGGTTGAGGTAGAACCCTCCTTGGATGACGCCATAAAAGAAGATCCCAATTCCGGATTTTAAATATGAAAGTAGAACACCTGGCAATCTGGGTTGGTGACCTGGAAGCCATCAAATCATTCTATGTGAAGTATTTCGGAGCCATTGCCTCCGATCTTTATCACAACCCTAAGAAGAACTTCAAATCCTATTTTTTAACCTTTGCAGATGGGGATACGCGCCTGGAACTGATGCAGCAACCAGACCATCACCAAAAGGGGATCTCTACTCAATTGGGTTGGGCTCATATGGCGCTAAGTCTGGGAAGCAGAGAGGCCGTGGATGAGTACACAGAACGATTCAGACGTGCGGGCATCACCATTCACAGCGAACCACGAACTACAGGTGACGGCTATTACGAAAGCGTCATACTGGATCCCGAGGGAAACATCATTGAACTGACGGTTTAGTCAGGTCAGACAAAAAGCTTCGAAGAGGGTTTCTGTACGGAAGGACGAAATTTCTTGAATCCCAATAAAACAAAAAGGCTGGAAATCAGAAGAATCAGGGCGGTGGAGATAAGGCGTTTCATTTTTGTGCTAATTATTGCATAAAGCTAGCCAAAAGCCAAATCCAGTTCAATACCACGTTTTAGGGATTTTTGTCTAAGTATTTATCTGTCACATCCTTACTTCCTCTTCAAAGTCAATAGGAACAGTGGCCGGGTAACCGTGCACGGAGACTTTCACAAACCCCTTATAATGGACTACCACCTTTTTCCCACCCAGGATGCTGATGATGCCATTGAGTAGTCCGATTTCTGTTATATCAAAACTGGCATTCAATGGCACCCTGAATTCGGA
This sequence comes from Marinoscillum sp. 108, assembly GCF_902506655.1. Classification (NCBI taxonomy): domain Bacteria; kingdom Pseudomonadati; phylum Bacteroidota; class Cytophagia; order Cytophagales; family Reichenbachiellaceae; genus Marinoscillum; species Marinoscillum sp. 108. The sequence continues at coordinate 1,033,098 of NZ_LR734808.1, read as the reverse complement.
AAGAGCAGGTACTTTGGTCGTAAATTCCTGGTTGATCACTCCGATTTTCTTCCCTTCCAGCTCGATATCAATGTTCACTTTGCGCAGCTTCATTTTTACATCATTGGGGTTGTAAAAAATAGCTTCTGCTTTAAGCACGGCATTGGTGCCCATGATTTTTGAGACTTCAATGTTCTCTATCCCTATGAACTGTGGAGCATTTTCGGGTCGCGTGCAAGCTCCCAGAAAGAGCAAAGTCGCTACGATTATTGCGTTTTTCATGTGGTGGTTGATTGCACAAATAATGCCACGATTATACCACCACATTGACGATCTTTTTAGGTACTACGATTACCTTTTTAGGCGCTTTACCTTCAGTCCATTTCTGTACATTGGGGTGAGCCAGTGCCTGCGACTCGATTTCTTCTTTGGACAGATCCGCTCCCAATTGAATTTTCGCTCTCATTTTTCCATTCACCATGATCGGGTACTCAAAACTATCCTCTACCAGATGAGTGGGATCAAATACAGGGAAGGAGGCATTAAAAATGCTTTCCTCATGTCCGAGAAGTGACCAGAGCTCCTCAGAAAGGTGTGGAGCGAAAGGGGCCAGGGCGATAACCATTGGCTCCAGTATAGCCCGCTTGTTACAGCTGAGTGCCCCCAGTTCGTTCACGGCGATCATGAAATTACTCACTGAGGTGTTGAGTGATAAGCGCTCTATGTCTTCCTCAATTTTCTTTAGAAGACCGTGGAGCACCTTTAGCTCTTCTTTGGTGGCGGGCTCCTCTGAGACCACCAGGAGATCCTCCCGGTTGTTGTGGAAGAGCGTCCAGAATTTCCTGAGAAATTTGTAAACACCCTCTATGCCATTGGTGTTCCAGGGCTTACTCTGCTCTATAGGTCCAAGAAACATCTCGTACATTCTGAGTGTATCAGCACCGTATTTCTCCACCAGATCATCCGGATTGACCACATTGTACTTGGATTTGGACATTTTTTCTACTTCCCAGCCACAGACGTATTTGCCGTTTTCCAATACAAACTCTGCATCTTCTGCGTCTGGTCTGAATGACTTAAACGCCTCCAGGTCCAGAATATCATCTTTTACAATGTTGACATCCACGTGCACCGGGTAAGTATCAAATTCCTTTCTCAGTCCAAAGGACACATATTTGTTCTCATTTTTTACCCGGTAAACGAAGTTTGAGCGGCCCTGAATCATTCCTTGATTCACCAGCTTCTTAGCATACTCATCTACTTTGATGAATCCCATGTCGTAGAGGAATTTGGTCCAGAAACGGGAGTAGAGGAGGTGACCGGTGGCATGCTCACTGCCGCCCATATAGAAGTCCACCTGCTGCCAGTAGTCAAGGGCTTTTTCAGACGCAAATTCCTGATCATTGTCCGGGTCCATGTACCTGAAAAAGTACCAGCTGGATCCGGCCCAACCAGGCATGGTGGTCAGCTCATAGGGAGTACCATCCTTATACTGCCAGTTGTCCGCACGGCCCAGTGGTGGGGCACCGTCTTCTGTGGGGAGATACTTATCTACCTCGGGAAGATTGAGTGGCAGTTCGCTGTCTTCCAGTAGATAGGGGATACCATTTTTGAAGTGAACCGGAATAGGCTCACCCCAGTAGCGCTGGCGACCAAAGATGGCGTCACGCAATCTGTAGTTCACTTTTCTAACCCCAATTCCCTTTTTCTCCACCTCAGCAATGGCCTTATCGATGGCCTCAAGTGGAGTAAGTCCATTCAGAATACCAGAATTGATCATTTTGCCCTCTTTGGTGGCATCAGCTTCCGTTTCGGTAATCTTTTGCGAATCGATTATTTGTACTATCGGCAGGTCAAAGTGCTTGGCAAAGTCAAAATCCCTTTGGTCTCCGCTGGGCACGGCCATCACTGCTCCGGTACCGTATCCTGCCAACACATAGTCGGCAATCCAGACAGGTACTTTCTCTCCGCTAAATGGATGGATCACATAACTCCCGGTAAACACCCCGGAAACGGTCTTCACGTCGCTCATTCGCTCACGCTCAGAGCGGTTTTTGGCCACGGCAATATAATCTTCAACCTCTTGCTTTTGCTCAGGAGTGGTCAGGTGCTGTACGATTTCGGCTTCAGGTGCCACCACCATGAAGCTCACCCCATAGATGGTGTCAATTCTGGTGGTAAAGACCCTGATCTTCTTATCTGAGTTTTCAATGGCAAAATCTACTTCAGCGCCATAGGATTTGCCGATCCAGTTGCGTTGCATGTCTTTGATAGGCTCTGGCCAGTCAATTTTATCCAGCCCGGAAATCAGTCTGTCGGCATAGGCCGTGATGCGCATGCTCCATTGCGCCATGCTCTTTTTCACGACAGGGTGGCCGCCCCGCTCCGAAAATCCGTCTTTTACTTCATCGTTGGAAAGGACAGTACCTAAAGCCGGACACCAGTTTACGGTGGTTTCTGCGATATAGGTCAGTCGGTATTTGAGCAACATTTTTTGCTGTGCCTCTTCAGACCAGCTATTCCAATCACTTGAACTGAATGCAGGCACGTCATCATCACACACGGCATTGATAGACTGATTTCCGCTTTCGGCGAAAGCTGAGATCAATGTGTCGATATGCTCTGCCTTGTCTGAGTCTTTGTTGTACCAGCTGTTAAATAGCTGCTTGAAGATCCATTGGGTCCATTTGTAGTAGGAGGGTTCTGAAGTACGCACCTCGCGAGACCAGTCATAGCTAAATCCCAGATTGGTGAGCTGTTCTTTGTAGCGGGTGATGTTGGTTTCCGTGGTAATGGCCGGATGCTGACCGGTCTGGATGGCATACTGCTCAGCCGGTAGGCCAAAGGCATCAAAACCCATCGGGTGAAGCACATTGTGCCCTTTGAGTCGTTTGAAACGAGAAATAATGTCTGTAGCAATGTAGCCAAGTGGGTGGCCTACGTGTAGTCCGGCACCTGAAGGATACGGAAACATATCCAGGATGTAATACTTGGGCCTGGAAGGATCTATGCTTACTTCATAGATCTTGTTTTCCTGCCAGTATTGTTGCCATTTTTTTTCTACCTCCAGATGTTTGTACTCGGCCATTGATTCTCGATTTTTATAAAGTGCGCAAAGTTAAACGATGCCCTGAAAAACGAGTATTAAATCAAAGCTTTTAAGTGGGTACCATTTTATGGGAGAGTGCTTAGCTTTGAGGAGAATTTTGATTGATTGAATGCTGGTATTTTTAAGAGTTTTCTTTTGTGCGGTTTGGAGCATCTTTTGGATTAGCCTGTCGCTCATTATCTATCTATTCACTTTTCGCACAGCCATACCTGTGGCGATGGCCCGTAGCTGCTGGGCTCCGGGTATTTTGTGGGCTTTTCGCATCCGAATAGAAAAGAGTGGGATGGAAGTCATTGAGCGAGACAAACCCTATGTGTTTGTCTGTAATCATCAGTCGTATTTGGATATACCCATTCTTTTTCGGGCGATTCCTGCCAACCTGTACTTTGTGGCAAAGAAAGAGTTGAGAATCATCCCATTCCTTGGGTGGTACATGATGGCCACGGGCATGATTTTTATCGATCGGTCCAATCGGAAGAAATCGATGGAGAGTCTGAAGCGATCAGCTAAACTGATTAATCAGGGAAAATCAGTGTTGATGTTTCCCGAAGGCACACGCACAGTGGATCATCAGATCGCTCATTTCAAAAAAGGTCCTTTTATTTTATCCAAAGAGGCCAATGTGCCGATCCTTCCCATAGGCATCAGGCAGACCGGAAAGTCCTTTACCTGGGGCAAATGGAGCAGTACCCAGATGGTAGTGAGCGTATCTGCTCCGATCACCTGCGATGGAAGTGCCGAAGTGGTGGAGCAGGTCAGGGAAAAGGTAGCTCTACTGGCTAATAAGCCAGTAGCCTCATTGACAGGTGGATAGCGCTTTCAGCGACTCCTTGATGTGTCTGGTGGCCTTCACCGCCGAACTGAAGGTGGATACCAGCTTTCCTTCCTTGTTAAAGACGTAGGTGACCCTACCTGGTAATAACCCCAACAGGTTTCTCGGCACCCCAAATTCCTTTTCAGCGACTCTGTTGATATCACTCAATAACATGAAATTGAGACCGTGACGCGAAGCAAAACGGCTGTGGGAACCTACAGAATCTCCTGAGATACCGATCACCTTGGCGCCGGCCTCTTCAAATTCATCATATCGATCTCTGAAACTGCAAGCTTCCAGGGTACACCCCGGAGTATCGTCCTTTGGATAGAAATATACCACCAAAGAATGTTTCCCTTTGAACGAGGTTAAATCAATCAGATGGCCTTCCTGATCTTTGAGGGTTACTTCAGGAATGTCATCGCCTATTTTTAATCCTTTATTCATTGTGTTGTTAACAACTATAAACTGTTCTTGTTTTTTGTAAAATGAAGGAGTAGCGGAAGTAGGGTTAGATCAATGATCAGGGCTATTGTCAGGGACAAGGACAAAAACAAGCCCAGGTAATAAGTAGCTCCAAATGAGGAAAAAAGGAATAAAACGAAACCCGAAACAATTACCAGTGTGGTAATGCTCATGGCCTTACCAGCAGTCTGAAAAGTATTGATCATTCTGTATATCCTATTTCTAGCTTTTTGCCTTCGGTACACTGATATAAAATGAATGGTGTCATCCACTGCAATACCGAATGCAACAGCAAATATAATGGAGGTTGTGAGTTTTAACGAAATTCCTGCAAGCCCCATGTACCCGGCCGTGGCTAAAAGGGGTATGATATTGGGAATTAGGCTGATCAACAGGATTTTAAGCGAACGAAAATAAATCCCAAGTATTAAAGAAATGACTGAAATGGCGATTAGAAGTCCACGCATCAGGTTAGCGGAGAGCATTCCATGGCTTTTGTCGATCAGGTAAGTGGTGCCAGTGAGTCGGTACTCAATGACATCATGATTAATGTGGGCATCGAGGTAGGAAAGGAGCTCCTGATCTTTTCGGATGGTTTCAAATGATCCATATTCAGGAATGAAACCCGTAAAGCGGGCATAATGCTCATTTTTGCCGATCAGGCTGGGGACTTCAGGCTTCCGGGTGTAAGGGCGTATGGTTCGAATGGCTCTATGGTAATTTTGTGTATCAGGCATCTCAAATGCTGCAGAGCTTCCTCCATTGATCATTTGATGGCCATACATGGCAAAGGTGACCGGTGACCAAAGTCGCTCCATGGGATACTCCTTTAGTAAGTACTGATGAATCTTGTGAGCCTCTCGCATGACCTCCTCCTCCCAAATGCTGCCATTGGGATCTTTAGGCCAGTAGGCCATTTCCCAGGGCTTGGACCCTCCGTAGTGAATGTCCACAAATTCAAAGTCCTGCCTGACTTCTGAGTCCGCAGGAAGATCATCCAGGAGGCGAGCATCGGTTTTGAGGAGATAAAGTCCTGCCACAGATAAGATCACCAGGAGTGTGGTGCCAGCGAGAACGACTCTGAAATGCCGGATCACCCAGATGGCCAGGTACCTTGTGGCTGTACCTGATTTGCGTGGCGCGTAGCTTTGATGGATCAGCAATGGTCCAAAAGCAAAAGTGATGATAAAAGAGAGCAGAATGCCAATCCCACAGAAAATCCCCAGAAAGCGAATAGGTTCTGTATCGATGGTCACAAGACTAAAAAAACCAATAGCAGTGGTGACCGAGGTGAGAAAAGTAGGTGTGAGCACCTTATGGATGGCTGTCTTTAACCTGGTGATAAAATCGGGTTGTTCGTCTGCCCTGAAGGCATTGATGAGGTGAATGGCATCAGAGGTGGATACAAATAGAATAACAGGAGGAATTAGCGAACCCAAAATGGTAATGGTCTGCCCCAGCAAGGCCATCAGTCCCAGCAACCAGATAAGACTGGTGACACTGATGAGGTAGGGCATGAGCGATACTTTCAGTGAGCGAAAGACGAGGGTAAGAAGAAGAAAGCTCACCACGAGTGCTGATGCGATGAAGAGAATAAAATCGCTCTGAATGTATCCGATGAATGCCTTTTGAGCCACAAGTTTTCCCGCCAGTCGGAAGTGATCAAAATGCTCCTGGGTGAGTAACTGGTTCAGGTTATTGACCAGTAGATCAGCGGAAACGGGGTCTTCGAAATGCTGATGGGTAACCTGTACGAGTAAAGACCTGCCATCAATACCAAAGAAGTACCTGTAGATAGGGTGAGCAAACATTCTTGCACTGTCTTGTGGGTATAGTTCCGGGTTCTCCAGATGAATGAGCGGAACAAGTGTTACCCCAAGAGGAGCTTTAATGGGCTGTTGAAAATCGAGCGGAGAGCCAACCTGAATTACGCCCTCTTCTGATTTGATACTGGCCGTTAGCTGAGCGATTTTTTTAAGAAAGTCCTGACGAAATACTCCATTGTTATTTTCCAGAATAATCAGGAGATAGTCATTGTCGTAGCCAAAATGGTTTAGGTGATTTTCATAAAAAGTGATGTCTGGATCATCAAGAGGGAAAAACTTCTCGAATTCAAAATCCGCTTTGAGAAACTGCAGGTGATACGCAAAGAAAATGGTGATAACCACCCATAGGCTCACCAGTAAAAAGCGGAATTTACCACTCCTGAAATTTCCAAAGTACTTATTTAGTAAAGCGTTCAGGTTTCTACTTTTTAGGTCTTAATTTAGCGTTATCCTTTACGAAAGTAGCCAATCAAAAACGATTAATCATGAAACAATACCTCGATTTGATGCAGTATATCCTGGACCACGGTGTGGAAAAGGGAGACAGAACAGGCACAGGTACCCTGAGCATTTTCGGACATCAGATGAGGTTCAATTTGCAGGATGGTTTCCCCCTTGTTACCACCAAAAAAGTGCACCTCCGATCGATCATACATGAACTGCTTTGGTTTATCAAAGGAGATTCCAATATCAAGTATCTAAATGATAACAAGGTGACCATATGGGACGAATGGGCAGATTCCAATGGTGAACTAGGCCCTGTCTATGGGGTGCAGTGGCGCAGCTGGCCCAAGAGCGATGGCACCACGGTAGACCAGCTTTCGGGCTTGATCGACACCATTAAAAACAATCCCAATTCACGAAGAATGATCATCAGTGCCTGGAATGTGGGCGAAATAGAAAAAATGGCTTTGCCACCATGTCATACCTTGTTTCAGTTTTATGTAGCCGATGGTAAGCTTTCCTGTCAGCTGTATCAGCGCAGTGCTGATGTGTTTTTGGGGGTACCTTTTAATATTGCCTCCTATGCACTCTTCACGATGATGATAGCGCAGGTGTGTGGGCTGGAATATGGAGATTTTGTACACACGTTTGGGGATACACACCTTTATTCCAATCATTTGGAGCAGGCGCGTCTTCAGCTTTCTCGTGAAGTAAGGCCTCTTCCGATTATGCGACTAAATCCTGACGTGAAAGACATTTTTTCCTTCACCATTGAGGATTTTACACTGGAAAACTACGATCCACACCCTCATATCAAGGCCCAGGTGGCAGTTTAAGTCAACTTTTTACAATAAGTGACATTTTAAAGTATCGTATTAGTTCTTTAATCGTTTAATTTCCTGATATGTCTGAAAGAAGCAGTGTATTTGATATGATAGGCCCTGTGATGATAGGCCCGTCCAGCTCGCATACAGCTGGAGTGGTACGTATAGGCAGGGTGGCCCGTAAAATTCTGAAAGACAAACCCACCAAGGCCATCATTACCTTTTATAATTCTTTTGCCAGAACCTATGAAGGACATGGGAGTAACCGAGCTATTTTGGCCGGTCTCATGGATTTTCCTACGGATGATGAGCGCATCAAAGGTGCGCTGGAGCTGGCGAAAGATGCTGGTATCGAGTACAAGTTTAAGTCTATAGGCAATGCTTCTACGCTTCATCCCAATACGGTAAGGCTGAACCTTACCTCCAAGGACAATCAGGCCGAAGTGGTAGGAGAGAGCCGAGGTGGTGGGGTGATCAGAATCCGTGAAGTCAATGGCTTTGACTGCAATTTCACGGCCAGTGCCCACACACTCATCATTCATGCCGATGACCAGAAGGGAAGCATCGCCTTCATTTCAGATGTGCTTTCACATGACGATTGCAACATCGCTACCATGACTGTTTCCAGAAAAGGAAAGAACGATCTGGCCTGCCTGGTTTTTGAAATGGACTCAGGCATAAAAACCATCACTTTAGAATATTTACGTAACCTTAACTGGGTGAGGAGTGTCCTCTACATACCCGACATTGATCAATGATCTCATGAAAAAACTGAACCTAACCCTACTGATTCTCTTCTTTACTTTTACCGCCTTTGCCCAAAGTGATTCACTTTATGTATTAGATCTTCAGCAGTGCATCGACATTGCCATAGAAAATAACCTGTCTGTGAGGCGCAGCAACCTCCAGGAGCAGCTTGCTCAGGTCAATCTGAACCAATCCAGGGCCAGTCAGCTCCCGAGCCTGAATGTGGGAGGAAATTATGGCTACAACTGGGGTAGATCCATTGATCCTACCACCAACTCATTCATTACTCAGCAGATTAACTTTACTGGGGTGAGCGGCACTGCCAATATGACCTTGTTTAACTGGTTTAGAATCACCAATACCATCAAGCAAAACCGGATGAGTCTGGAATCGTCACAGTATGCGGTGGATAAAGCGGAGAATGACATCTCGTTAAATGTGGTTACGTTTTACCTGAATGTGATTTTCAACCGTGAACTCTTTGAAAATGCCGAATACCAGCTAAGGTCCAGTCAGGAGCAGCTGGAGCGTACCAAAAAGCTGGTAGCAGGAGGAGCGCTGCCCCGCACCAATGAGTTGGAGCTGATCTCTCAGGTGGCTACCAACGAGGTACAGCTGGTGACCGCTCAAAATAACCTGGACCTTGCCTTGCTGAGCCTGAAACAGGCCATGTTGATTCCTACTTCTCAGGACATTGAGCTGATTATCCCGGATCTGACGCTGGAAGGAGAGGCCGACCTCACAATAAGTTCTGATGAGGTCTTTGAGGCAGCAGTAGCGTCCATGCCAGAGATACAAAGCGCCGAACTGCAGGTGCAAAGTGCCCTGATGGGAGTGAAGGTGGCAGAATCAGGGTATGCACCCACGCTTTCTCTGAACGGCAGCTTCCGGTCCAACTATTCGGATGCTTATAAGCAGTACAACATTGATGAGGATAATCCCTATACAATCAATAGGGATGCCAGCGGGAATGTCATCACCAACCCCACCTTTTATCAAACTAATGACGGCACCCCTGTCGAGGAAATATCCATTTCACCTAATGGCTCGCTGGAAACCGTAGGGTTCGGGGATCAGATGAACCAAAACTTCAGTAAATCGCTGACTTTGAATTTGTCTATTCCTATTTTCAATAACCTCCAGGCCAAATCCAGCGTTCAAAACGCAAGGATCAATTTGCAGCAGGCAGAGATCACGGTACTAGAGCAAAAGAACTTACTGAGACAAACTATTGAAACGGCTTACAATGACGCTTTTGCTGCGTCCAAAACCTACGCTGCTTCATCACGACAAGTGGAAGCATTAGAAGAAACTTTTCGTTCTGTGGAAAACCAGTATAACTTAGGGGCTGCGAATTTCACGGACTATCAGGTGGCATCTAATAACTTGTTTCGTGCCAAATCGGATCTTGTTCGCGCTAAATTTGACTTCATTTTCAAGAAAAAAATCTTAGACTTTTATCAGGGTAACTCCTTATCATTCTAATCACCATGGCCAAAAAGAAAAAATCAAATAACAAGATATTATATATCCTGATCGGGGTTGTTGTGTTGCTCATCGTGTTTGCGATGGTTGGTAAATCCCAGGGTTGGGTAGGACAGAAAAAGGCCATTGAGGTAGAGTTTGGCAAGGTGGAGAAAGCTACTATTGTAGAGAAGGTGAGTGCCTCAGGCTCCGTACAGCCTGTGGTAGAAGTGAAAATCAGCCCGGAAGTGCCCGGCGAGATCATTAAGCTGTCCATCGAAGAAGGAGATTCTGTAACCAAGGGAGATTTTCTGTTGAAAATCAGACCGGACAATTTCATGTCTGTGCTGGAGCGAACCAGGGCCAACCTGAATCAACAAAAAGCCAACCTGGCCGATGCCAAAGCAAGAGAAGCTCGTGCAAAAGCCAACTATAAGCGAGCAGAGCTCGAGTATGAAAGACAAAAGAAGTTGTACGCCGAGAAGGTGATTTCAGATGCCGATTTTCAGCTTTCAGAAGCCAATTATAATGTCGCTCTTCAGGATCTGGAATCCGCTACTCAAAATGTGGAAGCTGCGAAATACATAGTGCAGAGCTCTCAGGCCTCGGTAAATGAGGCACTTGAAAACCTTCGTCTCACGGAGATTGAAGCGCCAATGAGTGGAATTGTTTCTAAGTTGGATGTGGAAGAGGGAGAGACTGTAGTCGGTACCTCACAGATGCAGGGTACGGAGATGCTGCGTATCGCGGACCTTTCCAATATGGAAGTGAGGGTGGATGTAAATGAAAATGACATCATACGCATCTCAGAGGGTGATACAGCGATTATCGATGTGGATTCTTATTCCTATATGGATAAAACCTTTAAGGGAGTGGTCACGCAGATTGCCAACTCTGCCAATACCAAAGTGTCGTCAGATGCAGTGACTGAGTTTGAGGTAAGGATTAAAATTTTGAATTCTTCTTATCAGGACCTGATTAAGGAAAACGGAATGAAGTACCCCTTCAGACCAGGAATGACCGCCAGTGTGGATATTATTACCGAAACCAAACGCGACATCCTCACAGTGCCACTTTCTGCTGTGACTACCCGAAAAGCTAACAGTGAAGGAGAAGAGGATGCTGAAGACTCAGAGACCTCACTGGATCAGGAACTGGATGAGGTGGTATTTACAGTAGCTGACGGAAAAGCAGTGAAAACCATTGTGAAGACCGGAATTAGTGATTTCGAGCGCATCGAAATTGTGGAAGGATTGAAAGAAGGGGATGAAGTGGTTTCAGGCCCATTCCTGGCCGTATCTAAGCGATTGAAGGATGGAGATGGTATCGAAGCTAAAAAAGAAGAAAAGAAGGAAGGAGATTCGGAAGAATAAGAGCCTTCTGAAATATGATAAAACACTAAAAAGGGGCTTGTGAGCCCCTTTTGTGTTAAATATCGTCCTGAAATTCAGATTTTAAAACTTCATAAACCCTGTGAGTAGGTAAGCCCATCACGTTGAAGTAAGATCCTTTGATAGACACTACTTTCGTCTGTCCGATCCATTCCTGAATACCGTAAGCACCCGCCTTGTCGAATGGTTGATATTCTTCAATGTAAAAGTTGATTTCTTCGTCGGTCATGTGCCCAAAGGTGACTTCTGTAATTTCCGTGAAGGCCACTTGCTTCTTGGGCGAGGAGATACAAACCCCACAGATCACCCGGTGAGTACGACCCGACAGGGATTTTAGCATGCTGAAAGCTTCCGCATGATCCGCTGGCTTATTGAGTACCAAATGGCCTAATACGACTGTAGTATCAGCAGTAATCACTACCTGATCGGAAAGCAGCTCACGGTAATTTTTGTTTTTCTTTACTGCCAAAAATTCTGCCACCTGTTCGGCAGGAAGCTCCTCGGGATAACTTTCGTCAAAATCCCGGACAAACACGTCGAAGCTAAAGCCAGCTTGTTTCAGCAGCTCCTGGCGCCGTGGACTATTGGAAGCAAGAATCAAAGGGTGTCTGAAACTCATGATCGTCTATGGAACTAAATACGAAACCACTAATGACTTTAGGGTAAAAGTAGGTTGATTTCTGGGGCATTGTGAATCCACTGTAGCATACTTGCTTGACAGTTTCAATTGAAATATCCTTGGTAATTAAAGCAAACTGTGCTTCACCTTTGAGCACCTCCCTTAGGCACTCTGTGAAGTTTCGTTGAAAGGTAATGTTTCTGGCATTCACCTGTTTCTGGCCGGGGATTTCCAGGATTTTCTCAAATATAAAATAATGCATTACCGTCAGGTCCAGGGCTTTCACTTCATCTGGGAAATTCCATTTGATCTCGTTGATTTTTTCCGGCTTTAGACGAATTTTATAAGCATTATCACCTATCAAAAGCCCGAAAGCCCACTGTTTGCCCAAAATGATCTCATTGACATCCGGTGCATTTTCCACCGTTTTGATGGTGAAATCCTCTTCCAGTTGGTTTAGGAGCCATTCTTCGGAGAAGTTATCCAGATCACGCACCACCCGGTGGGTGGGCAGTATTCTCAGATCATCCGCCTCGGTATTGGTGAGCATCATCATGTGGTAGTTGTACCCTTCCTGTCCGGTATGCTTTGGATTCTCCTTTCGGCGCTGCTGCATGTAGTTGAGTGAACCCTCGTAGCGATGATGACCATCTGCCAGTATGATTTTCTTCTCCCTAATGATTTCCTGAATCCTGCCTATGATTTTGGCATCATGGATGACGGAAAGTACGTCTCTTACTCCCTGATAATCTTCTGACTCATAGATGGGCGCCAGCATGCTTTCATCCAGGTACTTTTCTATTTCTGCATTCGGGTCGGTATAGAGCCCGTGGGTAGGGGACACATTGAGTTGGGTTTCATGGAGAAGCTGCATGCGATCATCTACTGAAAATGGCATGGTACTCTCATGCCTCAGGATTTCCTTTTCGCCCCACTCGTAAATTCTAATGTTGCAGATGAAGCCTTTTCGGATGTAGGTCTGGTCTCTGCCTGCCAATGAAAAATGCTGAAAGTAGACATAGATTCCTGGCAGCTGATCCTGAACGATTACCCCATCCTGCTTCCATTTGCTCAGTTTTTTTTTGGCCAGTTCGGCAGGATGTTCTCCTTGGGGTACCGAAAGGTGAATGCTGTTATACTCGGTTTGATAAAGCACTTCCCGCTGTTTATTTGAGACCACATCAAAGAGTGGTGAGGTAAGTCTATCGATATTTTGAGTATGCTTTTGATGGTACCTCCAGCCAGCAAATGGTCTGATTTCCGCCATACTAGTCGCGCTTAATCCGACTTTTCCACCCAGATTTCTGACTGGCAGCAGGGGTATACTGAAGCCGCTCTTTTTTGGCTTTGTATTGTTCAAAAGCAAAAATGGCCGCTACCCGCTCCAGGTCTTCAGAAGGCTCTTTTCTCACATGATCCGGTGTGAAATGCTCTTCCACAAACTTCGTTGTAAAAGACCCATCGATGAAATCGGGGTGGTTCAGAACGAATTCGCAAAAAGGCAGGGTAGTTTTGATGCCAATAATTTTGTATTCAAAAATGGCTCTTTTCATCCTTTCAATGGCCTCTGCCCGGTCTTTGCCGTGGGTAATGAGCTTTGCGATCATTGGGTCATAGTGGATAGGAATCTCCATTCCTTCTTCGTAGCCATCATCCACTCTTACACCCGCTCCTTGTGGACGTCTGTAGGTACTTAAGGTGCCTGTGTCGGGTAAGAAATTGTTTTCAGGATCCTCCGCATACACACGCACTTCTATGCTGTGTCCGTTGATTTGAAGGTCTTCCTGGGTAAAGGAGATGGCTTCACCCTGAGCGATTTTGATTTGTTCTTTCACCAGATCCACGCCGCTGATCTGTTCTGTGACGGGGTGCTCCACCTGCAGGCGGGTGTTCATTTCCAGAAAATAGAAATCCAGATGAGCATCTGCGATGAACTCCACCGTGCCGGCTCCATAGTAGTTGCATGATCTGGCCACGTTTACTGCAGCTTCTCCATATCGCTTTCGTTGCTCGGGGGACAGTACAGCAGAGGGAGCCTCCTCTATTACTTTCTGATTTCTTCGCTGTATGCTACATTCTCTTTCAAAAAGGTAGACAATATTGCCATATTGGTCACCAAGTATCTGTACCTCAATGTGTTTGGGGGAAGTAATGAATTTCTCGATAAAAACCGCCTCATCGCCAAAAGAGCTGCGTGCTTCACTAACTGCTCGCGTCATTTGCTCATCAAAGTCTTTGGGGTCGGTCACTATCCTCATGCCTTTTCCACCACCGCCGGCACTTGCTTTGATCATCACCGGATAGCCGATTTTCTGTGCCACGGCCTTTGCTTTTTCTACATCGCTGATAGGCTCATCCATCCCAGGCACGAGGGGTACATCAAATGATTTTACTGCTTGCTTGGAGGCTAGTTTGTCGCCCATTACTTTGATGGCCTCTACGGATGGTCCAATGAAAATGATCCCGGCCTGAGCTATTTTCTCCGCGAACTGGGCATTTTCAGAGAGGAATCCATATCCGGGGTGCACTGCATCAGCACCCGTGAGTTTGCATGCTTCAATGATTTTGTCAGCGACCAGGTAGGACTGAGCGGAGGGGGGTGGCCCGATCAATACAGCTTCGTCGGCGTAGAGTACGTGCGCTGCTGCTTTGTCAGCTTCGCTATATACCGCTACGGTTTTTATCCCCATTTCTTTTGCAGAGCGCATCACCCTTATGGCGATTTCGCCTCTGTTGGCTATGAGTATTTTCTTGATTTTCATTTTTTTGGGTTATGACACAATGCTAATGAATATTTACAAAAAATGACTGCAGGTTAAATGCCTGTATAACATTTGTCCAATCTTTAATAAGTGTTAGTTTTGTATTTCCAAATTGGTAAGGTTTATTAATACACGTTAGATGGATTTATTTGAAAAATTGCTACAGGATAGGGGGCCGCTAGGACAGCATTCTTATTTTGATGATAACTTTTATATGTTCCCAAAACTGGAGGGTGAGATCGCTCCCCGAATGAAGTTTAGGGGGAAAGAAGTGTTGACCTGGAGTTTGAACAACTACCTGGGTTTGGCTAACCATCCTGAAGTAAGAAAGGCAGATGCCGAGGCAGCTGCGGAATGGGGAATGGCTTACCCTATGGGAGCCAGGATGATGACGGGAAATACCGTGTACCACGAGCAGTTAGAGAGAGAGCTGGCGGCCTTTGTGCAAAAGGATTCAGCCATGCTTTTGAACTTTGGCTATCAGGGTGTAATGTCCGTGATTGATGCTTTGGTGGATAGAAAAGATGTGATTGTGTATGATGCTGAGTCTCACGCCTGTATCATTGATGGTTTGAGATTGCACATGGGTAAGCGTTTTGTTTATCCTCACAATGACATAGAGAATCTCGAGAAGCAGTTGAAGCGTGCTGAGAGACTCGTAGGAGAAACTGGAGGAGGTATCCTTGTGATTACTGAGGGTGTCTTCGGGATGTCTGGTAACATGGGAGATCTGGCCTCTATCGTGAAGTTGAAAGAGAAATTTAATTTCAGGTTGTTGGTAGATGATGCTCACGGGTTTGGTACCATGGGAGCTACCGGAGCAGGAGCAGGTGAGGAGCAGGGCGTGCAGGATGGTATTGATATTTACTTCTCTACTTTCGCCAAGTCTATGGCCAGCATTGGGGCGTTTATTGCCGGAGATGCAGCGATCATCGATGTACTTAAATACAATGTGAGGTCTCAGATTTTTGCCAAGTCGTTGCCAATGCCACTGGTGATCGGTAACCTCAAGCGTTTGGAGCTTCTCAGAACTAAGCCTGAGTTGAAAGAAAACCTTTGGACCATAGTAAATGCCATTCAGTCTGGCTTCAGAGAAAAAGGCTACAGAATAGGCACTACACAGTCTCCGGTGACTCCTGTGGTCATGAATGGAGACACCATGGAGGCAGTAAACCTCGTAAAGGATCTCCGAATGGAGCATAGCATATTTTGTTCTGTGGTGGTGTACCCAGTGGTGCCTAAGGGTACCATTATTCTGAGGATCATCCCAACAGCAGTGCATAGTTTGGATGATGTGGCAGAGACGATCACAGCTTTTGAGGCAGTTAAGAAAAAGCTGGATGATGGAGTGTACAAAAAAGCAGGAGTAGAGGGTGCCACTTTGGCACAACTTTAGGTCATATTTAGCTTTTTTAGCTCAATATGCTTGGTTTTTGAACATTTTATATAAATTGCCTCATCGAATAATTATCAGTAACCTTAAAGATTTATCAATATGAAAAGATTCGAACAACTTAAAGAATTAGTAGATTCTCTTGAAGCAGATTTCAGCAAATTTTATGACAAAGAAAACTCTGCAGCAGGAACAAGAGTTAGAAAAGGAATGCAAGAGCTGAAGAACCTCTCACAAGAGATCAGAATCGAAGTGCAGGACATGAAAAACAAAGCATAATCCAAAAGATTATAAAATAAGAGAGGGGCTTTTAAGCCCCTTTTTTATTGTCTTAGCCCTTTCAGAGCGCTGAGCATAAAAAAGCCAGATACTTTAAAGTTGAGTATCTGGCTTTTTTGTTAAAAGCGTATCTCCTATTTATTCAGATACATTTTGAAATGTCTGATGAGTTCTTTGCTACCTGCATAAAGAGGCGATCGTACGGTGTTTTGAATAAGTCCAAAAGCATCCAGACCGGATTTAACAGAAACCGGGTTGCCTTCTGCTGAGACCAGTTCGTAGCCCTGCAATAGCTCAAAGTGGAGCTTGGATGCTCCTTTGAAATCACCGGCAAGTGCTAGTTTGACCATTCGTGAAAATGCCGCCGGCTGCAGATTGGCAATGACAGAAATGGCACCCACACAACCAAAGGACATCATCGGAAGGGTGAGTGCATCATCACCTGATATCAATAGAAAGTCCTCATCTGTGTTGGCTCTGATTTCCATGCACTGTGTGAGGTTTCCAGAAGCTTCCTTGGTTCCAATGATATTAGGGTGTTTTGAAAGCGTTACAGTGGTCTCAGTGGTGATGTTAGAGCTGGTTCTGGCGGGTACGTTGTACAATATCACCGGAAAGGGACTTGCGTCGGCAATGGCCTCATAGTGCTGTACAATGCCTGCCTGTGATGGCTTGTTATAGTAAGGACTAAGGCTCAGGATAGCCGCCAGAGGGTAGTCCTTGATCAGATCAAGCTGATCGGTCACCCATTTGGTACTGTTTCCACCCAGACCATATACGATTGGCAAATTCCGGGGGTTATTGGCAATGACGAATTCGGTTACCTGATTCTTCTCTTCCGCAGTGATGGTAGGTGCCTCGCCAGTTGTACCCAGAATGACCAGGTAATCCACTTCTCCCTCACTTACGTGATCTATTACCGCTTTCAGACCGTCAAAGTCAATACTTTGATCTTTATTGAATGGGGTAATCAAGGCCACTCCGGTACCTTTAAAAATTTCAGTATTCATAAGATTGAATCATTTTTAAATATCTTAATACTTCACTACTCAGTGGGGTTTGCTGATCATCAGCCTGAATCATCATCTCAAAGAGATGGTCTCGCGAAGGTGTCCTAATGCCAACACGGCATTTGGCTTTCACTTGCGAAAATACATAGTCAATGATGAAATGCCGTGACTGATCGAAACATAATGCAAAATCGTAGCTCTGGCGAAGGAAAAAATTGAGGTCTTCGCTTTTGATTTCGCCGGTCAGTGAGATTTCCTTAGAATGAAAATGGGGGAGAGCGGTGGTCTTTTTCTTAATGCTGTGACAGTATACCATCATACTGATCTCTTTCCCTTCCTTTTTGAGCTCGTTGACGATCTCACTTATTTGCTTTTCATTCTCAAAGAGGTCTGAGTAGATGATCGCTATTTTCTGGCTCGATTTGAAATCGGTCATAAGCTCCTGGGACCTCTTTTTCAAAATCCGCTTCGCTTTAAAATTCAGAATGGCTTTCTTTAGCATGTCATTGGTTAATCATCTCACTAAACTCCTTCTCTGAGAGTATTTGGGTGCCCAGATTTTGAGCCTTTTCCAGTTTGGCCGGGCCCATATTGGCACCAGCAATCAAAAAATCAGTGCTTCCGGAAATGGAACTGGAGACCTTCCCGCCAAGGCTTTTGATGAGTTTTTTCAATTCCTCACGTTCAAAACTCTCAAAAACCCCTGAGACCACAACCGTTTTTCCCTGAAATATTTGCGACTGATGCTCCGGAGTTTGGGTTTCTTCCACCCTCATTTGCAGGCCAGCGGCCTTGAGTCGTTCTATCAGTTCTATGTTCTCAGGGATGCTAAAGAAATTCACCACACTTTCGGCTATTCGCTCACCGATCTCATGAACTGCGATCACCTCTTCCATACTGGTATTTCGGAGGTTGTCGATGGTCTTGAAGTGCTCAGCCAGCTTCTCAGCTACTGTGCGCCCCACATACCTTATACCAAGCCCAAACAGGACGCTTTCAAAAGGAATCTGCTTGGATGCTTCCAGTGATTCCACAATATTCTGTGCGGATTTATCTTTGATGGACCTGATCTTTACTTCCCCGGTGAGTTCATCTTTGTCCTCAAACTTCAATCCATTCAGGTCCTCAAAAGTGAGTGAATACAGATCTGCAATTCCGGATATTTTACCTGTCTTGAAGAGGCCCTCGATGGTTTTTGGGCCCAGGTGGGCAATGTCCATGGCATTTCTGGAAATGAAATGCTCCACACGTCCCATGACCTGTGGAGGACAACCATCTGCGTTGGGACAGTAGTGATTGGCTTCTCCTTCTTTTCTCACCAGTGGGGTGCCACACTCCGGGCAACTGTTCTGGTAGATCGTTTCTTTTGAATCCGCAGCACGACGATCGTGATTTACCCCAGTGATTTTCGGAATGATTTCACCTCCTTTTTCCACAAACACATAGTCTCCAATCCGAATATCCAGTCGCTCTATTTCATTGGCATTGTGCAGGGAGGCACGTTTTACGGTGGTGCCAGCCAACAGTACAGGTTCCAGCTCAGCCACAGGGGTGATGGCTCCGGTGCGCCCCACCTGATAGGTGATGTTATTCAGTCGGGTCTCTGCGGCTTCAGATTTGTATTTGTATGAAATGGCCCAGCGCGGTGTTTTGGCTGTGAATCCAAGTTCTTCCTGATGAGCTGTGCTATTGACCTTGATGACGATTCCGTCGGTCTCCACAGGCAGTTCGTGTCTTTTTTGCTCCCAGGTGTTGATGTATTCAAAGACTTCTTCAAGACCTTTACATCGGGCATAGGTGGGTGAGACGTTGAAATTCATACGCTCCAGGAGATGGATGGACTCTTCGTGGGTGCTAGTGGTAATGGCGTCTCCAAGTAAGCTGTACAGGTAACAGTCCAGCTTTCGGCTGGCTACCACAGAAGAGTCCTGCATCTTCAGTGTGCCTGAGGCAGTATTTCGCGGATTGGCAAGTAGTGCCTCTCCATTTTTTGCACGTTCTTCGTTGAGTGCTTTGAAGACCTTCTTGGGCATGAATACCTCGCCCCGAACCTCAAAAGATTCAGGGTAATCACCATTGAGTCGTAAGGGAATGGTGCGAATCGTTTTGACGTTGCTGGTCACTTCATCGCCCTTTTCACCGTCTCCGCGGGTGACGGCCTGGCTGAGCACCCCTTGCTCATAGAGCAGGCTGATGGCCACTCCATCGAATTTGAGCTCACAGAAGTACTCATAATCCTCCGTTCCCAATCCTTTCATTACCCGTTTGTCAAATTCGATAAGATCATCCTTGGAATACGTATTTCCAAGTGAAAGCATTCGTGATTTGTGATAGACGGTGTTGAAATTTTTAGTGATGGTGCCACCTACTCGGTGCGTAGGAGAATCCTCCAGTTTAAACTCGGGATAGGCTGCTTCCAATTCTTCCAACTGCTTCAGCTTCTGATCAAATTCGAAATCAGAGATTTCAGATTTGTTCTCCTGATAATAGAGATAACTGTAATGATTCAGCTCTTTGGTGAGGTTGGCGATTTTCTCTTGTGGTGATGTGCTCATTGATCGGATTTCGTCTCTACAAATCTAATAAGTAGTACAAATAAGCCGAGGTGTACTGGTGGTTTATTGTCAGCGAGTTTGACATTTTGGGGTAATGATTTTCCTTTCTACAGCGTTTTTATTCTGATGCCTACAAACTGCATTGGATTGATTGTTATAATTTTGAGGCAATGATGGTAACGGAGGTTTTGGATAAGCAAGTGGATTTTCATCCATTGATTCACCGTGTGGGTCAGGTGGCGACAGGTTTGGGTGTTTCAGCTTATATAGTGGGCGGTTATGTGCGGGATCTTATTCTGGGTAGAAATTCCAAGGATATCGACTTTGTATGTTTGGGAAGTGGTATCCGGCTGGCAGAGCAGTTGAAGAAGGAGCTTGGTAAGGAAGCCAAACTAGCCGTATATAAGAACTTTGGCACGGCAGCCATCACTTATGGTGGATACGAGCTGGAGTTTGTAGGAGCCAGAAAGGAGAGCTACCGAGCGGATTCCCGGAAACCCATTGTAGAAGATGGCACCCTGGAGGACGATCAAAACAGACGGGATTTCACCATCAATGCACTGGCCATCAGCCTGAATGAACACGATTTTGGAACCTTGATAGACCCCTTTGGTGGGGTAGAGCATTTGGGTCAGAAACTGATCAAAACTCCTTTGGAACCTGAGGTGACTTTCTCAGATGATCCGCTTAGGATCATGCGCGCCATCAGATTTGCCACACAGCTCAAATTCGACATAGACCCGGATACTTTCAATGCCATTGTCACTCAAAAAGAGCGGATCAAAATCATTTCTCAGGAGCGCATCACCGACGAGCTCAACAAGATCATTCTGGCAGATACACCTTCCTATGGTTTCAAACTCTTGTTTTCCTCAGGTTTATTAGAGATAATCTTCCCGGAAATGGCCCGACTTCAGGGCGTGAAGAAAGTAAATGGAAAATCCCACAAGGACAATTTTTATCATACCCTTCAGGTACTGGACAACATCAGTGAGGACACTGATGATCTCTGGTTGAGATGGTCGGCCATTCTTCATGATATTGCCAAGCCCGCCACACAGCGCTTTCATGACAAAGCAGGGTGGACCTTTCATGGGCATGAAGATATGGGTGCCCGGTGGGTGCCGAAGATCTTCAAAAACCTGAAGCTCCCTCTGAATGATAAAATGAAGTATGTGCAAAAGCTCGTGAGGCTTCATTTGAGGCCCATCGCTTTGGTCAATGAGAAGGTGACTGATTCAGCGATCAGAAGATTGCTCTATGAAGCAGGTGATGATATAGAAGACCTGATGACCCTGTGCAGGGCGGATGTTACCTCCAAAAACATGGATAGGGTGCGGCGCTATTTAGCCAACTTTATCAATGTGCAGAATAAGATCAGGGAAGTAGAAGAAAGAGACCATCTTCGCAACTTTCAGCCTCCGGTATCAGGGGAAACCATTATTGAAACGTTTGATATAAAGCCTTCGGTAATTGTGGGCGAAATCAAAAACGCCATCAAAGAAGCCATTCTGGAGGGACAGATCAAAAATGATCCCGCAGAGGCGTATGATTTGATGCTGGAGATAGGAAAAGCCAAAGGGCTGACTGTCAAATCAAAGTAATTTCTATTTTTGCAACTTCTTGAAAATTTCACACTAAACAAATAACATGAAATACCTTGCCACTTTATTGATTGCCCTTTGTGCAATCTCAGCATCCGCACAGCAGCAGGCTCCCAAGGATAGTATTCCTTATGAGCTGAGAAAACAGGCATATATCTACACCCTTGCCAAAAAGTACAATGATCCGGATGTAGCAAGGATGGCACTCTACAATCTGATTGCCACCAACCCCAATAGCAGTGCAGTGCTTGATTCACTGGCTTTACTTTACTTCGATTATCAGCAGTATGCATCTGCAGCGCTTGTGGCGCAAGATGCCATGAAGGTTGATCCGAATGATCTGTTTGCTACAGAAGTGGCTGCCGTGGCTTTTGATAACCTGGGGGTGAAAACCAGAGCTGTCAATAACTACGAAAAGTTATACCTGGCAAATAATGATTTGGGCACGCTCTACAAAATTGCGTTTTTGCAGCTAGAGCTCAAGCGACATGGTGAAGCCATTAACAATGCCGATATCATCATAGCTTCTCCTAAGTCAGACCAACTTAAATTGGTTTTCCCAATAGATAATTCAAGAACTCAGGAGATTTCGCTCAAAGCAGCCACTATTCGAATGAAAGGAATGATCGAAGCGGATAAGGGCAATACCTCAATGGCCAGGGAACTGTTTCAAAAAGCTCTTGACATGGAGCCGGAGTTTGCCATGCTCAAAGAACAGATCGCAGCACTCGACAAGAAGTAATAGCAGATATTATTGTTCAACACGTTGCTTGAGTCGCTCCAGCCACTTGAGCAGCGTGGTGTGCAACTTCTGATGGCTGAAAAAGAGGGTGAGAAAGCCCTGGAGTGATTCTTCTGTAGATACAATGGTTTGATTATCTCCTGAATCTTCCAATCGCCACACCTGGATGGCTTTGATGCCTTTGGTAGAACCAGTCCAGCTCAGGAGCTCAGGAGCCTGCACTTTTCGAATGGTGGAGGTGAGGGTGGAGCCATTAAGGGTCCAGCGAAATTCAGCTCCGTCTTTTACCTCATCCACTTTTACTGATTTGATGTCTCCATTCCACTCTGGCCAGCGGGACATATCGATCAGCACCTCCCATACCTTTTGAATCGGCGCATTGATAATGACAGATTGGCTGTCTCTAATGCTTGCATCAGGATTAATTCTTCCGTTTTCGGCTAGTGGTGCTAAAATCTTCATAAGGTGGCGTCTAGTGCTTCTTGGTAAATTTACGATTTTAGATGGATTACCAAAGCGTTTTCCGATCTATGGTGCCGCATTATGTTTCGGCATAGTCAGTTTGCATTTGGGCCACAATTCTTCGGTTGAAAAACGCGGAAATAAGGCCACCTGTAACATAGGTGATGGCTACGGCAGAGTAAATACCAGCAACACCAAAAGAATATTCCAACAGATAAAGCAATGGAATGCATATAATAAGCATTTGCACAAATACGATCAGCGATGCTGCCAGAGGTTTGCTGAGGGTATTGATATTACTGTTTACCACCTGTACAATCCCCTGAAACCCGAAGGAAAATGATACGATGGTCAGGTACATTTTGGTGGATCGGATCACTTCAGGGTTGTCGGTAAAGATGCTGGCAATAGGATCATTCAGCAGGTACAGGATCAGCGCCATGCCCAAGCCCCAGGTCACACTAAATACATTGGCATAAAAAACACCAATACGTATTCTGTCAAAATGGTAAGCACCAAAGTTTTGTCCTGTAAATGGACCTATGGAGGCAGAAAGGGCGAAAAGGATGCTCATCGAGAGAAACTCTATCCTGGTAGCCACTCCATAGCCGGCAACCATAAAGTCCCCATAGCCAGCGAGAAGCGCGGTAATCACGCCTGTAGTGATCGGTACAATCATTTTACTCAGGCCTGAAGGAATACCAATGTGGAGGATGGCCTTCCAACATCCAAGCAGGGTCTTCCAGGCAGGGATAGTTTTGACGATCAGCTTTTCTCTCCTGGCCAGCACCCAAAGTGAGAGTACCATGGTCATGGCTCGGGAGATGGCGGTGGCTATAGCGGCGCCTTTCATCCCCAGCTCCGGGAAGGGACCATAACCGAAGATCAGAAGAGGATCAAGTACTGCATTGACCAGTACCGCAAAAATCATGATCAAACTGGGTGTTCGGGTATCGCCAGTCGCACGGATAGCACTGTTACCAACGAACGGGATAATCACGAAGAACAAAGCCAGGTACCAGATAGACATGTACTCGATCACATATGGCAGAATCTCGTCACTGGCTCCCAGCAGCCTGAAGGTAGGGGTAATGGTGAATAGCCCGATGACAATAAACACTCCGGCTATTAATACCGAAAGCACCAGGCTATCAGTCGTTTCGCGGGCGGCTTTTTGTCGATCATTCCTGCCGATGGATCTGGAGATCAATGCCGTAGCTCCGATGCCCAGACCTTGAATAATGCTGAAGATCACCAGGATTACCGGAAAAGTAAAACTGAGTGCTGCCAACTGCAGGCTCCCAAGCTTTCCTACAAAATAAGTATCCACGAGATTGAAAGCCACCATGCTCAGGATTCCCATCATCATGGGCAGAGTGAGGCCAATTAATTTCTTAGGAATAGATCCGGTGGTAAGGTCTTTTTTATGTGCTTTCAATAGACTTAATTCATGTAGATGTAGAAACTATTGGTCAGGTACGGGTATGTTTCGTATGAATTCCTATTTGCTCTGCCGAATTGATTTCATACCTCAGACCAACTCCCTGGCGCCCTTAAAGTTTATCATATCACAAAAAGTTGTCAGACATTCATAAACGTTGGGTTAATGTTAATATTAGCCAAAATGAAGCAATTGTATATTCACAAGGCAATCGATGCTACTAAAATACAATCTTGAAACCGGGGGCTGAGGGATATAGATCCTTTGAAAGGAGCAAGTACAGGTTGATTTAAGGAGGTATTTGTGAACGAGATAAAATGTTGTTTATTTCGTGAACCTTTTGAGTGATCGGGAGGTTATTCTCACCAAATTTTCTCAAATAAACAATGGAAAAAATAACGTTAGGTTCAGGGTGTTTCTGGTGTACAGAGGCTGTTTTTCAGCGTCTTAATGGAGTAGAGTCTGCAGTGTCTGGTTATTCCGGAGGGAAGACCAAAGACCCCTTCTATAAAGAAGTGACCACAGGCAGGACCGGCCATGCGGAAGTAGTACAGGTGACCTTTGATCCGGCAGTGATCAGTCTGGAGGAAATTTTGGAAGTGTTTTGGAAGACGCATGACCCCACTACACTCAACAGACAAGGAAATGACGTAGGTACTCAGTACAGATCGGCAATATTTTACCATGATTCGGCACAGAAGGAGGTGGCCGAGCGATTGAAAAAGGCGCTGGATGAATCGGGAGCATGGGGTGACCCGATTGTAACTGAAATTACCCCGTTTGAAGTGTTTTACTCGGCTGAAAATTACCATCAGGATTATTTCAACGAGAACGGTAGCCAGCCATATTGCCAATTTGTAGTGGCTCCCAAGGTGAAGAAATTCAAGGAGGTCTTTGCTGATAAGCTGAAAAAAGATTGATCTAAAAAAAAGGGCCTCAATCTTGAGGCCCTTTCCGTTTAGAAGTGAGTATTACTCTCGGAGTTTCCAGATTTTCGCCTGAATGTCAGTGCCATCAAACCAGAAGTTTTGTTCTTTGCCTACCTTCAATGCTTCGGAATATAGTTTTAAGGCCTCATCCTTTTCGCCCTTGTCTCGATAGTAGTCGGCTTTTATTTCCAGATTAAAGGGGTCTTTGTTGATTTCTATGGATTTATTGATCCACTCCAGGGCCTGCTCCACATTTTCCTGTTTTCTAAAACACACCTTGGCACTCTGAGCCATAGTCTTCCAGTCATAAGGAGCTGCGCCTTCCACAGCATCCTTCGCTTTTTTTACTGCATTGCTGTCATCAGGAGCGGCCTGAGTGTTGTACGTGAAAATCATTATCAGTGCTGCTACTCCCATCATTCTTTGAATCGATTTCATACCTGTTGTTTTTATAGTTGAGAATTAAATAATCGAAATCTCAGGATATCAATTCTGTGCCAAAATTGTAACTATCTGATAAATAGCTATTTAAGAATGTTTTGAATTTCATCTGGTGTTCATGATCGGATCTAGATGTTCACATTTCTGAACACTTGCCCGAAATTCCGGGGTTTAAAAAGTTACACTTACGGGCTTTATTTAACATTTTTTTTGAAGCCCACTTATTTCGGGATGTTGTTCCCTTTGGTTATTTGTCCGGCCAACCGTCTATATAAGTATGTCATGTTAGTCGGTTGATTTGAGTTATTTTAGCAGCATTCAGTATTCAATGAAATGACCCAATGAAAAAATATATAGTAGTACTTCTGGCTTTAGGTAGTATGCTTGGCGGCCATAGTCAGTTGAAATCTCCAGCCAGCTTTTTGGGCTATGAGCCGGGAGAGCAGTTTAGTCGGCATCATCAGGTGGTGGACTACTTTCAGCATGTAGCCGAGGTTTCACCTCAGGTAGTGCTTCAGCAGTACGGCGAGTCTTATGAAAAGCGTCCTCTATATCTGGTCTTTGTGTCCACCAAAGAAAACCTGGACAAGCTGGAAACCATTCGCACAGATAACCTCAAACGTGCAGGATTATTGAATGGCTCTCCTGAGTTGTCCATCAGCGTGGTTTGGCTCAGTTACAATGTGCATGGAAATGAATCAGTATCAACAGAAGCGGCCCTGACTACCTTGTATGAATTGGTGAGAAGTGGCTCTGATAAGGCTGAATGGCTCGAAAATACGCTCATCGTCATGGACCCGTGCGTGAATCCTGATGGCAGGGAACGCTATGTGAATTTTTACTGGCAATACGCCAATCAGCCCTACAATGCCAACCCAGACTCCTGGGAGCATCATGAGTCATGGCCTGGGGGTAGAGCCAATCATTACCTGTTTGACCTGAACCGGGATTGGGCCTGGCAGACACAGGTGGAAAGTCAGCAGCGAATGGCCGTCTATAATCAATGGCTTCCCCAGATTCATGTGGATTTTCATGAGCAGGGAATCAATGAGCCCTATTATTTTGCTCCAGCGGCAGAGCCCTTTCATGAGCTGATTACCGACTGGCAGCGTGATTTTCAGACGCAGATCGGTAAAAATCACTCAAAGTATTTTGATGCCAACAACTGGTTCTACTTCACCAAGCAGTATTTTGATTTGCTCTACCCGAGCTATGGCGACACCTATCCGATTTACAACGGTGCCATTGGGATGACCTACGAGCAGGGTGGCTCTGGAAGGGCCGGCCTTGGTGTGATCAAAGAAGAGGGAGATACACTCACACTGAAAGACCGCATAGCTCATCATTATACCACGGGATTGTCTACTATAGAGATTACCTCCAGGAATAATGAAAAGGTGCTCAGTGAGTTCACGAAGTTTTTCAAGCAAAAAGCCCCTTCAAATTATAAGAGTTATGTCCTGAAGTATGACGGTAACCAGGGAAAGTTTGATGCCCTTAAGGGATGGTTAGACACGCAAGGGATCCGCTATGGGTCTGCCAGTGTTTCTAAACCACTCAGTGGCTATCATTATGGTTCTGGGAAAACAAAGAGCTTTTCTATCGTGGCTGAGGATATCGTGATCTCTACGGATCAGCCCAAGTCGGTTCTTACCTCTGTCTTGTTTGAGCCGAAAACTAAACTCTCCGATTCACTTACCTATGACATTACAGCCTGGGCAGTGCCTTACGCTTATGGGGTGGAGGCCTATGCCACGAGTGCGGTGCTTTCGGTGGGTGCCAGCAAGACCACATCTTCAGAGCTCATACAGCTTTCTCCGGCTTACGGATATATTTTTAAATGGGAGAATATGCAGGATGCCCGATTGCTGACAGCCATGCTGAAGGAGAAGGTGCAGGTACGTTTCACTACTCAACCCATCCAGTTGGAGGACAAAGTCTTTAATCAGGGTTCTTTTCTGGTTACTCAACGCGACAATGCCAAAATCCGTGATTTTACTAATTTCGTGAGCAACCTGAGCACTCAGTACGGACGTCAGGCTACTCCGATTGCTTCCGGGTTTGTATCTGCAGGACCAGATATTGGGTCTGCTGATGTTCGGTTTCTTCGGGCACCAGAAGTGGCTCTGATCGGTGGGCCTGGGACGTCCTCACTTGATTTCGGCGCTACCTGGCATTTTTTCGAGCAGGAGCTGAGGTATCCCGTCACCACACTTTCTACTGAATATTTCGATCGAGTGGATTTGAGCCAATATGATGTGCTCATCATGCAAAATGGTTGGTACAGCGATTTTGGAGCTAATACTATGAACAAAATAAGTGACTGGGTGGCTGATGGAGGTACGTTGATTGCCGTGCAGGGCGCACTGAATAAGTTAGCAGACAGTGATTACAGCGGTTTGAGTGCCTTCAATTCAGAAGCAGAGAAAGGGGCATTTGAGGATAAGGATGATTTGGTAAAAGAAGAATTGAAACTGGTGCCTCATGCAGACAGAGAACGCTATGATATCCGCGAGTATGTCGCGGGTGCTGTATTTAAGGTCCATCTGGATAAAACCCACCCTTTGGCTTTTGGGTATGGTGATTCATATTTTTCACTGAAAACCTCAGCCTCCCGATACGGCTATTTATCCTCTGGCAATGTAGGAGTCATCAAGTCTCCGGAAGATCATTTGAGCGGTTTTGCAGGTCAATTGGTCAGGAGCAGGGTGGGGAGCTCATTGGTATTTGGGGTAGAGTCTATCGGTGCAGGACACATGATCTATATGGCCGACAATCCATTATTCAGATCTTTTTGGCAAAACGGGAAGTTGCTTTTTACCAACGCCATATTCTATGTTGGAAATTAGTCCCTGCCAATGAACACCTGGTGGAAAGCCAATATTACCAGCCCGGTGATCAATCGGCTGGGACGGGTCAGGGAACGGAATCACTTCACCAGACCTCCCATATTTATTGGTGGCTGCGGGCGGTCCGGTACCAGTTTGTTACTTTCCATGCTCTCTGCGCATCCAGGTATTTTTGCTTTTGCTAAAGAACTGGATGCTTTTACAGAATGGCATCAGGGGAGCACAGGACTGGTTCCCACACGCGTTGATCGACTTTACAGGGCCATTCTAACCAATAAAATCCCACAACAGTGTCATCGCTGGTGTGAGAAGCGCCCGGCGAATGTCCGGTTTATTCCTGAAATACTGGAATACTTTGGGCCGGATGCCCGGTTTATCCATATAGTACGTGATCCACGTGCTGTCTGCACTTCCATTCATCCCGAAAAACCCGATGAGTACTGGATTCCAATTGATCGGTACATCACCGATGTTTCGGCAGGAGAGGCCATGTATGACCATCACCAGGTGTTTACGCTTAAGTATGAGGATTTAGTGACGGACTATTTGGGTCAAATGAGAAAGCTTTGTGATTTCATAGAAGAGCCCATGAGTGAGGAAATGTGGAGATGGTACGACCATGCCACAGTCAGGGATAACCGGGCCTGGTTTGATGGGGTACAGGAGGTTCACAGCCAGGGTTTGGAGAAGTGGAAGGATCATTCCCATCATAAAAGGGTTAAGGAAATCACCATGAATGCTGAAATACGAAGGTTGATGGATTATTTTGAATACGTTATATAATATTCAGTTAAAAATAGGGGAAATGTTTTTGCGTTAGGTTGAATGAAATATTTAATTTAGAAAGAAAAACATACCCTATGAAGAAGATTGCGTTACTCGTCGTTTGTTTGTCCATGTTTGGATTGGCCAATGCCCAAATATCCAAAGGTGAACACTTTTTGGGAGGCACCGTGAATATTAGCGATAATGACGGATCTGGTGCGTTTGTCCTGTTGCCTGAGTATAGGTATGCTATTGGGGATCGCGATTTACTCGGACTCTCAATCGGATATATTTCACGATCTGTACCCGATGTTTCCTACGCTGTTTTTCATCCCAACTACACCCGGATATTCCCGATAGAAGGAAGCTTCTTCTGGCTTTTGAATGGCTACCTTGATTTGAGTTTTGGAGATCAGGAAAGAGTGGCACCAGGTATAAGCCCGGGTTTGGGTTATCGGGTTCACAGAAGCACAGTGGTTATTCTTCGAAGTGGAGGCATTTCTTATGATTTCAAGGCGGATTACTTCGACTTGGGGCTGAATACGTCCAATCTGGGCATGAGTGTCTACTTTAGGATAGGAGGCCAATAGGCAGAAGTTTTAATATCTCATTTTATTAGTATTTTTACCATCATTATTTGCATTTTACTAAAATAATGATCTTATTTACTTCCATAATGTGGAAGCTATGAATAAGAATGCTAATATATTTAGAGTGAAGGATCTGCTGACCGTGGCAGCGGATGTGTCATTTGATGACGAGTATGCGCTTAAACTCAATTCCAAGAAATTAAAATCGGGTAAGTGCCAGGTGAAATTTTATGCGACCATTCGGGAGCGTAAAGACATGTACGGCTATGTATTGGTGGATGCGAATAAGACCCTTCGGGATGTGGTGGTTACCATCAAGGAAAAACTTCATACCATCCGACAGACCAGAGAGTTTCATCATTTACATTTGTATTCTATTGGCAAGTCAGGACGGGATGATATGAATTTCATTATTTTCGATAGCTGATCCCCACATGGATAAAATGTTACGCTATATCATTAATCGAGCAGAGTTGTGAGTATTATCGCTGAAAACATCAAATTTCTTAGAAAGCAAGCCGGGTATACCCAAGAGCAGTTTGCCAATCAGGTGGGCATCAAGCGGTCGGTGGTGGGTGCCTATGAAGAAGCCAGGGCCGAACCCAGGCTTCAGACATTGATGAGCATCGCTGAGGTACTCAATGTGAGCACTGACGATTTGATTGCCACAGACCTGACCACAGGAAAGGGGAGTTCACCTCGGGATAAGGTGAGAATATTGTCAATTACTGTGGACAAGGAGGATAATGAAAATATTGAATTGGTACCCCAAAAGGCAGCTGCCGGCTATATGAATGGATATTCCGATCCTGAATACATTTCGGAACTTCCCAAATTCAACCTTCCAATGCTACCCAAGAATGCAACTTACAGGGCATTTGAGATTTCGGGAGATTCTATGTTGCCCATTACTTCCGGATCCATTGTCATTGGTAGGTACCTTGAAAGCATTACGGAGATCAAAAACGGTAAAACCTATGTGCTGGTGACTGACCGTGAGGGGGTGGTTTATAAACGCGTGTTCAACTATATAGAGGAGAAGGGGACCCTTTACCTGGTTTCTGACAACAAGTCCTATTCAGCATATGAAGTGGATCCAAAAGAAGTAATGGAGATATGGGAAGCCAAGGCGTATATAAGTATACAGTTTCCTGATCCTGAAGCCGCAAATGAACTTTCTATTGACAAAATAGCGGGCATGGTGCTGAACCTTCAGCATGATGTAAATGAGATTAAGAAAAATATCGGATAAACAACATCTCATTTTTTCCTCCTTCGTAATAATAGACTTGATTTGCGTTGGTTTCAGCTCTAGCTCTCGACTATCCTTGAAGAAGTTTCTTTTTACTGTCTTTTCCTTGTTTTCCCTCGTTGCATTTGCACAGACCACCACGGTCTCGGGCAAAGTGATTGAATCTGCTACAGGTACGCCTATACCTTTTGCTAATGTGATTTTCACAGGAACACAAGATGGTACCATCACCGATTTTGAAGGCAATTTCATTGCCAAGACCATTCAAAAAGTCGATTCAATAGAGGTGCGGTATATTGGTTTTATTATGCGGGCCAAACCCCTCGAGAGAGGGCGCGACCAAATCATCAACTTCCAAATGGATGAGGATGTGAAGACTCTGGGCGAAGTGGTGGTATATGCCGGTGAGAATCCGGCCTGGCCGATCATGCGCAATATCATTCGCAATAAAGGCCTGAATGACAAGCGGAGCTTGAGTGCCTACCAGTATGAAAGCTATACCAAGGTTGAATTTGATGTAGATAATATCTCAGACCGGTTTAGGAACAGGAAGATTGTTAAGAAAATCACCAACGTATTGGATAGCATTGAGCAGATTGCCGGTGAAGATGGGATGCCCATTTTGCCTGTGTTTATCTCAGAGGCGATTTCTGATTTCTACTACAAAAGGGACCCCAAGTTTAAGCACGAGAACATCATCAAAACCAAAGTAAGTGGGGTAGGGATCACTGATGGCACACTTACCTCTCAGGTCATTGGTTCCACATTTCAGGAATACAATTTTTACCAGAACTGGCTCAATATTGTCACCAAAGAGTTTGTTTCTCCGATCACTGACGGATGGAGACTCTATTATGAGGTGTATCTGGAAGACAGTGCCTACATCAATGACCAATTTTGCTATCGGATTGATTTTTATCCCAAGAGAGAGCAGGATTTGGCTTTTACGGGTACGATGTGGATTACCAAAGAGGAGTATGCCCTCAAACGAATTGATGCGTCCGTACCTAAGGCAGCCAATCTGAATTATATTGAGAAAATTAAGATTCAACAGGATCTCATCAAGACATCAGCCGGTCCCTGGTTGCCGGAAAAAACACGGGTGGTAGTGGATGTGTCACAGGTCACAAAGGAAACGGCAGGTATGCTTGCCAAATTTTATGTCTCTACCAAAGATCACATTGTTAATCAGCCCAAGCCCAATAGCTTCTATCTGAATCCCGTGGTGATGGAGGAAACCGTTCGCGATTATGATGAGCAATATTGGGCTGAAAACCGGCACGATTCACTGTCACCTACAGAGATCAATGTATTCAGTATGATCGATTCCATGAAACGAATACCGGTTGTCAAAACCTATATGGATCTGGCCAAATTTGCTGTGAACGGGTATTATAAGGTTGGTGCGATGGATGTTGGACCTTACTCTACTTTTTTTGGGAATAATAATATTGAAGGTGTACGGGTAGGTTTCGGGGGTCGTACTACCATAGATCTGAGTCGGAAGTGGACCTTTGGTGGTCACTTAGGGTATGGGTTTGATGATGAACGCATCAAATATCGATTTTACGCGGACAGGATATTAGACAGGCAACCGTGGACCAACATCAAATACGAACAGCAGCGGGAAGTGGAGCAGGTCTGGTTGCTCAATGAGCAGATTGAGCCTAATAGCCTCTTTTATTCCCTTAGCAGATTTGGCACCCTTACTCAGCCCTTTTTGATTAATAAGTACAGATTGAGTCTCTTCAGGCAGCTCAGCGCGGGGTTTGGAGCGACGTTTGCAATGAAACACGAATCCTTCGATCCGTTCTTTGATTTTCAGTACTATCGTAGCCCCGGAGACACTGAGACCTCAAGCATGTACAAAGTGAGCGAGGCTTCCGTATCGATGCGATATGCCAAGGATGAGCTTTTTGTGATCAATGACAATGAAAGACTCAGTCTGGGGACCGTCCGGTGGCCAGCGTTCAACCTGGATTATACCTATGGTTTCAAGGGAGTGTTGGGTAGCGACTTCAACTATCACAAAATGAAACTCTCGGCAGAGAAGGATCAGAAAATGGGCATCCTGGGAGTGTCCAAAATCAAACTTACCGGTGGATATATAGTCGGAGATCTACCGTACACTTTGCTGTACAATACCATTGGTAACGAGACCTTCTTTTATGTGGATTTTGCATACAATCTAATGGACTACTTTGAGTTTAGTACAGACAAGTACATTGAATTTAGGTACCGACACTCCTTTGAAGGGTTTATTCTCAATACCATTCCCCTGATGAAGAAATTGAAATGGCGCTTGATTGGTAGTGCTAATATGCTTTATGGTGACATTAGCGATCGCAATCTCGCCATGACCAGAAATAAGATGGTGGATGGGGTAGAAGTGTTGCCATTCCATCAGCTAGACAACAGACCCTATGTGGAGCTGGGTTATGGAGTGGAAAACATCTTTAAAATTTTCTCTGTGGAAGCCTTTCATCGCCTCACTTATCTCGATCGCCAGGATGTTCGTAAATTTGGTTTGAAATTCAATATCCAACTCATCCTATAGTGATATATCGAGCTCTGATTTGCATTTTTATTTTGGCAGGTTGCTCAGACCATCAGAGATATCCCATCTCAGAGGTCTCGGTAGGCCCTGATTATTATCTCACTGCTTTGAAAGCTATCAACTCGGAAATCAGGGATAAACCCAAGGACGTATTGCTGAGGAAAAAGCGCTTATTTATCAATCAAAAGCTTAGGTGGCCTGAGGAAGCAGACGATGACCTCAATTTTATTATTTCCAATGCCGGATTGGATCAGGAGGTATATCTCTATGGACAGGACTATTTCAGAACTCACCATTTGTATGAGAAAATGCTTGATTATGTGGCGCATTGGGAAGAGCTGAATGGTTTTTCGGGCGATAATCTTCAATGGAGGGTTATTGCCTTGTCCGGCCTAGGGCGGGAGAGAGAAGCCCAAAATCACCTGTGGGATTTGATACAAGTGAGCAAGGAAGATCCTGAGAAGTTGGCCTTTGCCGCACGCACCTATCTGAAAATGGAGGATACTACCAGGGCCCTGTATGCATTTAGCAATCTTTCCAGAGCTAATAGCGATCATCCGTCAGTACTTCATGCCTATGTGCCATTACTTTTGGAGCACAACCAGTTTGAAGAAGCAGGTAAGGTACTGGAGCGACTGCAGATTAATGTTGATGATGCTGAGGGGCAAATACTTGCCGCAAAGACCCTTTATGAACTGGGAAGGAGTGAGCAGGCCCATTCCAGGTTACGGGTTTTGAACAGTTTGGAGGTCTACTATCAACGTGCCATTTGGTACAAGCAGGACAATCAGTGGGATTCGGCTACCTATTATCTCGATTTGGTTATTCAGGAAGACAGCTCATCGCGGGCTTTACTGGCGAAAGCCGAGATCTTCGAAAACCAGGGTTATCTGAATCAATCTTATGCCCTCTCGTCATTGGTTTTTGAAAAAGATTCTACCAATTCAATTGCCGAAGAAATGGCTCGAAATGTTGGTCGAAAAATTGCATATTTGCGGAGTTTGAGGGAAAGAGAGAAGAGAATCCCCATTTTAGATATTTCATCAAAGAAAGAGACTGAGAATGAGTGAAATTAAAATCACTTTACCGGATGGTAGTGAAAGGCAATATGAAAAGGGCGTAACGGCCATGGATGTGGCCATGGACATCAGCGAAGGGCTGGCTAGAAATGTGCTGGCCGCCAAGGTAAATGGCGAAGTAAGAGATGCTACCCGGCCTATTAACGAAGATGCTACACTCAGCCTACTCACCTGGAATGATGACGAAGGGAAGTCTACCATGTGGCACTCATCTGCCCACCTGATGGCCGAAGCCCTGGAGGCGCTCTATCCCGGTGTGAAATTGGGCATAGGCCCGCCGATTGAAAATGGCTTTTACTATGATGTAGATTTCGGAAATCAGGTATTTGATGCCGAAAACCTCAAAGCCATTGAAGACAAAATGTTGGAACTGGCCCGGGAAAAGAATCCCTATGTCAGAAAAGACATCAGCAAGCAGGATGCGGTCGATTATTATCAGAAAAAAGGGGATGAATATAAGCTCGAATTGCTTGAAGGCCTGGAAGATGGCAACATCACCTTTTATGAGCAAGGCAACTTCACCGACCTTTGTCGTGGACCACACATTCCTCACACAGGTTTTATCAAAGCTGCCAAGGTACTGAGTATTGCTGGTGCATACTGGCGTGGTGATGAGAAGCGAAAGCAGTTAACCAGGCTGTATGCCATCACTTTCCCAAAGCAAAAGGAATTAACCGAATACCTCGCACTGCTGGAGGAAGCAAAAAAGCGAGACCATCGAAAGATTGGCAAGGAGTTAGGACTTTTTACCTTCTCAGAAAAAGTGGGGAAAGGGCTTCCTTTGTGGTTGCCCAAAGGAGCAGTCCTTCGTGAGCGTCTGGAGAACTTTCTGAAGAAAGCGCAGGTAAAAGCGGGGTATGAGCAGGTGGTGACTCCCCACATAGGTAGTAAGGAACTGTACGTGACATCTGGTCATTATGCCAAATATGGCGAAGATTCCTTTCAGCCTATTCGCACCCCGGCAGAAGACGAAGAGTTCTTGCTGAAACCCATGAACTGCCCGCATCACTGCGAAATCTATAAATCAAGTCCGAAATCGTATAAAGAATTGCCTGTCAGGTATGCGGAGTTTGGCACTGTCTACAGATATGAGCAAAGTGGAGAGCTTCACGGGCTCACCAGGGTAAGGGGCTTTACTCAGGATGATGCGCATATTTTCTGCCGGCCTGATCAGGTGAAGGCTGAGTTTGCCAAGGTCATTGACCTGGTGCTTTATGTGTTTAGTGCCTTGGGCTTTGAAGATTTTACTGCTCAAATTTCTCTAAGAGACCCTGAGAACCCTGATAAGTACATTGGTAGTGATGAAAACTGGGACAGAGCTGAGCGGGAAATCACTGAAGTAGCCGCGGAGAAGAAACTTAAGACCGTGGTAGAGCTTGGTGAAGCTGCGTTCTACGGACCCAAACTAGACTTTATGGTCAAGGACGCCTTGGGTCGAAAGTGGCAGTTGGGAACCATTCAGGTGGATTATAACCTGCCCGAGCGATTTGAGCTGGAATACACCGGCACTGACAATCAGAAGCATCGGCCGGTGATGATTCACCGGGCACCATTCGGATCCATGGAGCGCTTTGTAGCCATCCTGATCGAAAGTACGGCTGGAGACTTCCCGGTGTGGCTGGCACCTGAGCAGATTGCGGTGTTGCCTATCTCCGAAAAGTATCACGATTATGCCCATTCGGTATACTCTTTCCTCCAGCAGGAGGATATTAGAGGATATATTGATGAGCGCGATGAGAAAATCGGGAAAAAGATAAGGGATGCCGAAGTAAAGAAGATACCTTACATGCTCATAGTAGGAGAGCAGGAGTCAGAGAGCGGAAGTGTGTCTGTTCGTGCTCATGGCAAGGGAGACCAGGGCAGTATGAAAATCGAAGAATTTAAAGATTTCTTTAACAACACAGTAAAAGAACTGTTAAATAAAGGAAATTAGCATTTTATATAAAGAGAAATAATAACGATATTTGCGTTTTATTTTTCAATGGTAGAACCAAAAAAGGAGGATTACAATTAGTAGACCATACAGAAAGCCGTATAGGGGTCGCGTAGAAGAGCCTTATAAAGTGAACGAAAAGATCAGAGCTCGCGAGGTGCGGGTAGTTGGTGACAATGTTGAAGTGGATGTATATCCCATCGAAAAAGC
The DNA here is from genome assembly GCF_902506655.1 of Marinoscillum sp. 108. NCBI lineage: Bacteria > Pseudomonadati > Bacteroidota > Cytophagia > Cytophagales > Reichenbachiellaceae > Marinoscillum > Marinoscillum sp. 108. Next base: position 996,563 of record NZ_LR734808.1, on the reverse strand, counting down.
ATTGGAATTAGCCAGACAACAAGGATTAGACCTGGTGGAGATCTCTCCCAAGGCCGAACCGCCTGTTTGTAAGGTGATCGACTATTCAAAGTTCAAATATGAGCAGAAGAAGAAGCAAAAGGAGATCAAAGCCAAAGCTCAGAAAACTGTCGTAAAAGAGATCAGATTTGGACCCAATACGGATGAGCACGATTTCAACTTTAAGTTGAATCATGCGATCAAGTTTCTCAAGGAAGGCGCCAAAGTGAAAGCTTATGTGCACTTCGTGGGTCGAACAATCGTTTTCAAAGAGCGGGGAGAAATCCTTCTTTTGAAATTTGCGCAGGCCGTAGAGGACTATGGCAAGGTAGAGTTACTTCCCAAGTTGGAAGGTAAGCGCATGTCTATCATCATTGCAGCGAAATCAGTAAGTAAGAAATAAATAGTAGGAAATGCCGAAGGTAAAAACCAATTCGAGTGCTAAAAAAAGATTTAAACTGACAGGTACAGGTAAAATCAAAAGAAAGCACGCATTCAAGAGTCACATTTTGACCAAAAAGGAAACGAAGCAAAAGAGAAATCTGACGCACGCTACTTTGGTTCATCCAAGTGACGAGAGAAACGTTAAGCACATGCTTAACCTCTAATCAAGGTTCAATAGTTTAACCCGATAATTTGGCTCACAAGCTCAGTAATGACTGGCGCCAATTGTCAAAAAAGAAAAACAAATGAGATCAGTAAATCATGTAGCATCCAGAGCTCGTCGTAAGAAGACGATGAAGCAAGCCAAAGGGTACTGGGGCAGAAGAAAGAATGTCTGGACGGTAGCAAAGAATGCCATCGAAAAAGGTATGCAATATGCTTACCGTGACAGAAAAGTAAAGAAAAGAGAATATAGAGCACTTTGGATTCAGAGAATCAATGCAGCCGTGAGAGAATATGATTTGTCATACTCTCAATTCATGGGTCAGTTGAAAGCTGCCAATGTAGAGATCAACAGAAAGGTTCTTGCTGATTTGGCAATGAATCACCCTGATGCTTTCAAAGCTGTAGTAGATTTAGCGAAAAAATAAGTGTTTAACAGTACTTACTGATTTAGAAGCCTGACGGAAACGCCAGGCTTTTTTTATGTCTTTATTTGATGGAGAAGTCCAGGTGGTACCCGCGTTGCTTCAGCTCATGGTACTTACGCTCATCAAACATGTACTTATAGGCTCCTTTTTTGGAGCCTGATTTATCCTTTTCATCCAACCGCACCAATACATCTGTGGCCAGTATCTTTTTGCGGAAGTTTCGATCATCGATGCTTTTGCCATAGATACCCTCATAGAGGCGCAGCAATTGCGGAAGGGTAAACTTCTCAGGCAACAGCTCAAAACCGATAGGAGTGGTTGTGGCGTTGCGGCGTAGTTGCTCCATGCCCAGCTGGGTCATGTCGAGGTGATCCATGACCAGATCGGGGAGTTGCTCCAGATCAAACCAACCCGCTCCGTGACTGTTTACCACTTCCTTTTGGATAGAATCCAGTTTGATGAGACTCCAGTATAGTACCGATACCACTCTGCCGCCCGGATCTCGATGAGCTTTTCCAAAGGTGGAAAGTTGTTCCAGAAACACACCGTCCAGCCCGGTGAATGTTTTCAGTACACGCTGCGCACCGGCCAAGAGGTCTTCGTTTTCGTTAACAAATCCACCAATGAGCGACCATTGTCCAGCAAAGGGCTCTACTTTTCTTTGAAATAAAAGTAACTTCAGGTTCTCTTCGGAGACATCATAGCCAAACACCAAACAATCAATGGAAACCCACATGGTTGGATGCTGATAAGTCATGATGAATCGTGTTTTGTGATTGTTGTTAGTCAACTGTAAGCGTTAAATTTACGTTTATAGTTTGAGAATGTAAAATTCCGTTTAGCCCAGAATACCCAAAATGAAACGTGTCGCCACCATCAAAGATATTGCCAGTGCGCTGGAAGTGTCCACCTCTACCGTATCCCGCATCCTCAATGGTAAGAACCAAAGCAATGCTCAGTTGGTCAAGGAGGTGAAGGCCATGGCCCGTAAACTGAATTATCAGGTAAATACTGCGGCCAAAGGACTCAGAACCAATAAGACGAAACTGATTGGGATCATCGTGCCTGAGATTGGTGATGATTTCTTTGCTGCCATACTATCCGGTATGCAGGAAGCCTCAGAGGAACTTGGGTACAATCTGCTGGTTTGCCAGTCTAACGAATCCAAAAAGAAGGAAAATCAATTGGTAAAGTCTTTGATTGCTTGTAATGTAGAAGGGATTCTGATCGCTCCGTCTAAGGAAACCCACAACATCAATTTCCTTAAGGGCCTGCCTGCTCTGGGTAAGCACGCGGTGATTTTTGATCGAATCATAGACCAGGAGGTTTTTCCTCATATTTCATTTGATGATGAGGAAGGTGGCTACCTTGGAGGTAAGTACCTAATAGCTTCGGGGCACCGAAAGCTATTGTTTATAGGACTCTCTCAGGCGCTAAAGAATGGCGTGGCCAGACTAAGTGGATATAATAAGGCTTTGGGTGAAAGCGGCCTTCCGAATTGTACGGCAAGTTTCCTGGATACGGATGGTACTGCCTCTGAGATTCTTGACCGATATTGGCAGGAAGGGGCATACGATGCAGTGGCTTGTTACAATGACCTGATCGGAGCCCAGGTGATTGCCCACTTCAATGTGATAGGAGTGAAGGTGCCACAGGAGGTTTCGGTTTTGGGTTTTGACAACCGGCCATTGTGTGAGTACACCTTTCCCAGATTGTCGAGCATAGAGCACTCCACCAATAAAATGGGCCGCATGGCCGTGACCACTCTTCTGGATTTACTGAATGAAACCGAGTCAGAGGCTTTGGATATTGCGCCGAAGTTGGTTGAGAGAAATTCTGTTTTGGATAAGAGTTGAACAGGTATAAGCTTCAAGGAGAATTTATACCTTGATTCTTTCGAAACCTCTATAAACAAAAAAAACCCTCTGAAAATCAGAGGGTTTTGCAATTTTTTGCGGTATGGACGGGACTCGAACCCGCGACCTCCTGCGTGACAGGCAGGCATTCTAACCAGCTGAACTACCACACCGTTTGCTCAATTGCGTTGCAAAACTATACCCTTACTTCTTCAAATGCAACACTTCATTTCAAATATTTTAAATGTGTTTTTCAATTCGGTTAAAATGTCTGAAAAGGGTATTTATGGCTACATTTGTACCTCAAAATTTTTCAATACATGCACTTAGAATTCGAAAAACCAATCGTAGAATTAGAAAGCAAACTGGCAGACATGAAACTGTTGGCCCAGCAGAGTGATGTAGACGTGTCGGCGGCTATCACAAAATTGGAAGAAAAGATTGTGAAGTTGAAAGAAGATACTTTTGAAAACCTGACCCGGTGGCAGAAAGTTCAGTTATCCAGACACCCCGAACGACCTTACACACTGGATTATATTTATGAAATTTCCGATGATTTTATAGAGCTCCATGGTGATCGTACGGTGAAGGACGATAAGGCCATGGTAGGCGGATTTGCCAAAGTAGACGGACTCTCGGTGATGATTATCGGTCAGCAGAAGGGTCGCAATACCAAGCAGCGGCAGGAACGTAATTTTGGTATGGCCAATCCAGAAGGTTACCGAAAGGCCCTACGTCTGATGAAGCTGGCAGAAAAATTCAATACCCCTGTGATCACCCTGATAGATACTCCTGGAGCTTTTCCGGGTATAGAGGCAGAAGAGCGTGGACAGGGAGAGGCTATAGCCCGAAACCTGAAAGAAATGATGACCCTCACTGTACCTATAGTAAGTGTAGTGATTGGGGAGGGAGCTTCTGGTGGTGCTTTGGGTATTGCCATAGCTGATAAAGTATTGATGATGGAAAATACCTGGTATTCGGTGATCTCTCCTGAGTCGTGCTCATCAATTCTATGGCGTAGCTGGGATTATAAAGAACAGGCTGCAGAGGCGCTTAAATTGACTGCCAAGGACATGCTTCAGCATAAGTTGATTGATGGCATCATTAAGGAGCCCCTTGGTGGAGCACATACAGATATGAAGGCGGCTTCAAAAGAGTTGAAGAAAGAAGTGGTGAAGCATATTAAGAGCCTGGAGAAACTTTCCGTAGAGAAACGAATTGCCGAACGAATCGACAAGTTTTCAAATATGGGCGTAGTGGCCTGATGCAGATGATTATCCGCACAGGGTATTGGGATGTGTTAGTGGTGGAAATCGGTATTTATAGCGATTTGACTTTATGAAACTAGGTCTCGTATTATCTGGCGGTGGTGCCCGGGGAATCGCACATTTAGGGATTATCCAGGCGTTGGAGGAAGAGGGATTGTCGTTCCATATTGTTTCCGGCTCCAGTGCAGGAGCACTGGCCGGTGGTCTCTATTGTGCGGGATACACCCCATCGGAGATATGCGGCTTTATTGAAAAAACCAATTTCCTCACGACGTTCCGCCCGTCATTTAACTGGCGAAGCCTGCTCAATATCGAACGGGCTTCGCATGAGCTAAAAAAGTACTTTCCGGAGGATTCCTTTGAAGCCCTTAAAATTCCATTGTGTGTATCCACCACCGATATCAAACGAGGGAAGGTAAAGGTCTTTAAGAAGGGCCAACTTATTAAACCCATCCTGGCTTCCTGTAGTATCCCTGTGGTATTTGATCCGATAGTCATAGGTAAAAGAACATTGGTGGATGGAGGAATTCTGGACAACCTTCCTTACGCATCTATCCAGAAGAGTTGTGATAAGATCATAGCCCTGCATTGTAATCCCATCGACAAGGGATATGAGTTGGGTAATTGGCGCGACCTGATGGAGCGCTCCATGATGCTGACTGTCACTCAGAATGTTCATTCCAGAAAGAAGCACTGTGACGTGTTTCTGGAGCCTCCTGGACTGAGTAAGTTTAAGGTGTTTGATTTTAAGCAGGCTCAGGCTATTTACAAGTTCGGATATAAGTATGCTCGAAAAGCCATCAAAGAAGGAGCATTGAAGAAACTATAACCCCATGAAGAAATTGTTTTTTAGATTTTGCTTTAGGCTGACAGGCTGGAAGATGAAAGGCCAGCGTCCCGACCTGAAGCAATATGTTGTGATCGTGGCACCACATACGAGTAACTGGGACTTTTTTGTGGGGGTGGCAGCCAGGAGTATTAGTGGATTGAAGAGTCACTTTCTGGCCAAAAAATCACTGTTTGATCTTCCTGTGGTGGGGTGGTTTATGCGGGCTGTAGGTGGATTTCCGGTGGATCGATCGAGGAATACCAACATGGTGGATCAGGTCGTAGAGTTATTTCAGCAGCACGAGGAGTTTATTATCACCATTACGCCGGAGGGCACACGGTCATATGTGCCAGAGTGGAAGACCGGCTTTTACAGAATCGCCCACAAGGCTGGAGTACCCATCGTGATGGTGGGTTTTGACTTTGAGCACAGAGTGGTGGAGTATCGGGAGCCTTTTTACCCAACAGGGGATATGGAAGCGGACCTGGAGTTCATCAAATCCTATTATAGATCCATCAAAGGCAAGCACCCAGAGAAGGGAGTGATATAAAAAAAGCGCCACAAGGGCGCTTTCATTATTTTTTAGTCGTTGTTCGTTTGGTTCTGCGTTTGGGTTTTTCTTCCTCAATCACTTCATCCTCAACATCTGAGAGGATTCGGCCACAGTGCTCACAAACTATGATTTTCTTCTTTTCACGTATTTCTGCTTGCTTCTGCGGGGGCACCACATTGAAACAGCCGCCACAGGCGCCACGCTTTACCGGTACCACAGCCAGGCCATTTCGCATGTTCTCTCTTACTTTCTCGTAAGATTTCAGCAATCTGTCTTCTACCTGCTTAGCCGCTTTATCTCTATCTTTCATGAGTTTCTGCTCATCCGCTTCTGACTCACTTGCGATAGTATCCAGTTCGTTTTTCTTAGAATCAAGATCTTTTGTGCGCTCTGATAGAATACCTTCAGTCTGGGCAATCTCTTCTTTTTTCGAATCGATTTTTACGTAAGCTTCTTTGATCCTCTTTTCAAGAATTTGAATTTCAAGCTGCTGCAACTCCACCTCTTTGGTGATGGCATCATATTCGCGGTTGTTGCGAACATTCATCTGCTGCTCTTCATACTTCTTGATGAGTTTCTCAGCGTCTTTGATGGCGGTCTTGTTGCTCGCTATATTTTCTTCTAGTTCCGCAAGCTCTGAGTTTTGTTTCTCAACTCTCGTCTGGTAACCAGCAATCTCATCTTCAAGGTCCATTACCTCATCGGGTAAGGCTCCTCTGATCTTCAGTAGTTCATCACGTTCAGAATCGATGGATTGTAATTTTACGAGGCTTTCGAGCTTTTTCGCTACGGTGTTTTCCATGTAGTATTACAAATAATTGATAGGATTCGTTTGTACCTCCGATAAACGGAGTGCAATATTAGTGAATTTTTCGCTTATTATATCATAAAGCAAGTCCTTTGTGAACTGCTCACTTTCGAAGTGTCCAATATCCGCTACCACGATTCGGTTATCGGCTTCAAAGAAGTCGTGATATTTGAAATCGCCAGTGACAAAGACATCAGCTCCTGTACCTATTGCTTTAGTGAGCAGGAAGCTTCCAGCTCCTCCACAGAGGGCCACTTTTGATACTTTTTCCTTGCAAATTGGGGTATGTCTGACACAGTCGGTGCGCATGGTTTGCTTGAGGTGACGGAGGAATTCTGATGCGCCCATGGGGGAGGTGAGGTCACCCACTATGCCTGACCCTACTTCCTGGTTTGTATTGCTGAGTGTGGAGAGGTAATAGGCCACTTCCTCATAGGGGTGACTATTGTGCAGGGCACTGACCATGCGATGCTTGAGGTGGGAGGGGAAAATGAGCTCGATCCGCTTTTCATTGACCGTTTCATCCACATGGTGGTTGCCAATATGCGGGCTGGAGCCGTCTCCTGGTCGAAAAGTGCCTGTACCTTCCGTCTGAAAGCTGCAATGGTCATACTGACCGATCTGCCCGGCACCGGCTTTGTACAGGGCATCCAGTACCTGCTGGGCATCTTCATGGGGTACGAATGTAACCAGCTTGGAAAGGACCTCCGACTTTGGACTTAAAACACGAATGTTCTTCAGCGATAATTTCTCAGCAATTTTTCTGTTTACACCGAGGTGCACATTGTCGAGGTTGGTATGGATGGCATAAAGTGCAATGTCATGTTTTAGCGCCTTGATCACACATCGTTCCACCCAGTGTTTTCCGGTCAGACTTTTGAGTCCTTTGAAAATCAACGGGTGGTGGGCGATGATGAGGTTATCTCCATTGCGAATGGCCTCATCAATAACTTGCTCGGTCACATCCAGTGTAATGGCAATCCCCGAAATCTCTGCATTGGCATCACCAACGAGGAGCCCTGAGTTGTCATAAGACTCCTGATAGCTGAGCGGTGCAAATTGCTCTAAGAAATCTGTAATATCTTTGATTCGCATAGTAAACTCCCTTTATGTATTGGTGGCAAGTTATTGTATTTCCTTTTGCACTTTTGTTTGACCTGATCATCAGGCTCAGAAACCTGCTCTATGATCATGGGGTAAAGAAAACGGTTCGCTTTGATACAAATGTAGTGGTAGTAGGTAATCTATCCATAGGCGGTACCGGGAAAACACCAATGATTGACTATCTGGTGAGGTATTTTCAAGGACAGGACAAGAAAATATGCACTCTCAGTCGTGGCTATGGGCGGAGAACTTATGGCTTTAGGTTGGCTACCATCGCTGACACACCTGATACTATTGGGGATGAGCCCTACATGTACCTGCAGAAATATCATGGGATAGTTCCTGTGGCTGTAGGGGCAGAGCGTGACCTGGCCATCTCTGAGTTATTGGGGCATGTGCCGGATGCGCATGCCATTTTGCTGGACGATGCTTTTCAGCACCGAAGAGTCACGCCTTCAGTGTCGATTGTGCTTACTACCTATGAAAATCCTCTGCACAGAGACTATTTGCTGCCGGCAGGAAGGCTGCGTGAAGCACGACGTGGGGTGCAGCGTGCGGATATCGTGGTGGTGACCAAGTGTCCGGAATATATGAGTGAGGCAGATCAAGTAAGGATGCGGCATGAGATCCAGAAATATACCTCAGCAGCAGTGTATTTTATGACTGTACAGTATGATCCTTTGGTGCCGGTTTTTCGGAATGGGTGTGAACTCAAAAGAAACGTACTGGGCATTTCAGGAATGGCTAATCCTGAGCCTTTTGAAAATTACCTCCACCGCAACTATGCCGTGAAGCACACTTATAACTACAGAGACCACTATCGCTACAAGCCAGCGGATGTGCGTGACATTCTCCGTGAAATGGACGAAGATACCAGCCTGATCACCACAGAGAAAGACATGGTGAAGCTGAAGCAGTTTCAGGAGCTGCGCGATTATTCCTGTTTTTATCTGCCCATTCGTACGAAATTTTTAAAGGACGAATCGTTATTCCTGTCTAACCTGGAGTCGAAACTGAAAAACTATGCCCAAGAACCTATTTGATTATACTTTTGCGCTGTGAAAAAATCACTATCGGCAATACTTCTTTTGATGAGTCTGCTTTCAGCAGCTCAAATCACGGATGATTCCAGTGAACTGGTTTACGGATCTAAAACCACGTTGATCATTTATGAGAGCGATCTGAAAAACAATCAGGAGAAGGAAAGGCACCCTGATACGACACTTTACGAATTAGAGAAATTCACCAAACTCGATATAGAGCGACGAAAGTTTCAGGACCTGGGTAACAATGGGACAGCCCTGTTCCCGATTTTTTACCCGGCTCCAAAGGAGATAGGGCGTACCAGCGGTCTTTCGGTTTATGATCCTTACATGATTAACCCTGACCAGCTAAAATACTATGACTCCAAGTCGCCACATATCAATCTGATGGTGGTATTTGGGGGAGAAGGTCGATCTGTGGTGGACATGGCCTTTAGCCGGAATGTCAACGAAAACTGGAATGTGGGTTTTGATATTTATCGGATCACCTCCGATAAGCAGATTGGTAAAAGTGGTCAGCAAGATCGCAATGTGGTGGGTACGGTTTTCGATTTGTATACTTACTATAAACACAAGGAGAAGCCTTATAGCGCCATGTTTCATATGGTGAAGATGGGGTACGATATAGAAGAAACCGGAGGTATCTATATAGAGGATCTGTCTCAGGCGACCAAAGCAGACCTATTTGAATACCAGGATTCTGACATCCAGCTTTCAGAGGCCCGGTCTAATGATGATCGACTTAATTTTCACCTCTATCACCAGTATAACTGGACCACCCCACTGCAATTTTATCATCAGTTTGATTTGAAAAATCAGGAGGTAGGCTTTCAGGACTTCAAAGATGTGTCCAGCGGGACTGATGTTACCTATGGTGGTTATTACGATCAGTTTTTGCTGGGGACGGATAGTACCTATGAGCGATTTACGTGGAAGGAGATGGTCAATGAAGTGGGGATTAAGGGAGATCTGGCCAACATCTTTTACCGCCTATACCTCAAAAGGAGAGACCTTGATTTTGACAACCTCTATCAGGACCCTACGCCGCGTTTCAGTGAGATGTTTTTGGGTGGTTATACCCGGTTTGATTGGAAAGACCAGTTCAACATAGAGGCGAAAGGAGAGCTGATGCAAAGTGGTGAATACCAGCTGACTGGTCAGCTCAATTCCGACTTCCTCTTTGGGTCATACAAGTCTGTGCGGTACAAGCCAGCCTTTATTTATGAGAAGTATTTTGGCAACCATCACGAGTGGAATCAAAGTTTTGCTTCTGCTTTTAGCAATGAGATAACCGCTGGTCTGCAGGTGGATTTGGGCTTTTTGAAGATCAGGCCTCAGGGCAGGTTGCTGAGCCTGGATAAGTTCTTCTACTTTGATGAAGAGAAAACCGCCCAGCAGAGTGGCGATGTGGCCATTATGGCTTCATTGGGTGGCGATTTTAATTTCAGGTTGTACACGAATAAAGCACTCAAAGAAGCTTTTCATCTGGAAAATGAGGTATACTATACGAACACTTCTGGCGGGGGCGCTGACCATATGGAGGTTCCACAGTTTTTTTACAATGGCCGTTTTTTCTGGCGTGGATACTGGTTTAAAGATACCATGGGGGTGGAAGTGGGTATAGATGTACATGCCAAAAGTCAGTATTACGCAATGGGATATGCACCTGAGATCCAGCAGTTTCATTTGCAGCGAGAGTTTCTGATCGAGCAGTTTTACACCGCAGACCTTTTTCTGAGTATGAAAATCAATAATCTAAGAGCTTTTGTGAAAATGACCAATATCAACCAGCAAAGTAATGATGGCTATTTTGTGACACCCTATTACCCGGGGCAGTCTCAGGTGATGGATTTTGGTGTGAGATGGATGTTTTTTGACTAATGATGGAGGACCACAAAACCGTATTGGGGCTTAAGCTACCCACTGACCCACGCTGGGTCAACATTGCTGAAATGCAAATAGAGGACATTCTCGTTGATCATGCTTATTGTGAGCAGAAAGCGGCCTCATCTTGCATTTCTCTGATCATTCAGTATCCTGAAAAGTCGGAGTTGGTAGACGTACTTACTCCGGTGGTAGCTGAGGAATGGGCTCATTTTGAACGTGTAATTGAGCAGCTTAAGAAGCGAGGATATGCGTTAGGGTATGCCCGCAAAGACGAATATGTTACCGCACTGAACAAAGTATTGAATAAGGGGGGTAGCAGAGATCAGCAGCTAGTGGAGAAGCTGCTCATGAACGCATTGATAGAGGCACGTAGCTGTGAGCGCTTCAAGTTGCTTTGGAAAAACATTGCGGATGAAGAGTTGCAGACTTTCTATTATGAGTTGATGGTCTCTGAGGCGGGGCACTATGTCAATTTCATAGAGCTGGCCAAAGTCTATATGACTGAGGAATATGTGAAAGCCCGGTGGGAGGAGATCCTCGTTGCAGAAGCTGATATTATCAGAAGCCTCGAACTACGAGGAGACCGGATGCATTAACAGTTGACTTCTAAGTCACAAATCAAGTTTTTTGTTTTTTCTTTTTGGCAGCCGGAAAGAGGATATTATTGAGGATAAGCCGATAGCCCGGTGAGTTGGGGTGAAGGTTCAGGTCTGTTGGCTGTTCATTCACGAAATGTTGGTAATCCTCAGGATCATGTCCGCCGTAGAATGTCCAGAAGCCCTTGCCCATAACTCCATGAATGTATCTTGCTTCGCCCACGGAGCGTGTTTCACCCATTATCACCACATCCGATTTGATAAGAGACTTCCTGAATGAAGTGGTCTGTCCCATAAAGCCTTTGATGATGTGTTCGTGATTTTGGGTCAGCATGGTAGGGATGGGATCCCATTTGGCGGAGAATTCAAAGAGTGAGAAAAAATCCGTTTCCTGTTTCAATCCTCGCTCGCGTGCCTGCATGTCTATGTCAGAGTATTCATACTCATAGGGATTTCTTTCCAGGCGGAAATTCTGAAAGGCCATGGTCTTGTCAAAGTCCAGCTTATTCTGGGCATTAGGGTCCGCAGGGTCACCATCATACATAGATTCCACTATGTCTAACCCCTCTGCAGCCAGGGCTATGTCGTAAGTATCTGTGGCAGAACACATGGCAAAAAGGAAACCACCTCCGGCAACAAACCCGTGTATTTTCTTGACTACAGCCAGTTTGAGGTGAGACACTTTGGAGTAGCCATGCTTGCGGGCAGACTCCTCATACTCACGCTGCTGCTGCTGGTACCAGGGGAAGTGCTGGTAGGTGCGGTAAAATTTGCCATACTGACCTGTGAAATCTTCGTGATGGAGGTGGAGCCAGTCGTACTTAGGGAGCTCATTGTACATGATCTCATCATCGAAGATCACGTCGTAGGGAATCTCTGCATAGGTCAGCACCAGGGTAACGGCATCATCCCAGGGCTGTTTGCTTTTAGGGGAGTACACTGCGATTTTTGGATATTTCTCCAGCTTCATTACGTCCATATTGGAGGCCGGGCTGGCGATCTCATTCAGGATTTGGTTGGCCTGTGCATCAGAAATAATCTCATAGGATACATTTCGGATGACACATTCATTTTCGATACTTTGGAGGTGCTTGACCATAAAACTACCTCCGCGATAATTCAGCAACCAGTCGGCTGGCACCTCCTGGGTCAACATCCAGTAAGTAATTCCGTATGCCTTTAGGTGATCGGTCTGTGTTTCATCCATGGGAATGAGGATGTAGGCACATTTGGCCTGAAAGCCAACAAAAAGGATTAGAATCAGAAAGAGTTTACGCATCCCACTATCAAAATTTAATACTGCAACAGTCATTCATAAAGCATAGTTCTCACTAACTTTCCAAAGCGATAAAGGTAACCCATGGATCTCAGAGAAAACGTAAAAGAAGGAATAAAATCAGTGATGGCCAATAAGCTCAGAACCTTCCTCACAGCAGCCATTATTGCCATTGGTATCACTTCGCTCGTGGGCATTCTTACGGCCATTGAGGGGATTCAAAGCTCTATTAACGATAGTTTTTCAAATTTGGGCGCCAACACTTTCGATATGGAGAGTGTGCGCAAGAATCGCGGGTCACGCGATGGGAAAGAGGCCAAGGTATTTCCACCACTTACCTATGAGGACCTGATGAGGTTTAAAGAGAAATTCACTGCCGGCGTGGTGAGCGTAAATGCCTACGTGTCCTTTGCTGCGGAGATCAAACGCGGATCCAAGAAGACTAATCCGAACTCCCGCGTGCAGGGTGGTGATGATAACTACCTGCTGGTAGATGGTTATGACATTAAGGAGGGCCGTGGCTTCTCGCAAATAGAGGTGCAGAATGGCGCCATGGTGGTGATCATTGGCTCGGAAATTAAAAGTGCTCTGTTTGAAAAGGATGAAGATCCTATCAATAAGGAGATCAAGTTTATGGGTTCCAAATTTAAAGTGGTGGGCTTACTCGGTGCTCAGGGGGGTACCGGCGGCAATGGAAGTGTGGATCGTATGTGTTTGGTACCAACACTAACCGCCAGACGTCTGGCGGCTGGACGTCAGTTGGATTATGAAGCTACTGTGGCTGTATATGACCCCACCCAGATGGATGCAGCTACCGGCCTGGCTACAGGACTTATGCGTGCCATTCGGCGCGACCCTGTTAAGGAGGAAAACTCCTTTCAAGTCACTGTGAATCAGTCATTGGCTGAGCGATTAGGTGAGATTACAGGCTACCTCAAAATAGGAGGGTTCACCATTGGGTTTATTACCCTGCTGGGTGCCTCCATTGGATTGATGAATATTATGCTGGTATCTGTGACGGAGCGAACCCGTGAGATAGGGGTTCGTAAAGCCTTGGGAGCTACGCCATTAAAGATCCGTCAGCAGTTTCTCATAGAAGCCATTGTCATCTGTCAGATGGGTGGTATTGGGGGAATTGTGCTGGGCATTATCATTGGCAATCTTACTTCCAGCCTGATCAGCAGCGGTGGTTTTGTGATCCCCTGGCTGTGGATTGCTGTGGGTGTGATCATCGGTATGACTGTTGGACTTATCTCTGGATACCTGCCTGCCTATAAAGCTTCCAAACTCGATCCTATCGAGTCATTGAGATTTGAATAACTTAGCCTGATGATTTCAGAAAAACTTTCCAAAGTCATTCGTGACGTTCCGGACTTTCCGAAACCCGGTATCCTGTTCAAAGACATAACTCCCGTACTGGCCAATCCTGAGCTGAGTGCCGAGGTGAGTCAGACCTTCTTTGATTACTGGAGTACCAAAAATGTAGAAGGGGTGGTGGGCATTGAATCCAGAGGGTTTATTTATGGTTTGCAACTTGCCCAGCAATTGGGTGTACCATTTATCCCCGTTAGAAAAGCGGGTAAGCTCCCTTATCAGACCATCAAACATTCCTACGATCTGGAATATGGATCCGCTGAGATAGAAATCCATGTAGACGCTATCACTAAAGGTCAGCGTGTGCTCATTCATGATGACTTGCTGGCCACTGGTGGGACGGCCCTTGCGGCGGCCGAACTGATCAGGAAGATTGGTGGAGAGGTGATTGGTTATTCTTTTTTAGTAGAATTGTCTTTTCTCAAAGGCCAGGAGCGTCTGAAAGGCTCCGGTGAAGTGCATTCACTGGTTACGTTTTAGAATTGAAACGTACGTCATACCTGCACATGGATGACGACTGTTACTCAATAACCATCACTTCTTTTACACGGTCTAGTGCATCAAATTTCACGCTTAGGCGACGAAATGTTCCATTCTCACAGCCTGTGGGTGGGGTAAGGTTATAGTAGAAGAACTTCTGATTTCTGTTGTATAGTTCATGCTCGTCGGGTGCGCCGAGGAGCTGCTGGATCTCTGCCTGACCTTCACCGAGTAGTTTTTCCTGCTGTGAAATAAGAAGCTGTACCATGGCCAGGCGATTAGTGTCACAGCTCATCTCAGATTGCCAGACGTCTTTGTCAAATCCCTCTATTTCGGGAATGGAATAACAAGCACTTAATGAGAGGGTTAAAAGCAGGGGAAAGAAGTATTTCATGAGTTGATCACCGACCCAACTGTGTCGGTTGCAGGTTTATATATGAAGAAAAATGAAATCAAAGCGACCCCTATATAGATGATTGAAGGGATTATAATCAGGGGATAGGGATAAAGAAAAGCGAAGACCCCTCCGCAAAACAGAATGCGCAGGTATTCCAACCTGCTCCACTCTGGGTGATTGTCCAGTAGTAACCCAAATTGAGCCACGGACCACACAATTACCAAAGAAAAAGTGAGTTTGTTGATCAGTTCCTGATCTGCCAGGGTAAACAGAAAAGCAGAAGTCACCGCCAGTGTAATGATAAACTGAACCAGCACGTAGAGACTCATCTTAAATGCCGGATGTGTGTCATACTTTCGATAATTCACTTTATCCACTTCTGGGGCTGACTGATAACCGCCCTGTGCCACAGGCCTCCATCCGGGTTTATAAAACATTACCCCCAGCTTATTCATAAGACCGGGTGTGCTCCTTAGCTGACTGGTCATGTCTACATAATGCTGCAGATTGGCCCATACAGGATTCCATGTATTGATAGGTTTCGTGATGCCATAAGTAGGTCTTTCTTCTTCCTCCTGAAAAGTGCCAAACATCCGATCCCAAATGATCAGAGATCCCGCATGGTTCTTATCGATGTACTTGGGGTTGCGGCCGTGATGCACCCGGTGATGGGAGGGAGTATTGAAAATGAACTCAATCGGTCGGGGAAGCTTACCAATGGTTTCCGTATGGATCCAAAACTGATAGACTGTATTGAGTGCCAATACTATCAAAAACGTTACAGTATTGAATCCAAGGAATGCGAGAGGTATGTAAAACCAAAAAGTCCAGAGAATCTGAAAGGAGCCCTGACGAAGCGCAACGGAAAAATTATAGTCCTCACTTTGATGGTGAACCACATGTCCACCCCAAAAAAGATTTACTTCATGACTCATCCGGTGCGCCCAGTAGTAGCATAGATCCACTGCCAGGATGAGTAGGGTTACTGACCACCAGGTATTTTCAATGCGGAAAAGGCTCCAGTTTTCGTAAACAAATTGATAAGCTGCTATCGTTGTTACTTTGAAAAAAGCACCCGTAATCTGCTGAGTAATGCCGCACGAGATGTTAGTCACCGCGTCATTGAGGCGGTAAATCTTTTGTTTGTTGAAAAACTGAATCAGGAGCTCTGCCACAATGAGCAGAAAGTAAATGGGGATGGAAAGAATAATGGGGTCAATATTCATGGACCAAAGGTAAAGCATGCTATCCAATCACAGAAATGAATCCGACTGATAGGTACCGGGTGCAAGTACCTGATCTTTTTGCTTCATCTGATCTATTCGAACCCATCTGATCATTAGATTTGACTTCTCAAAAAAGGTCATTCATGGATCAGCTCAAAGCCAATTTGTACCATTTGCCAATCAGTGAGTTAATGGATATGGTTAAACGGGAGTTTCCACATGCGGTCTATGACCTCAAGCGGCATTTGGTAGTACTGAATGATGAACACAATGAATCTTTAGGGTTCATCCGATTGCCCTTGCATCTCACCGTGCGTAAGGACTTTTCCATTCCTGAGCAAGCCGCTTGTGTGCTTTATCTGACAATTGAGTCTGGGAATGCTGCTATTTGCATTATGCATGGCAGCAACAATGTGTATCATACCACATTTTCCGCTTATATGACCCGTAAAAAGCAGGGGTTCAGTCAGATCAAATATTTAAATAAAAAGGGGAAATCGAGAGCCGGATCCAGGGTGAGGCTGGCGGCTACCACAGAGTTTTTCGAGAAGATCAATCTTACCCTCACAGAGCTATTGGAGGCCCATCAGGTTTCACGCGTTGCGCTGAATTGCAATGCAACCCTTATACCTTATTTGTATCAGTCCAGAGTGCCGTTCCCTATTGATAAAAAAGACCCTATTCTCTACAAAATCCCTCTGCACATTCCCCAGTCCAACTTTACGAACCTGGAAGCTGCCATCAGGAAGTTGAGAGCCCCGATGCTATTTTATGATCCGGCTCATGCCGAAAGGATGGAGTTATTCATGCTGAAGGACTGATACAATCAGTTGGTACGCTTCAAAGCCTTCTGGAGTGGGCATTCAGGAGCAATGGGTTCACCCTTTCTGTAGGCTTTCAGGAGCCCTGAAGAGCGCTCAGCAAGCTTTCGGCGCACAGCTCGTCTTTCTCCTTTCACCCTGGCGATTTTCATCCGATCATATTCTGTTGTTTGATGTCGCATCCATGCTGTTACGGCTCTTGAAGCTCTTTCAGAGAGCGGGATCATCTGAGTACGAGCCACTGTACCACTGCCTATCGGAATGGCATGAGCAGTGATTAGTTTGGCCATCTGTGTTTCGAATGCTTTGTACACTGGGTGAAAGTTGAGGAAGTTGATGACTGCCTGCTCAAATTCTGCAGTATATGCTGCCTGCTTTTGATCTCGTGATTTGGCCGCTCTGGCTCTCTTTTTGGCATAATCAGGGGTGGAGCGCATGTTTTTTACCTCCTGTTTGGCTCGGATAATATTATCCTTTGGTGCCCATATCCCAAGTGATTGCAGGCGCCTTCCTTTCTTGATTTGTATCCGCCAACAGTCTCCTAGAGCAGTCACCTTTCTGGTGACCGCAGCATCTCCAGCAGGTAGAAAACCCCAATCATGGGGAGGCTTTTCAGGTAGTCCATACTCGTTGATGATGTGACCATCAGATCCAGGCCGCATGAGGCGTATTTGATGCATTGGTTTGAGCGTTTGGGCTGCAAACATAGGAGAAGCACCTAAATACTGAACTTTCCCGTGCGTTAAATTCCCCTCAATTCTTCGATGGTTTCATCCAATCTATCCAGGTACTGCCCGAAAGCCTTTCGGTTCATCCACCTGGCCAGCCAGTGACCACCTATGGTGAAGAGCAAGATGGTAATGACCAGAAAAACCCAGTGAATGGTTTGGGTCATAATCTGAGCTTCGCGATCTACCAGCTGAAATCCCAGGAAAAACCCACCGGAAATGGAGACAGGGTAGAGGGCCAGGGCAGTGGACTCCTCATACCTGAGCACACGTTTGATACGGTCGCGGTAGGTAGTGAGTCCGTGTAGTACATCCTGAGTCATGTCTACACCTCTGTTGAGTATTTGCAACTCCTGATAGAGCAATACCGCACCCACGAGATAAGCAACAAAGAGGATGGTGAGCAGGATTTGAGAGGCCAGCGGAAATGCAAAAGGAATACCGCCCCCAATGGCTAATGTGAAAAAGACCGCATAAGCCAACTTCTTCTTTACCCCAGATCGTAGCTTTTCTATCACACCTGCGGATTTTACGCTGGTTGTGCCCTTAATTTCTGCCTCAGACAGCTGGGTTAAATCCTTGCTGTCGGAAGTCATTTCTTCCCAGGCTTGCTTTAGTTCGTCCATTGGGCTTTTTCGTTAAGTTTTTTCCTCAATGCTTCCTTTATCCGGTGGAGCTTTACACCCACGTTGTTTTTACTCAGGCCGGTGATATCGGCAATTTCTCCATTGTCATAGTCTTCCAGATGGAGTGTTATGATCGTTTTGTCCACATCATTCAGGTTTTTAATGGCTCTCAGGAGTAGTTCTGATCGCTCGGTTTTTTCAGCAAGATGGTGGATGGGTTCTGCTGCTGAATCCAGGCTGGTGGAGGAGATTTTTCGCTTTCTATTAAAAGTAAATACCGTATTAAGTGCCACCCTGTACAGCCAGGTGCTGAACTGGGAGTCTCCCCTGAAACGATCCTTGGCACGCCAGGCCTGTAGCTGGATTTCCTGCTTCAGGTCCCGCTTATCTTCCGTGTCATCCACGTACAGATACAGGATCTTGTGGATGATCCCGGTATGATTTTGAATTGCTGTTATAAATTCTTTTTCAGTCAAGGTGATTGTGCTTGGGGTGACCTACTTTTGTGCAGTTAGTAAGATTTGACATTTGAAAATTACAGCTTCGTTTAATTAAATATGCTTAGAGTCGTTAGTTTCCTCAAGTTACTTTCCATCATTCTTTTCCTGATCATTCTCGTACTGGTATATGCCTACTTACCCATCATGGTCGCGTTGGAACCAGGTGCAGGTAGTCTGCAGTTACACAAGGAGACCTTTTTCTATTATGTGGTGGCTGGTTTCGTGATCGTAAACCTTGTGATGCTGGCTTTTCAAAAACTCTTTGAAGGTAAAATTGAAAATGAGGACGTAAAGGCCTGGGTAAGGGGCGGAGCATTTGTGATTAATATTTGCCTGACTCTTCTCGTAGGATTCATTGGGGTACTCAATAACAGTGCACACCTCAACGCCTCCGGCTTTGCCTATTTGAACTACTTGGGACCGGCCCTTATTTTTTCCTGGATTTTAGGATTATTTTATATGATCTATAAAAAGGCCTAAAACTACTTGATCTGCAATATTTTAAGGCTTTTCAATTCATTTAAAGGCTCAAGTCACTACTGATTTTAAGGCCTTTCTAAATCTGTTTTTTTGTATAAATTCCGATTTGAGTTGATCAAATCAATGGTTTAATCATCCGATTTCAAACGCGCGTATGGCAGAAGTACAATATACCGAGGATAGTATCAAGTCGCTAGACTGGAAAGAACACATCAGACTGAGACCCGGGATGTACATTGGGAAACTGGGCGATGGCTCGGCTCACGATGATGGTATTTATGTATTGGTGAAGGAGATCATCGATAATAGTATCGATGAGCACATGATGGGACACGGAAAGACCATCAACATCAAAGTATCTGACCGAAAGGTGGAGGTACGGGATTTTGGCCGTGGGATTCCACTAGGCAAAGTGGTGGACTGTGTGAGTAAAATCAACACCGGTGGAAAATACGATTCCGGCGCTTTCCAGAAGTCTGTAGGACTGAATGGTGTGGGAACCAAGGCCGTCAATGCTTTGAGTTCTTATTTTAGGGTACAGTCGTTCAGAGATGGGGAAACCAAGCTGGCAGAATTCGTAAGAGGTGAAATCACCAATGATGCCAAGGTGGAAAAAACATCGGAGCGCAATGGAACAGCCATTAGTTTCGAGCCAGATGACACGGTATTTAAACATTATCACTTTATACCCGAATACCTCGAGAACTTACTTTGGAACTATGCCTTTCTGAATGCAGGACTCACGATCAATTTCAATGGTAAAAAATACCATTCTGAGAATGGTCTGCTGGACTTACTGAAGCGCAAGACAGATGAAGAAGCCTTGCGATATCCAATCATCCACCTTAAGGGCAATGACATAGAAGTGGCCATGACCCATGCTAATCAGTATGGGGAAGAGTATTACTCTTTTGTGAATGGACAGCACACTACCCAGGGAGGTACACACCTGGCGGCATTTAGGGAAGCAGTAGTGAAGGTCATCAGGGATTTTTACGGAAAAAACTTCGAGGCCTCAGATATCCGGGCATCCATCGTGAGTGCGGTAGCAGTGCGGGTTCAGGAGCCGGTCTTTGAGAGCCAGACCAAGACCAAACTGGGTTCCATTAATGTGGCTGAGGAAGGGCCTACCATGCGAACTTTCATTAATGACTTCCTAAAGAAAGAGCTCGATAACTACCTGCATAGGAATAGTCAGATCGCAGACGCATTGCTCAAGCGCATCCTTCAGTCGGAGCGAGAGCGGAAAGAAATTGCCGGTATCAAGAAACTGGCCAATGAACGGGCCAAAAAAGCCAATCTTCACAATAAGAAGCTAAGAGATTGTCGCATTCACTATGACGACAAAAAAGGCTCAGATGAGTTGCTGGAGAAGACCATGGTATTTATCACCGAGGGAGACAGTGCCAGCGGATCCATCACCAAGTCAAGAGACGTACAAACTCAGGCGGTTTTTAGTTTGAGAGGTAAGCCTTTCAACTGCTTTGGGCAAACCAAAAAGGTGGTGTATGAAAATGAGGAGTTTAACCTCCTGCAACATGCACTCAACATAGAAGACGGTCTGGAAGGACTGAGGTATAGAAAGATCGTGATTGCCACGGATGCCGATGTGGATGGTATGCACATCCGATTACTGCTGTTGACTTACTTCCTTCAGTTTTTCCCTGAGTTGGTTAGAAATAACCACGTCTATATTCTGGAAACCCCACTTTTCAGGGTGAGAAATAAAAAGGAGACCATCTACTGCTATAGTGATGAGGAGCGTAAGGCAGCCATCGAAAAATTAGGAAATAAACCCGAGATCACTCGATTCAAAGGATTGGGAGAGATTTCGCCCGAGGAGTTTGGTGGTTTCATAGGGGAGGACATCCGACTGGAGCCTGTTATCCTTCAGAAGGATACCAAGATCAAGGATCTGCTGAGGTTTTACATGGGTAAAAACACCCCTGATCGTCAGGAGTTTATCATCGACAAACTCCGTATAGAAAAGGATGTGGTAGACAAGGAATCAGACGCACCTATTTTGGTATAGAACTTTTAAAGTCAGGATGATGAAGGAGATGAAATTATGGATATTGGGAGGTGGCCTCGGGATGCTGATGCTCCTCGGAAGTTGCAAGGATGAGGATGTCACTCCTAAGGAAGAAAAGGTAGAGGCATCTCCACAAACGCTCGTAGAAGCCACCCGCATATTTTCACGTCCTGCAGGGGATCTGCGTGCCTTCATATCATTGTCCGGTTTGGATGTGGATGTTAACCTGATGGTTCATGATGTGACCTTGTATAAAATCACTTATAAGACTGACTATAAGGGAGATTCCATCACCGCCTCGGCAGTGATTATGCTACCCAATACGGAGGATACGGTGTCCACAGTCAGCTTTCAGCACGGTACCATTGCTTCGGAGGCAGAGGCCCCAACCAATCTGGAGCTTTCAGATGGTCAAATCATTTTTGCTTCGGCATTGGCTAGCACAGGGCTTGTGGTGATCCTGCCAGACTTTATCGGTTTTGGAGCATCGGGTGATCTCATGCATCCATACTATGTGGAAGACCTTACGGCCACTTCTGTCGTCAATGGCATTTATGCTTCCAGGCAGCTGGTGGCGGATTTGGAAATGTCCATCGATGATGAATTGTATCTGGCTGGTTATTCTCAGGGCGGGTATGCTACCATGGCTACACACAAGTATGTCGAGGAAGTGGGTATGGCGTACTATGACCTGAAAGCATCTTTCCCATCTTCCGGTGGGTATGATGTCAAAGCCTTTCAGGAATACTTCTTTACGCTTGATACCTATCATCAGCCTTTTTTCCTGGCTTATGTGGCCTATGCTTACAAGACGACTTATGATTGGAATCAGGAGTTAAATGTGTTTTTTAATGAACCCTATGCTGCCGCCATTCCAGGATATTTTGATGGGTCCAAAAGTGGAGGTGAAATCAATGCACTCTTGAGTGACGAGCTTTCAATATTGTTAAACCCCCAATTTATTGCGGGTGTTGATATGCCGGCATACGCTTTTGTGAAAGAGGCTTTTCTTGAAAATAGCCTGACAGACTGGACACCTACCATTCCGATGTTTATGTATCATGGGGATGCAGATATTACGGTTCCTTATCAAAATTCGGTAGATGTGTATGCAAAACTCATTGCCAATGGAGCTTCTGCTAATGTGGTTTCATTCACCACATTGTCGGGAGGCACTCATGGCACGGGTGTGGGTCCTTATATTGAGCATTTTGCGAGTGAAATATTCAGATTAGAAAATGACTGAGATGAGAAAGATTGTTCTGAGTTGTATTTCCCTGATGGTGTTTTGGGTGGCTAACGCACAGTATAATAAAGAGCATCCGTTGGTCCATACTTACTCCATAGTAGCATACGATCCTGAGACAGGGGATTTGGGTGTTGCGGTTCAGTCTCATTGGTTTTCGGTGGGCACCGTAGTTACCTGGGCTGAAGCCGGAGTAGGGGCCATAGCTACCCAGTCCTTTTCCAATCCTGCTTTTGGTCCGCAAGGCCTTGCGCTTTTAAAGACCGGGTTGAATGCTGAGCAGGTGTTGGAGGCTTTGATCAAAAGTGATGAAGGAGAA